>NZ_JAGDVS010000188.1:4440-9595 GCF_023255755.1 Acidithiobacillus sp. | reverse complement strand
ATATCACCCCTGGGTCTAAACCCCACACATCTCCACTCGGCTGGGAAAGAACAATACCACGTACTGCGAATCTTGGTAGCGGGGGTAGGATTTGAACCTACGACCTTCGGGTTATGAGCCCGACGAGCTGCCAAGCTGCTCCACCCCGCAACAGGGTTTGTAACTATATCAGGCGATCTACTTTACTGTCAACACCCAATGTATTTGCTGCTCTCTTTGGGTCCTCTGCCCCGCCGAGAGGACGAACTATACACGGGGGTATGGGGGCACGCAAGCGCTTTTTTTGCCCCCGGAGATGAAGCGTCTGTTCAGGCCGCCGGGGTGGCAATGGGGGTCGGCGCAGGTGGCGGCGTCGCGGTGTTGGCATTGTCACCATAGGGCGCAAAGTCATAGGGCTGGGCAGACAACTGAGCGACCACCGCGGACAGAGTAGGGGCGTTGATATTGATGGCCGTGGGTATGGTATTGGGCTTTTCTACCAAATCGATGACCTGCTGCCAGTTAATCGTCCAGCTTTGCTGAACCTGTTTTTCAAAAAGACTGATAGCATCGACTGCGCGTTGTTGAGGGTTGCTGTCTTTGTTATAGGCTTCTATGGGTGCGAAACTTTGCAGATAGAGCCGGCCGTTGCCACTCGTCCCGACAATATATGGCTGATCTATGGTCCTCACCGGCGTGCCCACCTTTACCATTTTAAAGAGCTGGACTTCGTTTTCAGGATAGACGTGGAAGCAGCCATGGCTGACCCGCATGCCAACACCCCAGGGCTTATTGGTGCCATGAATGAAAATCTGCGACCAGCCCGTTTCCAGCGCCAGTTCACCCATGGGGTTGTCAGGGCCGGCGGGGAAAAACGCGGGTATGGGTTCTCCGGCCTTGGCGTGTTCCTCCTGTATGTTTTTGGGCACTGTCCAGGTAGGGTTCCTGACTTTGGCAATGATGCGTGTGCTACCCAGCGGAGTCGGCCATTTTGGCCGGAAAATGCCTACCGGATAGGTGTAAACCACGTTCTGACCCGCAGGGAAATAAAACAGACGGCGCTCCGGGATATCGATGATGATCCCCGTCCAGGGTTTGGGGGGGAGAATATATTGGGTGGGAACCAGCACATGGGTTCCGGCGCCGGGAAGCCAGGGATCGACACCGGGGTTCGCGGCGCGGATTTCGTTATAGCCAACATCGTAATGGCGGGCGATATCGAGCAGGGTATCCTGATGCCGGGCGATGACCACCTGAAGTTGGCCGACCATGTTGCTGCCGGCAGCGGGCAGGGGAAACTCCGCGGCAAATGCAGTGCTGGAAAGCAGCATCGAACAGCCGGCAAGGAGACTGGGGATAATGGGATATTTCATGGTGCAGTATTTTCCTGGACTTGTTGAATATGGGTAAGATCGATCTCGACATCACCGTCGGACCGGCGCAGACGCAGCCATTCCCTGCCCTGCGCAGTCCAGACGTCGAGAATAATGCCAGCTTGCCATGTGCCATCCGCCATGTGCAAACGCATTGGACGACGCTGCATCGCGGCCAGCTCTAAGGCGCTGTGCAGTGCACAACTCACTGGTTCGTAAGCAGAATGCACGGGCTCAGGCCTTAACGACGTCCATCCCGCCGAGGTAGGGACGCAAGGCGGCGGGAATCCGGATACTGCCATCGGTCTGTTGATGATTTTCCAGGAGCGCAACCAGGGTACGGCCGATGGCGAGGCCAGAGCCATTGAGGGTATGGGCGAGCTGGGGCTTACCATCTTCTGCGCGATAGCGTAACTGCAGGCGACGTGCCTGAAAGCTTTCGAAATTGCTGCAGGAGCTGATTTCCCGGTACTGATTCTGGCCCGGCAGCCAGACTTCCAGGTCATAGGTCTTGGCGGCGCTGAAGCCCAAATCTCCCGCGCAGAGGGCCATCACCCGGTAGGGCAGCTCCAGAAGTTGCAATACCTTTTCGGCATGGGCCGTGAGTGTTTCGTGGGCCTGGGCGGAATCTTCGGGACGGACGATCTGCACCAGCTCCACCTTGTCGAACTGATGCTGGCGGATCATGCCACGGGTGTCGCGCCCATAAGCTCCCGCTTCGCGCCGAAAACAGGGGGTATAGGCACAGAAGCGTTGCGGCAGGGTACCGACAATCTCACCGCGCAGAAGATTGGTAAGCGGCACTTCGGCAGTGGGAATCAGGTAATAGGGGTCGTCCCTTAAAGCGAAAAGGTCTTCTTCGAATTTGGGAAGCTGCCCAGTGCCGAAGAGAGAGTCAGCGTTGGCGAGAAAGGGCGGCGCAATTTCGCAGTAGCCGTGTTCCGTCGTATGCAAATCCAGCATGAATTGCGTCAGGGCGCGCTCAAGACGGGCACCGAGGCCACGCAACACCACAAAGCGGGCGCCAGCGAGGCGGGCGCCCGCCGCGAAATCAATAATACCCAAGTCCTCGCCCAGATCGACATGGTCGTGAGGGGGGAAATCGAAGGCGCGGCGCGTGCCCCAGTGACGCAACACCACATTGTCACTTTCATCGCGGCCATCGGGCACTGAATCCTGCGGGATATTGGGCAGGCTGCTGGTCAGGTTCTCCCATTCGGCAAGGATGCTTTCCAGAGATTGTTCCAGGATCCTGATCTCCTCGCCGTGCTGCGCCGCCGCGGTCTGCATCGCGCTGGTATCGAGCCCCTGACGGCGCGCCTGACCGATCTGTCTGGAGGCTTCATTGCGGGCGTTGCGCACTTCTTCAAGCTGAATCTGCAGGGTTTTGCGCTGCTGGTCGAGGGTGCTCAGGGCCGTCACATCCAGAGTGAAGTGACGGCGGGCGAGGCCTGCGGCTACTTTTTCTGGTGCGCTGCGCAGCAAGCTGGGATCAAGCATGGGGTTTCTTCTCTCGGACAGGTTGACGATGAGCATTTATCCAGCGTAAACGCTCCTGAATACGCGTTTCCAGGCCGCGGTCGCTGGGGTCATAAAAATGGGTCTGACGCAGGCCGGGGGGCAAATAATGCTGCTCCGGGGCGATGGCGTCGGGATAGTCGTGATCGTATTGATATCCCCTGCCATAATCCAGTGTTTTGAGCAGTTTCGTGGGCGCATTGCGCAGATGGAGGGGCACTTCTGCACTACCACCCGCCTTGACCGCGGCGCGCACAGCATTCCAGGCATCGTAGATGCGGTTACTTTTGGGGCAGCTTGCGAGATAGACCGTGGCTTGCGCGAGGGCCAGCTCCCCCTCGGGCGAGCCGAGAAAGGCGTAGGCGTCCTTGGCGGCGAGGGCCATATCTATAGCCCGCGGGTCAGCGAGGCCGATATCTTCAGAAGCCATGCGCACCAGGCGGCGGGCGAGGTACAAGGGATCGGCGCCCCCATCGAGCATTCGCGCCAGCCAGTAGAGTGCCGCATCGGGGTCGGAACCGCGCAGAGACTTGTGAAATGCGGAGATTTCGTCGTAAAAGGCTTCACCGCCCTTGTCGAAGCGTCGCCAGGATTGACCGCTGGCCGCGGCGACGATTTCGGCAGTGATCTGTGTGTTACCCGCCTGCACCGGGGCCAATTGTACCGCGAGGTCCAGCAGATTGAGGAGACGACGGGCATCGCCGTCGGCAGCAGTCAGCAAACCCTTGCGTACTTCCGGGGACATCTCTATCGCCAGATTACCCAGACCGAGCACACTATCAGCAAGGGCGTGATCGAGCACCGTGCCGAGTTCCTCACCAGTCAGCGCTTTGAGAACATAGACGCGCGCCCGGGACAGCAGGGCGTTGACCAGGGCGAAGCTGGGGTTTTCCGTCGTTGCGCCGATGAGGGTCACGACGCCTTCTTCCACATGGGGCAGCAGGGCGTCCTGCTGGCTTTTGTTGAAGCGATGGATTTCATCAATGAAGAGGACCGTGCCCTGGCCTAGAGACTGGGCGGCCTCGGCGCTGGTGACGGCGGCGCGGATTTCTCGTACTCCGCTGTTGACGGCAGACAGAATCTGGAAGTGCTGGCCAGCAGCATGGGCGAGGAGTTGCGCCAAGGTGGTTTTGCCACTGCCCGGCGGACCCCAGAGAATCATGGAGTGCAGATGCCCGGCCTGTACCATGGCCCGCAACGGACCTTCCTTGCCGAGCAGATGGTTCTGCCCGACGTAGGCGCCCAGCGTCTGGGGACGCATACGGGCCGCCAGCGGGCGAGGGGCGCTACCGGGCAATGCTGCCATGGGTGTTCTGCTCGGGCAGCCTATCCCCTAAAAATCCCGGGAAATGGCGGCGCCAAAGTTGAGGGTGCTGGCTTTGTAGTTACCACCATAGATAGGATTGTCGGAGGTCGTGGATCCGGAAAGGGCATAAGAAGCACCCAAATCATAGTGCCAAGCACCAACGCCAATACCCAATCCAAAGGAGGCCAGGTTACTGCTCGTGCCAGGTACTGCCGCATTTATGCTGGCGCCATTAGTGGGACTGCCTTCGTGGGCCAAACCGCCGCGGAACTCCAGATTCTGGTTCAGGTGATAGCTGAGCCCGATACGATAGGCCATGGCGGATTTCCAGCCGAGGCTGCCATAGCCGGGTAACTGGGCGTTACTCAAGTCATTCCAGTCCACATCCAATTCAGTGGCAAAGCGCGGGGTGAAGCGATAGCGGACACCTGCCTGCACGCGACTGGGGAGGTCAATACTGCCGCCGCCTGAAGAAATGTTGGCCGCCGAGCGGTAACTGAGTCCCGCATTGAAGCGCTCCGTGGTGTAGAAAAGCCCGACGTTACCGCCGACACCCCCACCATTGCCGGAGTTAGGGCCAAAGGTTGCACTGAGCGTCTGGTAATAATCCAGACCCACCCCAACGCTCAGATTGGGCAGCAGCAAATAGGCAACACCCGGATTCACATCAATGATCCGCAGGTCATTTTTCAGCGGCAGGGATTGTGTGGGAAAAGTCCCGGCAGGCCAGGTGTTGTTGATACTGAAGGGCGAAGTGATACCGAGACCAACCGCCAGCGGGAGGTCATTAAAACGATGGGTCACAAAGAGATTGGGCAGAATCTGCAGATTGCTGCTGGCGTCGTAAGTAACATTGCTGTTATCCACTGTGTAAGTAGGGCGCATCGCGAGAATATCCAGGCCCACCCGAGTACCCGGGAAGAAAACCATGTCCGCAGGATTGTCGGCAAAGCTGCTGACGGGTCCGCCATCGGCTAAC
>NZ_JAGDVS010000188.1:0-4430 GCF_023255755.1 Acidithiobacillus sp. | reverse complement strand
GCCACTAACAGGCCGAGGGTAACGAGGGCGAGGCGGGTCTTCAAAGCCGACATGCAGTACTCCAGAAAAAATTATTGCGAGAGAACATCCACACCGGCTGGCGGAGTGAACTGAAACTCCTGCGCCGAAATGGGGTGATTGATTTTAATATGCTCAAAGCGAAGGACAGTCTGTTGCTGAAACGCATCTTCCATGCGCATCTGGCGCAGTGCGCCCTGCGCATCAAAACCCATGCGCAGAGCCGTGAAGCCTTGATCCTGACCCGTTTTGGGTTGGAGCAGGAGCCAGTGGAGACCGTCTTTTTGACCCAGGTCAGTGATCTTGAAGCGCTGGCTGAGGTCATCGTTGCCAGCGATCAGCGCCGCAGGGGTCGATCCGAGGGCTTTGCCGAGAGGCTGTACCGTGGCCTGTTCCAGAGCGGGTTCGTAGAGCCAGACCTTCTCACCGTTGGATACAATGGTTTGCCCGTTGTTGCCGCTATAGTCCCAGCGGAATTTGCCGGGGCGGGAAATCCACAGCTTGCCACTGGTACGCTTGACGATCTGGCCGTCATGGTTGGCTACTTCCTGACTGAACTGGGCCGTGATGGTGTGGGTTTTCTGGAAAAAATCCTGCAACATCGCCAGGCCCGTGGCAGCGGCCGCATACTGGATACCGCCCAAAATCAGCAGCGGCACCAAAAACCAGCGAGCCAAACGTAAGGCCGGTAATGGGTCGCGCATAAAGTGCAAATAGTCAGTCCCGACCGGGCGGTGCTGCTGCATAGATTTCTCTGCTCCCGTTACTTTGCAAGGGACCGACCACACCAACCCGCTCCATCTCTTCGATCATGCGGGCGGCCCGATTATAGCCCACCTTGAGCTGCCGCTGCACGTAAGAGATGCTCGCTTTGCGACTGCTGGTAACGATGGCTACCGCCTGATCATAGAGGGGATCAGCATCTTCCCCGCCTTCACCGTCCATGCCCTCACCATCGCCACTGTCGTTGCCCTGCAAAATACGCTCGTCGTACTGTGGCGCGCCTAACTGACGCAGGGACTCTACTACACGATGAACTTCCTCATCGCTGACAAAGGCCCCATGCACCCGCAACGGATAACCGGAGCCGGGCGGCAGATAAAGCATGTCACCCTGGCCCAGCAAGGTCTCCGCCCCCATCTGATCGAGAATGGTACGCGAGTCGATACGCGACGAAACCTGAAAGGCAATGCGGGTGGGAACGTTGGCCTTGATCAGGCCGGTGATGACATCCACTGAAGGACGCTGTGTCGCCATAATGAGGTGCAGACCGGCAGCGCGCGCTTTCTGGGCCAGGCGGGTAATCAAGGTTTCCACCTGTTTACCGACCACCATCATCAGGTCCGCGAACTCATCAATGATCACCACGATAGCAGGCAGCACACTCAGCGCGACGGGCTCGCCATCCATATCTTTATCCGGACCAGGCAGGGGATGTCCCGAAGCCACCGCTTCCCGCACTTTCTGATTATATCCGGCTAGATTGCGCACTCCGGCAAAGGCCATGAGCTTATAGCGCCGTTCCATCTCCGCCACGCACCAGCGCAAGGCGTTCGCGGCCTCCTTCATATCCGTTACCACCGGCGCCAGCAGATGGGGGATGCCCTCATAGATGGACAACTCCAACATCTTGGGGTCCACCATAATCAGGCGGACGTCGTCAGCAGTCGCCTTAAAGAGAATGCTGAGAATCATGGCATTGACGCCCACAGACTTGCCGGCGCCGGTGGTTCCGGCCACCAGCAGATGGGGCATCTTCGCCAGATCGGCGGACACCGGCTGACCGCCGATATCCTGACCCAGTGCCAGCGTTAGATGGCTTTTGCTCTGGGTAAAACTATGACTGGAAAGCACCTCGGAGAGACGCACCGTGCGCCGCTTGAGGTTCGGCACCTCGATGCCCATGGTGGCCTTACCGGGAATGGCTTCTACCACACGCACCCGCGCCGCCAGCACGCGCGAAAGGTCTTTACTGAGACCGGCGATCTGGCTGACTTTGACCCCCGGTGCCGGCTCTATTTCAAAACGGGTAATCACTGGTCCGGGATGGGCCGCCACCACTGTTGCCTGCACCCCGAAGTCGGCCAGCTTTTCTTCCAGCATGCGCGACTGCTGCGCCAGCACTTCGGGCTGCAACTGGGAACTGGGGTCTTCCGCATCTGCCGGATCGAGCAAGGCAAGATCGGGAAGACCATCAGCGCGCGGCGGCCCTACGGGTGCGGGTAATGGTAACTGTCGACTACTTTTAACGGCAGCGCGAGCCGATACTGCTCCGCGCTTTTTGGTGGAGAAGAAGCTCGGTGCTGCTGCCAGGGATGGCTTTTGCACTGCGGGCCCAAGCGCCGTAACCGACACTGCTTGGGCTGGTACACGCCGTCGCAAAGGCCAGCGCAGGCGCCAGTGTGGTCGCGGCAAGGAGAAATGCAGGGCGCTGATATGTGCTGCCATGGCGCGCGGTCCCAGGCCGGTGAGCAGAAACACACCGAGAATAAACAGCGCCAGAAATAGCAACGCACTACCACCCACACCAATGAAAGGTTGCGTAAGGACACCGATTTCCTGACCGAGAATACCGCCCGCGCCGGCCCCGGCAACGGGCCACCAGCCCGCTGGCCAAGTCAGCGCGAGGAAGCTGCTCAGACCCAGCGCGATGGCGACAGCCCCCAGAGGCGCCGCCCAGCGTCCCGGATGCTGACGAAACCAGCGCCGCCACATCTGCCAGGCCCACGCGCCCAGCTCCACAGGGAGGAGCCAGGCGATCATGCCAAAAATCTGCACCAGAAAATCGGCGAGATAGGCACCAGTTTCGCCGCCCCAATTATGCACCGGGCCACCCTTACCACTATTAAACCAACTGGGATCGGCGGGATGAAAACTGAGCAGGGACATCGCCATAAAGGCCGCCACCGCGATCAGCATCAGCAGCAGCGCCTCGCGGCGCCATGGTTTGGCGCGCGGTAGTTGAACCGGCTTTGCAGGGGCAGGCCGGGAGCCTCGGGACGCATTACGGGCAGCAGAACTCATCTCGGCACGCTAAACGACCCCTGCACGGGTGTCAAGGAGATGCCGGGAAAGAAAGACAAAGAAATGCTGTTGTTAGCAGCTTCTAATGGATCAGATGCAGGCGTTTATTTCGCAGTACCCGATATCACCTCCCTGCGGGAGGCGGGGACAACAGCGCGGGAATGGTGTTACACTTTCCGTCATTAATTCGCATAAGTCTGGACGGGTTCCGCCGTGTGCGCAGCTCGTCCGATACCGTTCCATTCTGGCAGCGAGGTACCCATGAGCGATCCGAAAAGTGTCATCGATGAAAAACATTGCCGCTTACTCATCCTGGGCTCCGGCCCCGGTGGTTATACGGCGGCTATTTATGCGGCACGCGCCAATCTGAGCCCGATATTGGTACAAGGCATGGAGCCCGGCGGCCAACTGATGACAACCACGGACGTGGATAACTGGCCTGGTGCTGCAAACGGCATCATGGGTCCGGAACTCATGCAGGAACTGGAAAAACAGGCGCGGCGCTTTGATACCGAGGTTTTGTTCGACCACATTCATACCGCAGACCTGAGCCAACGACCCTTTCGCCTCAGCGGGGACCAGCATTGTTATACCTGCGATGCGCTGATTCTCGCTACCGGGGCATCTGCCAAGTACCTGGGTTTGCCCAGCGAAGATAAGTTTCGCGGCAAAGGCGTTTCCGCCTGTGCAACCTGCGACGGATTTTTCTATCGCGGGCAGGCGGTCGCCGTGTTCGGTGGCGGCAATACTGCAGTGGAAGAAGCGCTCTATCTCAGCAATATCGCCAGACATGTAACGGTCATCCACCGGCGTAACCGGTTCCGCGCCGAAAAAATTCTGCAGGACAAGCTGATGGCCAAGGAGAACGTCACCATTATCTGGGACCACTCTGTGGACGAAATACTGGGTGACGACTCCGGGGTCACCGGCTTGCGGATTAAGCATGTAGAAAACGGCAGCACCCAGGACCTGACGCTGATGGGGGTGTTCATTGCCATTGGCCATCAGCCCAATACCGGCATCTTCAAGGGACAATTGAAGACGGACGAAGGGGGTTACCTGATTACCCGCGGCGGGCGCGACGGCATGGCAACAGCCACCAGTATTGAGGGTGTGTTTGCGGCGGGCGATGTACAGGACTATGTCTATCGCCAGGCAGTGACCAGCGCGGGCAGCGGTTGCATGGCGGCGCTGGATGCGGAGCGTTGGCTGGAGCAGCAAGAGGACTGAAACATGGGGCGGCGGCGGCCAAATCAGCCGGAGAAGCAAGAACCAGTGACCGATGCAGCGGAAGCAGATTGCTTCCTGCGGGCGGTGGCCGATGTCCGGCCCCTGCCAGCCCCGCCGCCTCCCCCAGCTCCTTTATACCAGAGACCATCCACTCGGCG
>NZ_JAGDVS010000010.1 GCF_023255755.1 Acidithiobacillus sp. | reverse complement strand
CGGCGAACGTTATGAGAGACGTTCGGCGCTTCACCCGAGCGTCCGCTCTCGCTGCCCTGCCGCCGTTGAGCCCTGATGGTCGGCAGACTGATTGTGGACATTGGATTGCCCAGGTACATGCTCAACAGGTATTCAGGAACCGATCATGTAGTGGATGACTTGGCCCGCTGAATTACACTATGATTCTTTTATCATGGCATACCAGCAGGGGAGACCACTATGGCGACGACATGGTAAGCTGGACAATTGGCAAAGGCGGGAAATCGAGCAAAACCAGGCCATACATCCTGGATCAGCAGCGACGTGACAGTATGATACAAGTTGTCTAGCAATTATTTGGGTTCCCCTCTGCCTATGCCCCACACTCGGAATAACAAGGAAGCATTTTTTGTGACTCGAGGGGCTATGACGCGGCGGGAATTGGTCATGGATGCGCAATTGTAACACGGATGATGGAGGAGTAACCCCAATGGGTAACGAACAGAATGGAAACAATAAATTGAAGCCTGAAGGTATGCGTCGGCGTGATCTGTTGAAGGGTATTGCGATTACGGCCAGCGCCGTGGTGGCAGGATCCATTACAGGCATGAATCCTATTGGCATAGCCCATGCGGCAGAGAAATGTCCTGGAATGACACCGAAGGCTACGTTGCAGTATCAGCCACATCCCAAGGGCAAGGATCAATGTTCCGTGTGCGCACATTTTATTGCGCCACACTGCTGCACAGTCGTAGCTGGCTCAATTGCGCCTGCCGGATGGTGTATGGCATTTATACCGAAACCAGCGTAGTGATGGTATAAGCGCAAACCACCGAAAATTCTGTCGGCAAACCTCGACGGCAAGGTTTCTGGCCACAACGCCCGTCCGACACGATTTTCCGTATACGGTCTGCTCAATTTTGAGCGGCATTGGTCCAGTAGTCGGCGGTGCCGGAAAACATTGGTTTGGCGAGAGCCAGCCAATGCTGACTCTGCGCCCACGCCGGGAAGATCGGCAATTATGGCTTACACCCAATTAGCGGGTTTCAGGTTTAGGTTGGGCATTGGCCCCGGTCTGCGGCTTGATCTCCGCTTCCAGATTTAGACTCAGCGGCTTCGGTTTCTGGCTTCGGCTCAGCCAGTGTTTCAGGCTTAGCTTCAGCCTTGGCTTGATCTTCCCGAACCTCCCGCTCCGCTTTGTCCCAGTTCTGAACTGATTGACCGTCCTGATGACCCTGCTGCTCGTACAGTTCATACGCCCGTGTAGCGATCTGCGGTGTCAGATCACCGGGCCTGTCCTCGCCTTTGGAACTAGGCTTGGTTCCAGCTTTGACTGGATCAAGAATCCGATAGGCGAGCAGCTTCACAGGGTCGGTCACAAGGAACCACGCCAGCGCGTAACCCCAGACGAACGCCGCCCAACCCCAGCCTAGGGGTGTCATGAACAGCCCATAAACCGCTATCAGCGTCGCCACGATTTGCGTGCCGAGCACGGCCCCCCACAAAATCCGCGCCGGGCGTATCGACCAGAAGGGGCCGCGCGTGCGCGCCTGGAAAATCGTCAGATGCCCGGCTACCGACAGCATCAGATACATCATTGTCTGGAGATGCGCATGGTTGAGGTGATAAACCCGATCGCCAAGGAAAAACAAGCCAAATGCGGCGATGGGACCGACAAGGCCCAGTACCGTGGCAATCCCCAGCACCATGCGCATGTTCCAGGCCTCGGGCTGGTCCCTGTAATGCACGTTGTCATAGGCGATGGACAGGATCGCGCCGTCGTTGAGCAAGGCGAGCATCACGATCATTACCGCCGTCACCGGATAGAAATTGAAGATCAGGATCGAGAGCGTCATGAACAGCAGCACGCGCAGCGTTTCGGCAATGCGGTAGATCGCGTAGCTGTTCATCCGCTGGAAAATCTTCCGGCTTTCCTTGATCGCATCGATGATCACCGACAGGCCCGGCGTCATCAGCACGATGGCCGCTGCCGCGCGCGCCGCGTCGGTCGCGTCCGATACGGCGATGCCGCAGTCGGCTTTCTTCAGCGCGGGGGCATCATTCACCCCGTCGCCGGTCATGCCGACGATATGGCCGCGTTTTTGCAGGACATCCACGATGTGGAACTTGTGTTCGGGAAACACCTGGGCGAAACCATCGGCCTTTTCGATGGACTCGGCCACCTCTGCGGTCTCTTCCTTTTTGGAGTCGCCGAGGCTGGAGGCATCGAGGATATTGGCGCCCATGTCCAGCTTCTTGGCGGTTTCCTTGGCGATGGCCAGTGCGTCCCCCGTCACCATCTTGACCTGCACGCCCATCGCCAGCGCGGTGGCAATGGTTGCCTTGGCATCCTCCCGTGGCGGATCGAACAAGGGCAATACGCCGACAAGCATCCACTTGCCTTCCTCCTCTGCCCGGGCGACGCCTAGTGACCGAAAGCCGCTCGCCGCAAAGTCGTTGACTGCCTTGTCGACGGCGGACTTGACTTCGCCCGCATTTGCCGCCAGCGCCAGGATCACCTGCGGCGCGCCCTTGGTCACCTTGAATTGTTTTCCGTCCGCCCCCTTGACGGTCGCTTCGGTGCGCTTGTGCACCGGGTCAAACGGCTGGAAATGCACCACCTGGTAGCCCTTCAGGGCCTTGTCATCCTTCAGGCCGCCCAGCACGGCCAGGTCGATGGTGTCCTTGTCGTCCGCGCGCGACGCCAGTGCGGCGTCGAGGATAACCTGCTCGGCAGAGACATTGTTCACGCTGAACGGATCGCCCAGCGTGAGCTTGTTCTGGGTCAGCGTGCCGGTCTTGTCTGCACACAAGATGTCCACGCCGGCCAGTTCCTCGATGGCCACCAAGCGGCTGACGATCGCTTGCTTCTTGGCGAGCAGGCGCGCGCCGACCGCCATCGTGACCGACAACACCGTGGGCATCGCCACCGGAATCGCGGCCACGGTCAGCACCAGGGCAAACTGCAGCGTGGTAAGGATCGGGTCACCGCGGTAAATCGCGACGGCAATGATCGCCGCCACCAGCACCACCGCGAGAATGATCAGGTAGTTGCCGATCTTCAACACCGCCTTTTGAAAATGGCTAACGGTGTGCGCGTCCTGAACCAGTTCTGCGGTCTTGCCGAAGTAGGTATTCGCACCCGTGGCGTACACCAGCGCGCTGCTCTCACCGCGGCGGATGATGGAACCGGAAAACACCGCGTCGCCCAGCTTGCGCGACGCGGGCAAGGACTCTCCGGTCAGCGCGGACTGGTCGACCGACATGGGATCGCCGTCGAGCAGCCGCACATCCGCCGGCACGATGTCGCCCAGGCGCATGCGAATGACATCGCCCGGCACCAGCTCGCGCGCCGCCGGGTTGACCCACTTCCCGTCACGTATCACCCGGGCCTTGACCGCCAGCTTGGCCTTGAGGGCCTCGATGGCATTGCCCGCTGCGTGTTCCTCCCAGAATCCGACCACTGCGTTGGCCAAGAGCAGAACCAGGATGATGAAAAAGTCCGGCCAATGCCGGGCTACGGCCGAAAGAATCACGGCTGCTTCGATCATCCACGGGATCGGACCCCAAAAATAGGTGAGGAATTTCAGGAAGGCATTGGCCTTCTTTTCTTCGATCTCGTTCGGTCCGTATTGGGTCAGCCGCTTTTCCGCCTCGGCTTGGGGGAGCCCGTCCGGCGACGACGCCAATTTCTTCTCCACCTCCGCCAGGGGCATGGATTTCAGATCGTCCTTCGCATCGGGCTTCGATTCATGCTTCGGAACTGACTGCGCTTCGGGCGCCTTGGACTGGTCGGTATCGGGTTTCATGAGGGGTATTCCTTCTGTCTTTGCGGGCCCCAAGGTTTCGTGAGTTGCAGGAAATTTGTTGTCATACCCCGGAAAAGTAAGTCCATTTAGCCCTTTTGCCACAGCACGATCATGCCGACCAATCCCGCCAACAGTACCGCCCACAGCACGATGGCGATGCGCGTGGATTTTACGGCGCGATCTTTTTCCCACCAAGTGGCCGGGCGAATGCCCTGCACCAGAAACGTCGTCACCCCAGCCAGGTTAACGCAGATCAGGTTCATCAGGAACAGCGACAACGCACCCATTGCCAGCGCTGCATGCCCGCCGCCCAGCAGCAGGCCGAACGCCACCAGCGGCGGCAACAATGCCACCGCCACCATCACCCCAATCAAGGTCGTCGACACACCTGTGGTGAACGCCAGCGCGCCCGCCGCGCCCGATGCCAAGGCCACGGTGATGTCGCCCAGCCCCACTCCGTTGCGCGATGCAATTTCAGGTGTTGCCGGGTCCACCTGGAGCAGCACACCGATGATCACCGACAACACCATTGTCATCGCAATTCCGGTCAGGGCTGTCAGGAGCGCACGCCGCAGCAGGGTCAGGTCACCTAGGGTCGTGGCGAGTGCCAGCGCCATGTTCGGCCCGAGCAAGGGCGCAATCACCATCGCTCCGATGATGATTGCCACACTGTTGTAATATAGACCGATGGCCGCCACGATGGTGGACAACACCACCATCGCCAAATAGACCCGCGAGCACTCGGCGGCGTCCTTGATGTCCTCGTACAACTCCTCCCGGCCGATCCGTCCCGACGGTTTCTCCTCGGACGACGGTTGGTCGAGCGTGGCTGTTGTCTCTGGTTCCGGCTTCGGTTCGGCACGCGGCAGTGTCGCTTCGACGGGCAGAACCACAACCCGGTTGCCTGCCTCACCGGTATACCGATTCTCCAGCAAATCCAGCACCGCTTCGTTCCGTTCCGCGTCCAACAAAATCCGCACCAGCACTTCTCCGTCGGGCAAGCGGAGTTGCCGGTGTTCGAGCACCTGGTGCTCCTTGAGAAGGTCACGGAGTTCCGCGCCATCCTTCTCCTGCAACACCATCTCGATCAGTCGCAGCGCCATCGCGGTGTCATCCTTTCCATTCCCAATCGCGGATTTCCGGCATGTCCTGGCCGTGCTTGTTGATGTACTGCTTGTGCTCGATCAGCTTGTCCTTGAACTGCTGCTTCAGGTAGATGCCCCGGTCACCGGTCTGCGGCAGGCGGTCGATGGTGTCCATCACGAGGTGGAAGCGATCCAGGTCGTTCAGCACCGTCATGTCGAAGGGCGTGGTGATGGTGCCCTCTTCCTTGTAGCCTCGGACGTGAAAGTTGTCGTGGTTGGTGCGGCGGTAGGTGAGCCGGTGGATCAACCACGGGTAGCCATGGAAGGCGAAGATCACCGGCTTGTTCTTGGTGAAGAGCTCGTCGAAGTCCATGTCGCTCAAGCCATGGGGGTGCTCGATTTGCGGCTGCAGCTTCATGAGATCGACGACGTTCACCACGCGAATTTTCAGCTCAGGCAGGTGCCCGCGCAGGATGGAGACGGCGGCCAGCGTCTCCAGCGTGGGCACGTCGCCACAGCAGGCCATGACCACGTCGGGCGCCACGGCCTGGTCGTTGCTGGCCCACTGCCAGATGCCGATGCCCTCGGTGCAATGCTTGACGGCGGCGTCCATCGACAGCCATTGCGGCGCTTGATATTTACCTGCGATCACCACGTTGACGTAGTGGCGGCTGCGCAGGCAGTGGTCCCAGACCGAGAGCAGGCAGTTGGCATCCGGCGGCAGATAAACGCGCACGACATCGGCCTTCTTGTTCACCACGTGGTCGATGAAACCGGGGTCCTGGTGGGTAAAGCCGTTATGCATCTGCTGCCAGACATGCGAGGCCAACAGGTAATTCAGCGACGCGATCTTCCGCCGCCACGGCAGATCCGCCGTGACCTTCAGCCACTTGGCGTGCTGGTTGAACATCGAGTCGATGATATGAATGAAGGACTCGTAGCTATTGAACAGCCCGTGCCGGCCGGTGAGCAGATAGCCTTCTAGCCAGCCTTCGCACTGATGCTCGCTCAACATCTCCATGACCCGGCCATCGAGGGCGAGGAATTCATCGTTGGCCTGTGTGCGTGCGTCCCACTGCCGGTTGGTGACCTCAAAAACGGCATTCAAGCGGTTGGAAAGCGTTTCGTCGGGACCGAAGATTCTGAAATTGCGTTGTTCCCGATTGAGCCTGGCCACGTCGCGCAGGAAGACGCCGAGTTCGTGCGTGTCGGCCGCCGTCACGGCGCCGGGAGACGGCACCTTCACCGCGTAGTCGCGGAAATCCGGCATGATCAGATCGCGCAGCAACATACCGCCGTTGGCGTGAGGATTGGCGCCCATGCGTCGCTCGCCTTTGGGCGCCAGTTCGGCCAGTTCCGGTTTGAGGCGGCCCGACTCGTCGAACAGTTCCTCCGGCCGGTAGCTCTTCAGCCAGTCTTCTAGCAGCTTGAGGTGTTCGGGATGGTCGGCATCGACGGCAATCGGCACCTGGTGTGCGCGGAAGGTGCCTTCGATTTGCAGGCCATCCACCCATTCGGGACCGGTCCAGCCCTTGGGCGATTTGAGCACGATCATCGGCCAGCGCGGGCGCATGGTTTTGCCGTTGACGCGAGCATTGTGCTGAATCTTCCTGATCTGCTCCACCGCTGTATCGAGGGCCGCCGCCATGGTCTCGTGCATTCGCACGGGATCGTCCCCTTCGACGTAATAAGGCGTCCAACCGCAGCCGCGGAAGAACTGATCCAGTTCCTCCGGCTCGATGCGGGCGAAAACCGTCGGATTGGCGATCTTGTAGCCGTTGAGATGCAGGATCGGCAGCACCGCGCCGTCGGTGACCGGATCGAGAAACTTGTTGGAATGCCAAGCAGTGGCCAGCGGCCCGGTTTCCGCCTCGCCGTCGCCGATGACGCAGGCGACAATGAGATCGGGATTGTCGAACACCGCCCCGAACGAATGGCTGAGCGAATAGCCCAGCTCGCCGCCCTCGTGGATCGAGCCCGGGCATTCCGGCGAGGCGTGGCTCGGAATACCGCCGGGAAACGAAAACTGCTTGAACAATTTCTGCAGACCCGTTTCATCCTGGCTGATATTGGGATAGATCTCGCTGTAGGTGCCTTCGAGGTACGTGTTGCCCACCACCGCCGGGCCGCCGTGCCCGGGGCCGGAGACGTAGATCATGTCGAGGTCGTATTTCTTGATGACCCGGTTCAGGTGAACGTAGATGAAGTTCTGCCCCGGCGTCGTGCCCCAGTGCCCAAGCAGCATATGCTTCACGTCCGTGAGCGCCAGCGGCCGCTTCAGCAGCGGGTTGTCGTAGAGATATATCTGGCCGACCGACAGATAGTTGGCGGCGCGCCAGTAGGCATCCATCTTGTGGAGCAGTTCCGGTGTGAGGGTGTTTGTTGTCATGGTTGATATTTCCTTATATGGAGTTGGGTAGGGACGGTCCATTACTGGACCACCCCTCAGAACCGTGCGTTAGACTTTCACCTCACACGGCTCAAGCCTCTACTAAGACCCCTTGCGGAATCCGGTAGTTACCGCTTCCAATTTTCGAATATGCACCTGATTGTAACATTGGGGATGGAGCAAAACACGGTTCCGGTGCCTGTCCGGACCGCCGTCCACAATACGCCTATTGTTCACAATTTATAATCGTAATAAGTTGTGTATAAGCTTGAACCTCCATGGCATGACGATGCCCCCACCCTTATTACGGTCACAAAAACGAAAACCCTAAAGTGATGCTTGCTGATTGGGTATGTATAATCTTTACATTGGACTGGGTCCGCGATTCCTGCGGCACCGATACCCAGAAGGCATTGGCCTGGATCGCCAAGCTCTATGACACCGAGGCGGACATATCCAGCAGTTGAATACCCGGGAACACCAGAAAACCCACAG
Organism: Acidithiobacillus sp.; assembly: GCF_023255755.1. GTDB lineage: Bacteria > Pseudomonadota > Gammaproteobacteria > Acidithiobacillales > Acidithiobacillaceae > Acidithiobacillus. Next base: position 1,930 of record NZ_JAGDVS010000010.1, on the reverse strand, counting down.
TAATCGTCATCAAGGATGGTCTCTCTTGCCGCCTTTCAGGCCGACCAGAACGTATTCAGCCATGGCCTCAGAATCAGGCTGTTTTTGCTGCTCCAGGTGCGCAACGACGCTGTCACGGTTACCAACTGGCTGGTTCTGGCTGACCTTCCACTTACCCATCCAGCGGGAGATGGGGATTTCTATGCCCACCACCTGCTGGATGAGCCGCTCCGTAAAATCCCGAGGCGCATCATCCACCTGCCAGGGCATGGTAAAGCCGTTCTCCTGCTGCGCGGTCAGGGCGACCATCTGTTGCCGTACCCAAGCGGGATCGTCTCTGACGTGCAGCGGACCGTGGGCATGGACGACAGCATAGTTCCAGGTGGGCACCACCTTGCCGGTTTCCGCCTTGGTCGCATACCACGAGGGGCTGATGTAGTGTTGCGGCCCCTGGAAGATGGCCAACACCTCGCTGTTCGATAGCACTTCCCGCCAGAGCGGATTGGCACGTGCCACATGGCCTTGCAGCACCAGTTGCGGTCCTTCACCAGGTACGAGGTACAAGGGAATATGATTCGCCTCCAGACCATTCACACCCACACTGACCAGTGTTGCGAGAGGGTAACGCTGAATCAGCGCCCGCAGGATTTCCGGGTGGGTTTCCGCAAACGGGTCAGGGCAATACATGGTCGGTCTCCGCGTTATGTATGTTCGTTCCCGTAGGCTCGTTTACGCACAAATCCGCGGCGGGCGGGCATCAATGGGATGGTTCCGATACTGCGATATGTTTTGCAGCTTCCCCATGGCGGCGAGCAAGTCTGGCCAGGGCTCTGCCCAAACCTCCGGATAAGTCTGCTCGCCGTTATACATAGTCGGATAGGCCAGGTTTTCTTGTCCGGGCGTGAATTCACAGTGGATACCAGGTTTGCTGTTGCCGCGCGCATCACAACGATACCAGCCCCGGCCATTCAGCCAGATCGCGGTGAAGCCGTGTGTACAGTAGGGCGGATTGGGGCCATCCAGCGTCAGTCGTTGATAACAGAATCCCGCGGGGATTTGGTTGGCGCGCCATAAGGCCACGAGCAGATGACTTTTCGCGGTGCATAGGCCAGTGCCTTGCTGTAACACGTTCGAGGCTGCGCAGGTCACTTCTTCCCGTTGAAAATCCATGCTGTGTTCGATGTGATCGCGTACCCATTCGAAGCAACGCCTGGCGGTTGCCGTTGGATCGTCAGAGGACAGCGCGGACGCCAACTTGCGGATATCGGCATGCGCATAATCTACGGTGGCGCTTTCCATCAGAAAGTGCGGCGACGGCTGGGTATCGGATTTTGCGCGTTTCATAGATTTCCTGTTATTCCTGCGTGGATTCGCGCAACACACGGATATCTGCCATATCCACCAGATTCCATTCCCCATTATTACGGTATAGGCGTTTATGCTGATTCGGGTAATCCGCGACATCCTGATCCAGGCGCTGACCGATGACTAGGCACTCGAGTGTTTCCGTCCCATCGTTCAGGATGGTATGAGCGGCACGATGGCGTGGAAACCCAAAAAAATCTCCAGGTCTGATGGCAAAATTTTCTGCCTCTATGACGAGTATGCCTTTGCCAGAGAGCACATAGACCGCTTCCTCTTCTTCATGATGGATGTGGTACTCGGTACTTTCCCTTCCGGGTTCCACCTGGATGAGGTGTACACCCATGTGTTGCAACCCTATGGCATCGCCCAGGGATTTGTTGATCCGGACAGCGTTTGGATTCAGGAAATGCACTTTACGCTCGCCCGGCATTTCTGCGATGTCTTGCGCCATGAGTAGCAGTTTTCTGTTATCCATGATCAGCTCTCCATATAACCGGAATCACATAAATCCTGGGTCGGTGTCTCCGCGTGTAGGGCATTTCGAATAACAAAAATTTCACGACTTGAGAATGGAATATTCCCCTTT
>NZ_JAGDVS010000033.1 GCF_023255755.1 Acidithiobacillus sp. | reverse complement strand
CCACCGCTTCTAATACCGGCAGCAGGCGCCGCAACTCTTCCTCCAGCGCCACCGCTGGCGCCCCGGGACGGGTGGATTCCGCCCCGATATCGATGATATCGGCGCCCTCTTCCCACATCCGTTTAGCGCGCGTAAGAGCAACATCCACAGACAGATAGGTGCCACCGTCGGAAAAAGAATCAGGGGTGATATTGAGCACCCCCATAACACAAGGGCGCCCGAGAACCAGCGGGCGCCCGTTGCAATCCAGCGTCAGGGTCAAACGGGGTGTTCTCCCGGATTCAGGCCAGGCAACGGCTGCCCGCCCGATTTGTCGGCCGTCGTGACATTACCACCGGGTGTGGAGGGATAGTTTCCCGTACCCTCTACCGGCGGCTGCGGGTCGCGGCCTGCCATGATGTCACTCACCTGCCCCGCGTCCAGCGTTTCATACTTCAGCAGAGCCCGGGCCATGGCCTCGACCTTGTCGCGATTTTCCTCAATCAGCTTACGGGCAATGCCGTAGCGCTCCTGGATAATATCGCGCACCTCTCCGTCTACGGTTCTCGCCGTCTGCTCGGAGATATTGCTGTGCTTGGTCATTTCCCGACCAATGAACACCTCTTCCTCTTTTTCACCAATGACCATCGGCCCGATGCCGGACATGCCCCACTGGGTCACCATGCGCCGCGCCAGGTCGGTGGCACGCTCAATGTCGTTACCCGCGCCTGTCGTCATCTGGTTGAGGAACACTTCTTCTGCAATGCGCCCACCCATGAGAATGGAGATGTTACAGAGAATTTCCTGACGCTCGTAATTAAAACGATCCTCCGTCGGCAACTGCATGGTGAGCCCCAGGGCCCGACCACGCGGAATGATGGTGACTTTATGCACCGGGTCCGTGCCCGGCAACAACTTAGCGACCACCGCATGGCCCGACTCGTGATAGGCCGTGGTTTCCCGCTGTTTGTCGCTCATGACCACCGACTTGCGTTCAGCCCCCATCATGACCTTGTCTTTGGCATCCTCAAAGTCATGCATATCTACCAGACGCTTGCTCCTGCGTGCCGCCATCAGCGCCGCTTCATTGACCAGATTGGCCAAGTCCGCGCCAGAGAAACCAGGGGTACCCCGGGCAATGACCTTGGGGTCTACGTCCGGGGCAATCGGCACCTTACGCATGTGCACCTGCAGAATCTGCTCGCGCCCGCGAATGTCCGGCAACGGTACAGTGACCTGCCGGTCGAAACGACCGGGCCGCAACAACGCAGGGTCCAGCACATCCGGACGGTTGGTGGCGGCAACAACAATGATGCCCTCAGTACCCTCGAAACCATCCATCTCCACCAACAACTGATTCAGGGTCTGCTCGCGTTCGTCGTTACCGCCACCCAGACCAGCACCGCGCTGACGACCCACCGCATCGATCTCGTCGATGAAGATAATGCAAGGGGCATGCTTTTTAGCCTGCTCGAACATATCGCGAACCCGCGATGCGCCGACACCAACAAACATTTCCACAAAGTCGGAGCCGGAGATAGAGAAGAAAGGTACCCGTGCTTCGCCCGCAATGGCACGCGCCAGCAAGGTCTTACCAGAACCCGGCGAACCCATGAGCAATACGCCCTTGGGAATCCGTCCGCCAAGGCGCTGGAATTTCTGCGGATCGCGCAGGAATTCAACGATCTCTGCAAGCTCATCCTTGGCTTCTTCAATGCCCGCCACATCGGCAAAAGTGACCTTATTGTTTTCTTCCGTCAGCATCCGCGCCTTGCTGCGACCGAAAGTCATCGCTCCCCGACCGCCCGCGCCACCACCGCCCATCTGGCGCATGAAGAAAATCCACACACCGATCAGCAAGAGCATCGGGAACCAGGAGATGAGGACAGAAAGCAACAGTGATTGCCCTTCCGGCGGCTTGACCGAGATCTTCACCCCGGCAGCCAGCAGTTGGGGAACGATTTGCGTGTCGTTTACCGGGGTGTAGACGCTGAATTGCTGCCCGGAGCTGAGGCTGCCATTCACATGATTACCGTTGATGGTGACATCGGCGACCTGACCCTGCTTGATACTATTCACGAAGGTCGAGAAATCCATAGCCTGAGCCGGCGTCGAACTACTCGTATTGAGGTTCTGAAACACCAGCATCAGAATGACGCCAATCGCCACCCACAACAGCACGTTTTTTAATACATTATTCATTCGCACACCCCCCGAATGGGAGAATTAGACCGATTATAAGACCAATATATCGCTCGATGTTAGCCTTCCCAAGACACCCTGACAAGAGCAGGGTTCTCAACCTTGTGTTCCACCCACGGTCAGATCACGGATTTTCAGAGTCGGCTGCCCAACACCTACGGGCACACTCTGGCCATCCTTGCCACAGGTGCCCACTCCCGTATCTAGTTGGAGGTCGTTGCCGATCATTTCAACCCTGGTGAGCACATCCGGGCCGTTGCCAATCAGGGTGGCGCCTTTGACTGGCCGGGTTATCTTCCCATTTTCAATAAGATACGCTTCAGAGGCAGAAAAAACGAACTTGCCGTTAGTGATATCCACCTGACCGCCCCCGAAGTTGACGGCGTAGAGCCCACGTTTAACGCTGGCGATGATTTCCTGGGGATCGCGATCCCCGGCCCGCATGTAGGTGTTGGTCATCCGCGGCATGGGCAAGTGCGCGTAGGATTCGCGACGCCCGTTACCCGTCGACCGCGTTCCGGTCAGGCGGGCATTGAGGGTGTCCTGCAAGTAGCCTTTGAGGATGCCATCTTCAATCAGCGTCGTGCACTGGGTCGGGGTTCCTTCATCATCGACGTTCAGGCTGCCACGGCGGCCATCCAGAGTACCATCATCGACAACCGTAACGCCCGGCGCCGCGACCCGCTGGCCGACCCGGCCACTGAAGGCGCTGGTACCCTTGCGGTTGAAGTCACCCTCCAGACCATGGCCAATAGCCTCATGCAGCAATATGCCCGGCCATCCCGGCCCGAGGACCACTTCCATGCAGCCGGCGGGGGCCGCCTCCGCCTCCAGATTGACGAGAGCCTGACGCACGGCCTCACGGGCAAAGTCTTCAGCCATGTCGCCCTGAAGAAAGGTCTGATAATCGTAACGACCGCCGCCACCAGCACTGCCCTGCTCGCGACGCCCGCCCTGCTCGACAATGACGGAGACGTTGAGGCGCACCAGGGGGCGCACGTCGGCAGCCATGGTACCGTCGAGGCGCGCCACCAGCACCACCTCAAAACGGGCACTCAGGCTGGCCATCACCTGGACGATGCGCGGATCACAGGCCTGGGCGGCCCGTTCCACGCGTTCCAGCAGGGCGATTTTCTCGCTATTGGGAAGAGAAGCCAGGGGATCGACAGGCGGATAAAGCGCCAGCCCCTGACGCCGCTGCCAGACCAGCCCTTTCCCCTGTCCCGGATGATGGACAATGGCGCGCGCCGCATCTGCCGCCGTCAGCAAGGCATCCACGGCGATTTCGTCAGAATAGGCCAGACCCTGACGTTCACCGCTCACCGCCCGCACACCCACGCCTTGTTCGATAGAGTGACTGCCCGACTTCACGACCCCTTCTTCCAGACTAAAGCCCTCGCTGCGGCTGTACTGAAAATACAGGTCGGCATCGTCCAGGGCGCGATGGGAGAGGCGGCCGAATACTTTTTCCAACTCCCCTTCGCTGATTCCGCCGGGAGCAAAAAGAGTGGCGCGGGCAATTTCCAAGGCTGAGGCAGTCATGACGTTCCTTCCTGACAGATAATGTGATCAGTATGCGCCCAACCGGTGGTTTAGAACAAGTCCAAATTCATAAACCGGCAGAGATACCCTGCCCTCCGCCCACGGACAAGAGATAAAATTTCATTGTTAAATGATACTCCTGGCTAGGTTATCCACATCTTTTGCCAGACTTGTGCACGACATTACGCACAAGATATAGTTGACACCAGCAGAAACAGGTCTATATTTAGTGCTTGGGCGCTCTGCGATCCGCTTTTGCACGCCGCCCCGGCGTATCCCTTTACGCTGCCTCGCAGTTTGCGTCCACTAACGCCCCGATCATAGGAGTCGCCCATGTCTAATCCTGCCGCCCAAGCCATCGTCAGCAACCCTGCCTACGACCCCTCCGAAGCGAGCCACTACAAAGTCATCCGTCGCAACAACGCGATGGTCAGTTTTGACGCCGGCAAGATCCACATCGCCATGACGAAGGCCTTCCTGGCCGTGGAAGGCGGCAGCGGAGCGGCCAGCGCGCGCGTCCGTGACCTCGTCAGCCGTCTGACGGAACAGGTGATTGAAGCACTGAAACGGCGCCAGCCGGGGGGCGGCACCTTTCACATTGAAGACATTCAGGATCAGGTGGAACTGGCGCTCATGCGCGCCGGCGAACACGAAGTCGCCAGGGCCTATGTGCTTTATCGCGAAGAGCGCGCGCGGGAACGCCGCCAGCAAGCTGCGGCGGGAACCCCAGCCGAGGTCCCGGTTATCAAGGTCAGCCATCCGAATGGCAGCCAGCGGGCACTGGACATGGCACGACTGCGCGCCGTTATCGAAGAAGCCTGCAGTGGCCTGGGCAGCGCAGTGTCGATAGATGCCATTCTCGGCAATACCGTCAAGAATCTCTACGACGGTATCAGCGAGGATGAGCTGTTTCAGGCCCCCATTCTTGCCAGCCGGGTACTGATCGAGCGCGATCCCGCCTACGCCTACGCCTCGGCGCGCCTGCTCCTCGACCGCGTGCGCTGGGAGGTGCTCGGGGAAGCGGCGACTCAGGCGGAGATGACCGCACGTTATCCCCAGTATTTCCGCGACTATCTGCAAACCGGCATCCAGAATGAGCTGATCGACCCGCGTCTGGGACAGTATGATCTGGAGCGTATCAGCGCCGCACTCAGGCCGGAGCGTGATCTGAACTTCCAGTATCTGGGCATGCAAATTCTGTATGACCGCTACTTTTTGCATGTGCGGGAGCGTCGCATCGAATTGCCGCAGGCCTTCTGGATGCGGGTGGCCATGGGTCTGGCGCTCAATGAAGTCGACCGCGAAACCCATGCCATTGCCTTTTATGAAGTGCTGTCCAGCTTCGACTTCGTCAGCTCGACACCGACCTTATTCAATGCCGGAACCTTGCGCCCGCAGTTGTCCAGTTGCTTCCTGACCACCGTGGGTGACGACCTGGATGACATCTACGAAGCCATCAAAGAAAACGCCATGCTCTCCAAGTTCAGCGGCGGCCTGGGGAACGACTGGACGCCGGTGCGTGCCCTGGGGTCCTTCATCAAAGGCACCAATGGCAAATCGCAGGGGGTCGTGCCCTTCCTCAAGGTAGTCAATGACACGGCGGTGGCAGTCAATCAGGGCGGCAAGCGCAAAGGCGCGGTCTGCGCCTACCTGGAAACCTGGCACATGGATATCGAGGAATTCCTCGAACTGCGCAAGAATACCGGCGACGACCGCCGCCGCACCCACGATATGAACACCGCCAACTGGATCCCCGACCTCTTTATGGAGCGCGTGGAAAGCAACGCGATGTGGACGCTGTTCAGCCCCAACGAAACGCCGGACCTACACGAGCTCACCGGGTCGGCCTTCCGGGAGCGCTATGAGCACTATGAGCGCATGGCGGATGCGGGCGGCATCGAATTGTTCAAGCGCATGCCCGCCATTCATCTCTGGCGCAAAATGCTGACCATGCTCTTCGAGACCGGCCATCCCTGGATCACCTTCAAGGACCCGTGCAACCTGCGCAGCCCGCAGCAGCACGTCGGGGTAGTGCACAGCTCCAATCTCTGCACCGAAATCACCCTCAACACCAATGCCAGGGAAATTGCCGTCTGCAATCTGGGGTCCGTCAACCTGGTATCCCATTTGCGGGCAACGGCGAGCACCGACACCGGCGCATTGCGCGAGGACAGCAGCCCGGAAGAGTTGCTGGCGCTCATGGATGAGGAGAAGCTGAGCCGCACCATTCGGGTGGCCATGCGGATGCTGGATAATGTCATCGACATGAACTACTACGCCGTCGCCAAGGCGCGCAACAGCAACCTGCGGCACCGGCCGGTGGGCCTGGGGCTGATGGGCTTCTCCGATGCCCTGTTGCAGATGCGGATTCCTTACGCTTCGGCTGCAGCCCTCGCCTTTGCCGATATCAGCCAAGAAATCATTTCCTACCATGCCATTGATGCGTCGGCCGATCTGGCCCGGGAACGGGGCAGCTATCAGAGCTTCCCAGGGTCCCTGTGGAGTCAGGGTATCCTGCCCATCGACAGCATCGAACTGCTCGCAGCCAGCCGTGAGCACGGCGTGGACGTGGACCGCAGCCAGCGCCTGAATTGGGCTGCACTGCGCGACAAGGTCAAAGCGGGGATACGCAACAGCAATTGCCTGGCTATCGCACCGACCGCCACCATCTCCAACATTGTCGGTGTCAGCCAGGGCATCGAGCCGATTTACCAGAACCTCTATGTCAAATCCAACCTGTCCGGCGAGTTTACGGTGGTGAACAGCTATCTGGTCCACGACCTGAAACGCCTGGAACTCTGGGATGAGGTCATGGTCAATGATCTGAAATACTTCGATGGTTCGGTCATGCCCGTGGATCGCATTCCGGCCAGCATCAAGCCCCTGTATGCCAATGCCTTTGAAACCGACCCGGAATGGCTGGTGGAAGCGGCGGCGCGGCGGCAGAAATGGCTGGATCAGGCCCAAAGTCTCAACCTCTATTTCGGCCAGCCTTCCGGCAAGAAAATTGACGAGACCTACCGGCTGGCCTGGAAACGCGGCCTGAAGACCACCTACTACCTGCGCTCACTGGGCGCCACGGCAGCGGAAAAATCGACGGTGCAGACGGGCACCCTCAATGCTGTTATATCGGGTCAACCCAAAGCCTGTGCGATCGACGATCCGACTTGTGAGGCCTGTCAGTGATACGGGAATTATTTGAAAAAGGAAAACATCATGTTAAGTTTTGAAGAAAATCTTCGTAAAGAATCCATTCTCAATGGACCGTTAGCGATGCGTCCGGAGCATGCTGGTGGCATCGAGGAGACTGACATGACCAGTTTTGAACGGGTGCGCGCCGAAGACAAGCGCATCATTAACGGGCACGCCGATGTCAACCAACTGGTGCCCTTCAAATACCAGTGGGCCTGGGATAAATACCTCGCCGCCTGCGCCAACCACTGGATGCCGCAGGAAATTCAGATGTCCAGGGACATCGCCCTGTGGAAAGACCCCAAGGGGCTGACCGAGGACGAGCGGCGTATCGTGAAGCGCAATCTGGGCTTTTTTGTGACGGCGGACAGTCTGGCGGCCAACAACATCGTGCTGGGCACGTATCGTCATATCACCGCCCCGGAATGCCGCCAGTATATGCTGCGCCAGGCCTTTGAAGAGGCCATTCATACCCACGCCTATCAATACATTGTCGAATCCATCGGTCTCGATGAGGGCGAGATATTCAACATGTATCATGAGGTGCCATCGGTACGGGATAAGGATCAATTTCTGATGCCCTTTATCGACATTCTGGCGGACCCCCACTTCAAAACCGGCACCCTGGAAAATGATCAGAAGTTATTACGCTCGCTGATCGTGTTTGCGGCGATTATGGAGGGCACCTTTTTCTATGTGGGTTTCAGCCAGATTCTGGCGATGGGCCGGCAGAACAAAATGGTGGGCGCGGCGGAGCAGTATCAGTACATCCTGCGCGATGAATCCATGCACTGCAATTTCGGTATCGATATGGCCAACCAGATCAAGGTGGAAAATCCGCAGCTCTGGACGGAGGCGTTCCAGCAGGAAATCATCGACCTGATCCGTCGCGGTGTGGAACTGGAATGTGCTTACGCCGACGATACCATGCCCCGCGGGGTGCTCGGCCTGAATGCACCCGTCTTCAGGGAATACGTCAAATATATCGGCAATCGCCGTCTGGTGCAGCTCGGTTTGCCGCAACAGTATCCAGGCGTACAGAATCCCTTCCCGTGGATGAGCGAAATGATGGATCTCAAGAAAGAGAAGAACTTTTTTGAGACGCGGGTCACCGAGTATCAAACCGGTGGAGCGCTGAGCTGGGAATAAGCGGACTGCCGTTGGACGACACATAAAGTGAGATTCTCGCCACATAACTGAGACTGGCGCGACACATAAAATGAGATCAAGCGATACCAGGCAGCTAAACGTCGGCTGCCACTTCTTGTGAAGTGGCACCAAAACACAAAAATCTCGTCTCGCGCGTAATGTCCAACCATAATTCGAATGTCCACAGTGCAGCGTTATGTATACCTCGCGATTATGTATAGCGGTACAGTTGAGAGCCTTGCTGCGACTGGGTTGTAAGGACGAACCTTGCTCGCGAGCTCTACATAATAAACGCTGTTTTGGAGACCCCGGCAAGATGGCTGCCCACCGGCGGTGCCGAATATTGGTGTCAGGCTTCCGGATCGGAAGGAGTGCTAGGATTCACAGGCAATCACCTTATCCGAGCAGTAAGTTAATGGTGATCCAAAAATCTCTGATCAGCATTGTGGCCATCGATCAAGCCGGTAGCTGGGGTGTTGATTTGTGGCGCATGCGGAGCGCTGTCGTGGTGACTACACACCGAATCGACCAATTTTATGTATAGCATCACGATACCGCACCTACCAAATGGCCAGCATTGACAGGGCTTACAGTCAGCTCGACATGCGCACTATACATAATCGCGAGGTATACATAACGCTGCTTATGTATATATATACATAAGCAGCGGGAGCGGTCGTTCAAATTTTGGCTGACGTGTATTAGAATCAAGCTGTTACAATTGATGCAGTCGAGGAGATCCAAAATGTTATGCGGCAGCATTAGGTATTATACTGCAATCCCGGTGCAGTCGAATTCACGTTATGGATTCAGAAATTAACGCGAGGAAACCATGCCGGCACTATCTAATTACAGGCTATTTATCAGTCACTCTTGGGTTTATGGCGATGCTTATGAAAAGCTAGTTCAATTCTTCAATGAACATCCGAACTTCAAATGGACCGATTACTCGGTACCAAAAAGTGACCCCATTCACAACGCCCCCTCCTCGCAAGCGCTTTACGAGGCAATTAAGCGTCAAGTTGCTCCAGTCAATTGCGTCATCATTCTTGCTGGCGTTTACAGCACCTATTCATCGTGGATCAACAAAGAAATAGAAATAGCCAAGAACTACAGAAAACCCATCATTGCTGTTGAGCCATGGGCATCGGAAAGAACGAGTCAAATAGTCAAAAGCAATGCCAATGCAATCGTTAAATGGCAAAGTAGTTCCATAGTCAGTGCAATTCGCCAATACTCTATCTAGGAATTTTTATGCGCAAAGCGCTTGTAGTCGGCATCGACAACTACACCAACGTTTCACAGCTCTATGGATGCGTCAACGATTCGTTTTCGGTCAAGGCAATGCTTGATCGGCACGCTGATGGATCTGTAAATTTCGGGGTGAGACATTTAACCGCTACCAGCCCAAGCGATCCAGTTGATCGAGAAGAGCTCAGACAGGCCATCAAAAACCTTTTTGAGGGTGACGGTGAAGTTGCTCTTTTCTACTTTGCGGGGCATGGCCACATCGAAGCGACGGGCGGTTATCTCTGTTCTTCAGACATCAAGTATGGGAACGACGGTATACCTTTGGCAGAGATCATGACTATGGCTAACCAATCGAAGATTCAAAACCGCGTAATTATTCTTGATAGTTGTCACAGTGGTGTCGCAGGAGGAAGTGCGCTACAGCAGCAAGTGGCTGAGATCAGCGATGGCGTAACTATTCTTACAGCCTCAACGGTCGCGGTAGAGACAGTAGTTACCCACCGCCCCCCGCACAGATCCGTACGAGCGGAATTACCGCATACGGCTCCTACCTCAGG
>NZ_JAGDVS010000123.1 GCF_023255755.1 Acidithiobacillus sp. | reverse complement strand
TCGTAGGGGGGCAGACTGTCCTGATCCTGTTGATCGGGCGCCAGCTCCGCCGAGGGTGGCCGGGTCAATACCCGCTCGGGAATGACAAGGGCATGTTGGTTGCGGTAGCGGGCAAGACGATACACTAGGGTTTTGGGGATATCCTTGATGACCGCAAAACCACCCGCCATATCACCGTACAGGGTGGCATAACCCACCGCAATTTCACTTTTATTGCCGGTGGTTACCAGCAGGTGCCCAAACTTGTTGGAGTAGGCCATCAACAACCCGGCACGCACCCGCGCCTGCAGATTTTCCTCGGTGGTATCCACCGGGCGTCCCTCAAACAGCGGCGCCAAGGTCTGTAAGTAAGCCTGGAAAACCGGCTCGATGGAAATCAGATCGTAGGAAACCCCCAGACTCTGGGCCTCGGCAATGGCATCTGCAACGCTCATTTCGGCGGTATAACGGGAAGGCATGATCAGAGCATGCACCTGCTCCGCCCCCAAAGCATCCACAGCGATTGCCAGGGTCAAGGCTGAATCCACCCCGCCCGAAAGGCCCAGCACAATACCCGGAAAATGATTTTTACGCACATAATCGCGGACCCCCAGAGTCAGGACCGCATAAACCTCGGTCTCCGTATCGGCTGCCGCAATGAGCGCTGTATCACCTTTAACCTGCAAACCCTGAGTGGTTTTTTCAAAATCCGTGAGGATGACCGCCGTTTCACAAATCGGCCCCCGGGCTACCAACCGACCCTGTGCATCCACCACAAACGATCGACCGTCAAAAACCAGCTCATCCTGACCACCCACCAGGTTCGCATAGCAGATGGGCATTTGTGTCTGCGTTGCCAGCGCCGCCAGCCGTCCTTCCCTTTCCCCCTGCTTGTGCCGGTGGTAAGGGGAGGCATTGAGGACCACAAGTAACTCCGCGCCCTGGTCTCTGGAGGCCTGAGCCACTTCGGAACCACACCAGACATCTTCGCAAATTGCCACGGCGCAGGAGACTCCCGCACAGTCAAAAGTCAGGGGCTGGGTACCTGGCGTAAAGTAACGCAGTTCATCAAATACTGCGTAATTGGGCAGACAGTGCTTGTGGTAAACCGCTTCTACCTGACCATTTCGCAACAAGCTGGCACAATTATAAAGCCGCGTGTTGACGCGCTGGGGATGCCCCAACAACAAGGGTAAAGGCGTTTGCGCTGCCAGGGTTTTTACCGCTTCTGCGCAGGCCTGCACAAAGTCTTCACGCAGCAGCAGATCTTCGGGAGGATAACCGCATAAAGCCAGCTCCGGGGTTACCAGTAAATCGGCACCCCCAGCTTTTGCCTCCTGTGCTGCCTTCAGGATCAATGCCACATTCCGGTCGATGTCACCGACCCAGACATTGCACTGCGCCAGAGCAACGCGCATTAACGGCTCAACAAAGCTGCGGCGCGCGTACCCAGTTCAGCCGGAGAATGCACACAATGTACCCCCGCCGCCTCCAGTACCGCGTATTTTGCCGCAGCAGTTCCGGCATTGCCGTCAATGATCGCGCCGGCATGGCCCATGCGCTTGCCCTTGGGCGCCGTTGATCCGGCAATAAAAGCCACCACTGGCTTGCTGACACTGGACTGAATATAGTGAGCCGCTTCTTCTTCCATGCGCCCGCCGATTTCGCCAACCATGATAATCAGCTCGGTTTGTGGATCCGCCTCAAAGAGCGCCAGCACCTCGACAAAACTCATGCCGATCAGTGGATCGCCACCAATGCCGACACAGGTACTCTGGCCGAGACCCAGGCGGGTGGTCTGCTCAACCGCCTCGTAGGTCAGGGTGCCAGAACGGGAGACGATGCCGACCTTGCCCGGACGATGGATGGAACCGGGCATAATCCCGATTTTTGACTGTCCGGGAGTAATAATACCGGGACAGTTGGGACCAATAAGACGCGCCGTCGAACCCGCCAGATAGTGTTTCACCATTAACATGTCATGCACCGGGATTCCCTCGGTAATGCAGACAATCAGTTCAATGCCCGCCGCAGCCGCTTCAATAATGGCATCGGCCGCAAAGGGAGAAGGCACATAAATCACACTGGCTTCGGCGCCGGTTTCCTGCACCGCATCAGCCACCGTATTAAAAACCGGCAAATTCAGATGGCGGCTGCCCCCTTTTCCGGGTGTGACCCCGCCAACCATGCGGGAGCCATAAGCCACGGCCTGCTGCGAATGAAAAGTTCCCTGCTTGCCGGTAAACCCCTGGCAGATAATACGGGTGTTCTGAGACAGCAATATGCTCATATATGCACCAAAACAAGAATCAACAGTAGAATAATGACGGCTTCACCCAGCAATAAAAGCAGTATGTAAGGATTGCGCCGGACAACGGGCTGGGCATGATTCACATCGCTACGCAGCGCGGCGAGATCCTGCCGGAGACCCTCCAGATCATCCACCTGGGCCACCGTTTTCAGTCGCTCGTCGAGAATCTGATCCAGAAGCACCGCCATTTCCGCCATGCGCTCGGCAGATTTTTGATCTGCGCCGCGTTTTACGTAGGCATCGGCCAAACGCGAAATCAACGGGCCGGAATTGCGCAATACCGGCCACAACCGCTGCAACCAGAAAATATTGATGGACACCTTAACCCTGAGCGGCAGCCACCGCTTTCACAGCGGCATCCGTCAGACCATCGGCAGAAATCAATGACAGGCCACTTTCTCTCAACAAAGCCATCCCTTCCTCCTTGCGGGTCCCTTCCAGGCGCACCACTACCGGCAGATGGATGCCCACCTCGGCTGCGGCCTGAATAATGCCCTCTGCCAGCAAATCACAGCGGGTGATGCCGCCAAAGATATTGACGAGAATGGCTTTTACCCGGGTGTCGGACAAAATCAGCTTAAATGCCTGGGTGACCTTGTCTGCCGCCGCACCACCACCTACATCCAGAAAGTTGGCGGGTTCCCCGCCATGCAGCTTGATCATGTCCATGGTCGCCATAGCCAGCCCTGCACCATTGACCATACAGCCGATGTTCCCTTCCAGGGAAATATAATTGAGCCCAAACTGTCTGGCGGTAATTTCCCGACCATCCTGCTGGGTGGAATCAAACAATTCGTCAGATTCAGGATGCCGGTACAAGGCATTGTCATCCATAACCAGCTTGGCATCCAGCGCCAGCAGACGGCCATCGCTGGTAACCGCCAGCGGGTTGATTTCGACCATCAACGCATCCAGCTTCTGGGCAAGACGATACATGCCCTGCATGATGCGGGTCAGCTGCTGCACCTGACTGGTATCCAGACCAAACTCAAATCCCAGCTGTCGGGCCTGAAAAGGCAAAAATCCGGTGCTGGGATTAACAACCAGCTTTTTCAAAGCTTCCGGCCGGGTTGCAGCCAGTTCCTCAATATCCATGCCGCCTTCCCGTGTCGCGAGAAAGGTAATTCTGGCCTGTCCCCGGTCCACCATCAGCGCCAAATACAACTCGCGGGCAATACTGCTTGGCTCCTCAATCAACAAAGCCGCCACATGCTGGCCCTGCGCACCGGTCTGGGCGGTTACCAATGGTTTTCCAAGCAGCTCCTGGGCGGCTTTTTCCACTCCGGCAATACTGTGAACGACCCGCACCCCACCAGCTTTGCCTCGGCCTCCGGCATGCACCTGGGCTTTCACCACCCAGGCCGGACCGCCCAGTTCACGCGCCTGATTCACGGCTTCACGCACCGAAAAAGCGGGAATGGCGCGGGGGACCGAAATCCCCTCTTCGGCCAACAAACGCTTGGCCTGATACTCATGCAGATTCATGAAAGTTCCTTTAAAAACGGCGGATCAGCGCTGCCGTAAACTCTGTGGTGCTCAGTGCCGGCACATCACCCCGCAAGGCCGCCAGATCACCGGTGACTTCACCAGCCGCAATGGCGGCATTCATGGCCGCCACAATCGCCTGAGCAGCCTCTCCCCAGCCCAGATGCTCCAGCATCATGACGGCCGACAAAATCAGCGAACTGGGATTGGCCTTGCCCTGTCCGGCAATATCGGGTGCCGTACCATGGGTGGCTTCAAAAATCGCGTGGGTATCAGAAAGGTTGGCACCGGGTGCCATGCCAATACCCCCAACTTCTGCGGCCAGGGCATCAGAAACATAGTCACCATTCAAATTCAGCGTGGCAACCACTGAGTAATCTTCCGGGCGCAGCAAAATCTGCTGCAGAAAATTATCGGCAATCACGTCCTTGATGATCAGCTTCCCGTCGGCAATGGCCTGCTGCTCAGCTTTTTGTCCTGCCGCCTTACCTTCTGCCTTGCTGATGGCGGCCTTTTGCCTCCAGGTAAATACCCGTCCGGCGAACTCCCGCTCCGCCAGGGCATAACCCCAGTCACGGAAACCACCTTCGGTAAATTTCATGATATTACCCTTGTGCACCAGACTGACAGAGGGCTTGCCATGCTCCAGAGCGTATTGAATGGTACGCCGGATCAGACGTTCCGAACCTTCCGTCGATACGGGTTTGATGCCAATGGCAGAGCTGTCGGGAAAGCGGATTTTTGTGACGCCCATTTCTTCCCGCAGAAAACGGATGATTTTTTCTGCTTCGGGACTACCCGCAGGCCATTCAATACCGGCGTAAATGTCCTCGGAGTTTTCCCGGAAAATAACCATATCCACTTTTTCCGGATGCCGCATGGGGCTGGGCGTCCCCTCAAAATAACGCACCGGCCGGAGGCAGACATACAAGTCGAGATCCTGACGCATGGCCACATTCAGACTACGAATTCCCCCGCCCACCGGAGTTTCCAGAGGGCCTTTGATGGCGACTTTATATTCCCGAATGGCGTCCATGGTCTCATCGGGCAAATACTGCCCTTCACCATACAGTTGCACGGCCTTCTGACCGGCAAACAATTCCATCCAGGCAATCTGCCGCTGTCCTCCATAGACGTTGGCCACTGCCGCATCCACCACACTGCGCATGGCCGGAGTCACATCACAACCAATCCCGTCGCCCTCAATGAAGGGAATAATGGGTTGATCTGGCACCTGCAACACCCCATTCAGCAGCGTCAAGGGACTGCCTGTTACGGGTTTCTGAATATGGGTCGTCATGACACCTGCTCCAGTTGTTCACTCGCCCAGGACAAGGCACCCCCCTTCAAAATCAATTCCAGATCACGGGCGCTGGCAAGCTGCGGCATCACTTCAATATCCAGACCCTGCGTCTCATCGCGTAACATCAGGGGTTTCCCCAGAGTCAGGCCCGACAGATCGAGGCCCAGCTGATCACCCGCCTGTACCTTGGCGTAATCTTCAGCATGCACAAAAGTGAGCGGCAATATCCCGAAATTAATCAGATTGGCGAGATGAATCCGGGCAAAGGACAGTACCAACACCCCCCGAACGCCCAGATAGCGCGGTGCCAGCGCAGCATGTTCGCGGCTGGAACCCTGACCATAATTACGACCCGCCACAATAAAACCACCGCCGGATGCCTTGGCCCGACTCGGGAAAGTTTCATCCACCATATGAAAAACAAATTCGGAGATAGCGGGCAGATTGGAACGCAAAGGCAGCACCTTAGCACCCGCCGGCATAATATGATCGGTCGTGATATCGTCTTCGAGACGAATCAGCACCTCGCCTGCCAGATGCGCGGGCGCGGCCTTACCTGCCGGTAACTTGGCGATATTCGGACCACGAATAATTTCAACCTCCGTGCCCTCAGGGGCAGGAGCCAACACCATGCGATCATCCACCAGGAACTGTCCCGGCAAATCGACGTGAATAGGTGCCAGGCCCAAATCGCGGGGATCAGTAATCTCGCCAGTCAGAGCGCAGGCCGCACAGGTTTCCGGACTCGCCAGATAAACCTCGGCATTTTTGGTGCCAGAACGCCCGTAAAAATTACGATTGAAGGAGCGTACGGAAACCCCCTGGGTTGGTGGTGCGAAACCCATCCCGATGCAGGGTCCACAGGCAGATTCCAGAATACGTGATCCGGCACCAATAAAGTCCAGCAACCCGCCATCCTTGGTGACCATTTCCATGACCTGACGGGAACCCGGAGAAACTCCCAGACTGACCCCATCCGCAACCACCTTGCCCTTGAGCATCTGCGCGACGGTCATCAGGTCGGTGTAGGAGGAATTGGTACAGGAACCGATGGCTACCTGGGCCACCTTGGTTCCGGCCACTTCCCGCACTTTTTTGACATTATCCGGGCTGTGCGGGCAGGCAATCAGGGGCTCCAGCGTATCCAGATTGATTTCGAGCACTTCGTCGTAACTCGCATCCGCATCAGCCACCCACTCGGACCAGGTCGCTCCACGCCCCTGGGCGGCAAGATAGTCCCGGGTCACGCCATCACTGGGGAAAACACTGGTGGTAGCCCCCAGTTCCGCCCCCATGTTGGTGATGGTCGCGCGCGCAGGGACACTCAAATGTGCCACCCCCGGGCCGAAATACTCAAACACCTTGCCCACCCCGCCTTTGACAGTTTTCAGACGCAGTACTTCAAGAATGATGTCCTTGGCACTGACAAAAGGCTGTAATTTTCCCGTCAGTTTGACGCCCACCACTTCCGGCATATTCAGGTTGAAGGGCAAACCGCCCATGGCCAGGGCAATATCCAGGCCGCCCGCGCCAATAGCCAGCATTCCGGCACCGCCAGAAGTCGGTGTATGAGAATCCGAACCCAACAAGGTACCACCCGGTTTGGAAAACCGTTCGAGATGTACCTGATGACAAATACCATTGCCCGGCCGACTGAAATGGACTCCGTATTTCGCGGCAAAGCTCTGCAGAAACCGGTGATCGTCCGCATTTTCAAAGCCGGACTGCAGCATATTATGATCGACATAGGAAACAGACAGTTCAGTGCGTACCCGAGGCAGACCCAACGCCTCAAACTGCAAATAGGCCATGGTTCCAGTGGCATCCTGGGTGAGCGTCTGATCAATACGGATAGCTATCGGACTCCCCGCCTTGAGGGTGCCACTCACCAAGTGCGCGGCAATAATTTTCTGGGTGACGTTCATAGCCATGAGCTGATCTCCTGAGCTGGAAAATACGATCGGGAACTGCGCTTGACTCCATCATCGCAAATGAACCGCCCGACGCCAAGTATCAGCAGCTGCTAAAATCCCTGAAAATTGGAAGGATGCGCGTATACCACCCAACCCAAATTGCTTGGGACTGCGCTCAGCCCCCCGCAAGCCAGCTGCGAGCATGGCGGATACGGGCAAGCGTCTCGTCTTTTCCCAACAGCGCCAGGGTGCCATCAATCGGTGGAGAAACCGCTCGCCCGGCCACGGCAACCCGTAAGGGCTGGGCGATTTTTCCCATTTTCCCCTCGGCATGACTGACGGCCAATTCCTGAATGGCACTGTGAATAGCCGCCGCCGTCCAGACTGGCAAGGTCTCCAGATGCTGGAGGAGACTCTCCAGCAAAGCGCTCTGACCATGAAGATGTTTTTCTACATCCTTGACCTCACCCGTCACTGGAGCCAGATAAAACATTCTGGCGGCCTCGGCCATTTCTACCAGGGTCTTGGCACGCTCCTGCAATATGGCGACCACCGCAGACAAGTCCGGGCCTTGGGCCAAACTTGCCTCGGTGATGCCCTGGGCGTCCAGATATGGCCGTAAATGCTGAGCCAGGCCCTCGGGACTCAGCCGTTGCATATGCTGGGCATTAATCCACAGCAATTTTTCCGGGTTAAACGCCGAAGCCGCTTTATTAACGGTATTAATCTGAAAAAACTCAATCATTTGTTCGCGACTGAATATTTCTTCGTCACCATGGGACCAACCCAGACGTATCAGAAAATTCAGCAGAGCATCCGGCAAAAATCCCTGCTCCCGATATTCCAGTACGCTGACAGCACCGTGACGTTTGGAAAGTTTCTGCTTGTCCGGCCCGAGAATCATCGGTACATGGGCGTAAACCGGAAGATTTGCACCCAAGGCCTGCAAAATCTGCATTTGTCTGGGGGTATTATTGAGGTGGTCATCGCCCCGGATAACATGGGTAATACCCATGTCCCAGTCGTCCACCACCACACAGAAATTGTAGGTAGGCGTCCCATCAGAGCGGGCGATAATCAGATCATCCAGTTCGCTGTTCTGAAAGCTGACCCGCCCATGAATCAGGTCTTCCACCACCGTTTCGCCCGTATCCGGACTGCGAAAACGGATAACCGGTGCCACCCCCTCACGGGCGGTACTGCGTGTCCGGCAACGCCCGTCATAACGGGGCTTTTCGCCGCGCGTGCGTTGCTCTTCACGCATGGCATCCACTTCTTCACGGCTGCAATAACAGTAATAGGCAGTCCCTGCTGCCAACATCTGCGCCAGCACTTCCCGATAACGATCCATGCGTTGTGTCTGGTAAAATGGGCCCTCGTCCCAATCGAGCCCCAGCCAGGCCATGCCCTCAAGGATGGCCGCTGTTGCTTCAGGCGTAGAGCGCTCCAGATCCGTATCTTCAATGCGCAGCACAAAACGCCCCCCCTGGCGGCGGGCATGTAACCACGAATACAGCGCGGTGCGGACACCACCAATATGTAAATAACCAGTAGGACTCGGCGCAAAACGGGTACGAACAGACATGAGCAATCAACCTGCAGCAGTAAACATAGGGGTAAATGATAACAGGCACGCTCTGGCTTCGGTATCCTTGTAAACAATCCGATACGTTCCAAATATCAGCTCTCATGGAGCTGTTTTACAAATGTGGCACCTCTGCCCGAAATTCAGACAGAGGGCAGATATCTTCATCAACGCGGACTCTTGACATGAAAAGCACCTCAGCACGTTTAAACATACTTTATGGAGAACGTCCTTGCCTGGTGCCGAGCAATGACAAACAATTGCACGGTATGTCCGGCGCCATCGGAGCTATGCTCGAAAGTGGTGTACGGGCGCGTTACAACTGGCTTGAATGAGGTGGCGTACTGTTGCTACAAAGGGTTTCCGACTCAAAGAGCAACATAAGGAGTACGCCGTGGAAAAGAATACCGTAATAGCAGGTGGGATGGGAGAGTTGGGTCTGGGCATTGAAGGGATACTTCGACGCGCGGCACGCTCTCTGATTGAGCAGGCCATAGAGGCAGAGGTGGCGGTATTGCTGGAAGAATTTGCGACGGTGCGGATGGTTGATGGGCGTCAGGCGGTCGTGCGTAATGGGCATCTGCCGGAGCGCGAGATCATGACCGCTCTGGGTCCGGTACCCGTCAAAGTACCCAAGGTGCGGGACCGCTCAGGATCGGGGATCAAATTCAATTCGGTACTGGCGCCTCCGTATGTACGCAAATCACGAACGGTAGCCGCTACAGTACCTTGGCTCTATCTGCATGGGGTGTCTTCCGGCCACATGCAGGAAGCCCTTTCCATTTTGCTGGGTGATGAGGCCAAGGGACTTTCACCTGCGGTGTTGGGACGTCTCAAGGCGGAGTGGGCGCAAGAGTATGCCCATTGGCAACACCGCTCCCTACAGGGAAAGCGCTATGCTTACTGGTGGGTAGACGGTATTTATACGAACCTCCGTGCGGAGGAGGATCCGCGTATCTGCCTGCTGGTGATTATCGGCGTGACGGCAGAGGGCAAGAAAGAGCTGGTCAGTGTCAGTGACGGCCTGCGCGAATCCAAAGCTTCCTGGCTGGAGATCCTGCGTGACCTGCAGGCGCGCGGTCTGGAGACGGCCCCTTTGCTCGCCATTGGGGATGGTGCCATGGGGTTTTGGGCCGCACTGGATGAAGCCTATCCCGAAACTGGTCAGCAACGCTGCTGGGTGCATAAGACCGCCAACATTCTCAACGAACTTCCCAAAGCCCAACAGAGCAAAGCCAAGGCAGCGTTGCAGGAAATCTGGATGGCCGCCAATCGCCAGGCTGCGGAAAAAGCACTGGACGTGTTTGTGCGCAATTACCAGGCAAAGTATCCCAAGGC
>NZ_JAGDVS010000156.1:6497-10010 GCF_023255755.1 Acidithiobacillus sp. | reverse complement strand
CGCACTTCGTGCCCTCCGGCCTCACGCGGGTGCCGCACAACTCGCGCCCCGTTGGACACCCACACTCAGAATGCGCGACAATTAGCTTTTCCTGCCCTCGGAGCCATAGTCATGGAATTAACTGCGGTTCTTACCCCTGCCGAAGAAGGCGGATATGTTGCCCTCAATCCCGAAACCGGCACGACGACCCAAGGGGAAACAGTTGAGGAGGCTATTGCCAACTTAACCGAGGCAACAGCACTCTATTTATCCGAGTTTCCTTTACCTGCACCTGGACATCCACTGGTCACGATGTTCAGCGTTCCCGCACATGCCTAAGCTACCCCATGTCGCCGGTGCCACGGCAGTTCGGGCACTTGAACGATTGGGGTTTACGAAAATTCGCCAATCCGGTAGCCATGTCATCATGCGGCGTGGCTCCAAAGGCTGTGTCGTTCCGATGCACAGTGATATCAAGATCGGTACTCTTGCGGGTGTTCTGCGCCAAGCCGATATATCGCCAGACGAATTCATCAATGCCTTGTGAACTTGGCGAAGCGGGTGATAGCCAGCGTGACAGGCTTCGTCAGCGACACACTGCGACAAGCCAGAACGGCATAGCCGAAGTGCTGAGGTCGGTCGCCTCAGAACGAAAAATCGGACGCTAAGGAAAGTTGTGATGTACGGCAATTTGCCGCATAATCGTGGCCAGGAGGGTAAGCCCATGCCACAACCGTTTTCCACCGCTCGCCTCGAAGCCCGGATCAGCACCGATCTGCATTCGATGCTCAAGCGCGCCGCCGAGCTTCAGGGGCGCACCATGACCGATTTCGTGGTGGCCGCCGTTCAAGACGCCGCGCAACGCGCTATCGAACAAGCCGAAATCATTCGTCTGACGTTGGTCGATCAGGAGTGCTTTGCGCAGGCTTTGCTGTCGCCGCCGCAACAGACACCGGCCTTGAAACGCGCTTTCGCTCGTCGCAGCAAGCTACTGCGCCCTGAATGAGCAGTGCACCGTTTCTTGTTGCACCGCTCGATGCCGCGCATGGCCGCACCGTATTCAACAGCGGTTCGGAGCCGCTTGACCGCTACTTGCGAGAGGTGGTCACTCAAGACATTCGCCGTCGCGTGACAGCCTGTTTCATAGCGCTGGCTGACGGGCAGCGCATTGCAGGCTACTACACCTTAGCGTCGGCAAGCCTACTCTTGGCCGACCTGCCAGCCACGACGGCCAAAAAGTTGCCGCGATATCCGACCGTGCCAGTGGTACGAATGGGCCGCTTGGCCGTCGATCAGGCATTCAAGGGACAGGGGCTCGGCGGAGCGCTGCTGGCCGATGCTCTTGATCGAGCCACCCATTCCGAGATCGCCGCCTACGCTTTAATGGTCGATGCCAAGGATGAAGCTGCGGCAGCCTTCTATCGGCATCATGGGTTCATTGCGCTACCTGGCTTGTCGCTGACGCTGTTCCTTCCGCTGGCAACGGCGATCGCGTCCCGGAAAACGGGCAACAAGCGTTTTAGCCCGATTTAGGAGTTTTTTGTACATGAATGGACGGAACCCACAGTGGCGTCTGTCGAAAACCCCGGCGCTGTCGCTGGCACTGCCTGCGAGGGTCTTCATCGAAGTCCGCCAACGCGGATCACATAAACCGTTCGTGTCCTGCGTATGTGGACGCACTATGAATGAGCGGGCTAACCCATCCATCAAGACGGGCGCAAGTGATAAAACCGCTTGCGCCCGTTAGTTATGTCAGACATTGGGCGTCAGCGGTTGCTTATCGCGGAGTTTGGGCCTGCCATCCCTCGCGGGATGACAGGAATGTGTTCATTGAACCGCCGTATGCGCAGTGGTGTGAGAGGGGTAAGATTGTGAGAACTTCCCCTATCTCGATTAAAGCTTAGATGCCCGATCCCACAACGTATGGTGATCCTCTTACCGCGCTACTCACTCGTGTTCGCCATTGCGAACTTTGCGCCGGGCACCTGCCGCTTGGTGCGCGTCCGGTGCTGCAGATGGATTCGCGCGCCCGTATTTTGATCGCTGCGCAAGCACCGGGCAGGAAGGTGCACGAAACAGGTATTCCCTTCAACGATGCCAGCGGCGATAGGCTTCGTGTCTGGCTGGGTATCTCCCGAGAGGTATTCTACGACGCCCGACAGGTGGCGATCGTGCCCATGGGATTCTGTTACCCAGGCACCGGAACGTCCGGAGACTTGCCGCCGCGGCCAGAGTGCGCTCGTGCCTGGCATGGGGAATTACTGCCGCATTTGCAGCATCTGCAACTCACCCTGGTCATCGGCCAGTATGCCCGGGCTTATCACCTTCCCGCCGAGGCCGGAACGCTGACGGCGGTGGTTCATGCATGGCGCGAAAACTGGCCCAACCGGATACCGCTGCCGCATCCCAGCCCGCGTAATAATCTGTGGCTGAAGCGCAATCCGTGGTTCGAGGAAGAACTCATTCCGGTGCTTCAGGTGCGCGTGGCCGAGGTGCTTGCGCATGGCCGTTAACATGGCATTCAGGAGCGCGTCGTCCTTGAATGTGCATGGTATAACCTGCGGCCGCGCCCCAGTGAGCGCTACGTCCCGCAAAAGGTTTTGAATGGCCCGAAATCCTCGGGGGCGGGCTGGGTATAGCTCTCCAGCCCCGGACGCTCCGCGAAGGGCTGTTCCAGCACGGCGAGCAGCGCTTTGAACGGGGTGAGGTCCTGGTCCTGCGTAGCGGCGGCCAAGGCTTCCTCGACTTTGTGGTTGCGGGGTATGTAGAGCGGATTGACCTGATCCATAGCCTCGGCGCGCGCCTCCGCGGTGGTGCTTTCGCGCGCCAGCCTGGCCTGCCATTGCGCTAACCAGAGATCAAACGGCGCCGGGTTGGCAAAGTGGGCGCGGACCTGCGCCGGATCACCGCGCACTGCCGCTGATAAACTGCGGAAGACCTGTGTGTAGTCGGCATTCTGGCCTTCCATGGCGGACAGAAGGGCTTGCGCCAGCGCGAGATCGCCGTCCTCTGTCGTGGCCATACCCATCCTGGCGCGCATGCCGTCCAGCCAGTGGCTGGTATAGAGCCTGGGAAACTCGTTGATCTGTTCGGTCAGCAGGCGCACGGCCTCATTGGCGTCGGGGTGAACCAGATCAATCAGCGTTTCGGCGAAGCGCGTGAGGTTCCATTGTGCGATCAACGGCTGGTGGGCATAGGCATAGCGGCCCTGCGCGTCGATGGAGCTGAAAACCGTCTCCGGATCATAGGCATCCATGAAGGCGCAGGGGCCATAGTCGATGGTTTCGCCGGCGATGCTCATGTTGTCCGTATTCATCACACCGTGAATGAAACCGACCAGCATCCAGCGTGCGATGAGCGCAGCCTGTGCGGCGGACACCGCAGCAAAGAGGCTGAGATAGGGATTATCGGTCCCTTTCAAGGCGGGGTAGTGGCGGGCAATAGTGTAGTCGGCCAACTGTTTGACCCTGGCACTTTCGTTGCGTGCGGCAAAGAACTGAAAGGTGCCGACGCGAATATGGCTGGCGGCGATGC
>NZ_JAGDVS010000156.1:0-6487 GCF_023255755.1 Acidithiobacillus sp. | reverse complement strand
GTATAAGAGACAGGGTGAGGATGGCGCCGGGGAGCGATGTTTCCCGACGGACGGTTTCCCCTGTCGTGACGGCGGCCAGCGCGCGGGTCGTGGGTATGCCCAGCGCATGCATGGCTTCGCCGATGACATATTCGCGCAGCACCGGCCCCAGTGCCGCCTTGCCATCGCCGCCCCGCGAAAAGGGCGTGCGACCAGAGCCTTTCAGTTGCATATCCCGGCGCCGACCATGGCGATCGATCAACTCGCCGAGCAAGAGGGCGCGGCCATCGCCCAACTGCGGGGAAAAATGACCGAATTGATGCCCTGCATAAGCCTGGGCGAGCGGATGCGACCCTTCCGGAACTTGGTTTCCCGAGAAAATGGCGGCGCCGAGATCGCTATCCAGCGCCGCGCTATCGAGCCCCAGTTCTTCGGCTAGCGCGTAGTTCAATAGCAGCAATCGGGGCGCCGGAGCAGCGGCGGCCTGCCAGGGGGCGAAAAAACCCTCTAGATCGCGCGCATAGGTATTGTCAAAATGTAATAATGCCTTATCCATCCGTCAGTCTTGATGCACGGGCACCGGTATCTCCAGTTTCACCTCACCGTTCTCCAGGCGCGCAGTGATTCGCGTGCCCTTGGGCAGGTCGCCAAAGAGGATATGCTCCGCCAGCGGCTTCTTCAGGTGCTCCTGAATAATCCGCGTCATCGGCCGTGCGCCCATCTGCGGGTCGTAGCCCTTGTCCGCCAGCCATTGCCGTAGTTCAGCGCTGATTTCCAGGCTATAGCCCTTTTGCAGCAACTGCTCGTCCAGCTCCATAACGAACTTGTCCACCACGTGTAGCACCGTCTCCTTAGAGAGCGGTGTGAAGGGTACGACGGCATCCAGGCGATTGCGGAACTCCGGCGCGAAGACCCGGCGGATGGTCTCCATTTCCTGTCCGCCATCACTCTGGGGGGCGTTCATGAAACCAATATTCGCTTTGCCGCGCGACTCAGCCCCCGCATTGGTGGTCATAATGAGCACCACATTGCGGAAGTCCACCGTGCGGCCGCCGGCATCTGTCAGCTTGCCGTGATCCATCACTTGCAGGAGCACATTAAAGATATCCGGGTGCGCCTTCTCAATTTCATCCAACAACAGCACCGCATGTGGATTACGGCTCACCGCCTCCGTCAGTTGTCCGGCCTGGTCATGCCCGACATATCCTGGCGGTGCACCGATGAGCCGTGACACCGTATGCCGTTCCATGTATTCACTCATGTCGAAGCGCAGTAACGGAATGCCGAGCAGGCTGGCCAACTGCCGGCTGAGCTCGGTCTTACCCACGCCGGTCGGGCCGGAAAAGAGAAAACTCCCCACCGGCTTTTCATGGTGGCGCAGGCCTGCCCGCGCCATTTTGATAGCCGCGGAGAGTTCGTGGATGGCCTTTTCCTGACCATAGATGACGAATCCCAGATCCCGCTCCAGATTCTTCAGCGCCTGACGATCATCGGTAGAAACACTCTTACCCGGAATGCGGGCCACCCGGGCGACCATCTCTTCAATGTCGTGAACGCCGATACTCTTCTTGCGCCGGGATGCAGGCAAAAGCGCTTGCGCGGCGCCCACCTCGTCGATGAGATCAATGGCTTTGTCGGGCAGATGGCGATCATGGATATGCTTGACGGAAAGCTCTACCGCCGCGCGCAGGGCAGTGTCGGTATAACGCAGGCCATGATGCTGCTCAAATTGTCCCTTCAGTCCGCGTAAAATCTGCACGGACTCTTCCTGAGAGGGCTCCGGCACGTCAATTTTCTGGAAGCGACGGGTTAGCGCGCGATCTTTCTCAAAATACTGGCGGAACTCCTGATAGGTGGTCGCCCCGATACACTTCAGTTCACCGGAGGCGAGGGCCGGCTTCAGCAGATTGGAGGCATCCATGGCGCCACCCGAAGCGGCTCCGGCGCCGATCAGGGTATGAATCTCGTCGATGAACAGGATGCTGTTGGGTTTTTTGCGCAGCGCCTTCAGCACCCCTTTCAGGCGTTCTTCAAAGTCACCCCGGTAGCGGGATCCGGCGATCAGCGCCCCCAAATCCAAGGCATAAATCGTCGCGTTTTCCAGCATCTCCGGCACCTTGCCGGCGACAATGGCACGCGCAAGGCCCTCGACGATGGCGGTTTTCCCGACGCCCGGTTCACCGACGAAGAGGGGGTTGTTTTTCCGGCGCCGTGCTAGCACCTGAAGGGCTCGGATCAACTCCTCCTGGCGTCCGATCAGCGGGTCCAGCCGTCCGGCCCGCGCCATGGCGTTGAGGTTGCGCGCATAAACTGTGAGCGGGTCCTTACTGTCTCCCTTCTTTTCCGTGGTGCGCTCGACTTCCTCTTCTTCCTCATCCATGACTTCATCCTTGCGCATGCCGTGCGCCAGAAAATTGACCACATCGAGTCGTGTCACATGCTCTTTCTGCAGGAAATAAACGGCGTGGGATTCCCTTTCGGCGAAGATGGCGACAATGACATTCGCCCCCGAAACCGCTTCCTTACCCGCCGATTGCACATGGTAGAGGGCGCGCTGAATGACCCGTTGAAAACCTACAGATGGCTGGGTGTTGACCGTTCCCGCAGGACCCATGGCGGGTACTTTGCGTTCCAGAAACTTTTGTAATTCCGCAGACAGATGGGTGCGATCGGCACCGCAAGCGCTGAGCACATCCATGCCGTCTGGGTTATCCAGAAGGGCAAGCAGAAGATGTTCCACGGATGCATATTCATGTCCGTACTGGCGGGCCATCTGGAAGGCCTGATTGATGGACTGTTCCAGGGATTTATCGATCATGGTTCACTCCTTTTCCATGATACAGCGTAGTGGATGCTGGTGTTGCCGGGCATCAGCGGTGACCAGGGCCACCTTGGTTTCCGCCAGATCATAGGGAAAAATCCCGCATAATCCTTTACCCTGCTGATGTACCGCCAGCATCACCGCGACTGCCTCCTCATGGGGCTTGTGAAAATACGCTTCAAGAATATGCACGACATAGTCCATGGGGGTGAAATCATCATTTATCAGCAGCACCCGGTACATGCGGGGTTCCTGTACCTGCGGCTCGCGCTCCAGGATGGTGCTGCGACGATGCTGTGTTCTACCCATGACCTACACTCCATAATATTTAACGTCCGCTGTCATTGTGGCGCCTGCCCTCCACTCTGGCAAGGTGGTCCACCAGCAAAATCCGCTTACCCTGTATTTTTTGAAGATGGGTTCGCTGGTGGTCAAAAAAAAGCGCCGGGGGAAAGCCCCCGGCGCTTTTGCTCAAACAACACCGAAATTACTTGGTGATATCGATTTTCGCCTGGCTGCGCAGATCGGAGACAAACTTGGCGGCCTCCTGCTGCTGCAACTGCATCTTGATACGATCCTTCATGGCACTCAGTGGCGGTGGGGTCAGAACACGAGTCGCCTGGACCTCGATCACGTGGTAGCCGAACTGGGTCTGCACCGGGCCAACGGGCTTATCAGTAGGGGCTGTCTCGATGGCCTGAGCGAAGGGCGGAACGACCATACCGGGGACAATCCAGCCCAGCTCGCCACCGTGGGCGGCGCTGGCCTTGTCAATGGAGTCTTTTTCCGCCAGGGCAGAGAACTTCTTGCCGGCCTTGAGCTCGGCCATAACCTTGTCGGCCTCGGCCTTGGTCTTCACCAGGATGTGACGCACTTCAAATTCCTTTTTGCCCATGGCCTGGACGAACTTGTTGTAGGCATTCTGAATGTCGGCCTCAGGAACCGGATGATCTTTCACATACTGGTCCACCGCCGCATCGGCCAAGATCTGGCGCTTGGCTATGGCCAGACGTTGCTTGACATCAGAGGACTGGTTCAGCTTGTGATTGATGGCGTACTGCGAAAGTACTTCCATGTTTACCAGATTTTGCACCACTTGCTCGCGGGCATTGGGCTCTTTGGCAAGCGCCGGGCTCATGGACATGATGGCCTGCACCTGGCTGTTGTCGATGGCGGTACCATTGACGGTGGCGACAGGGGCAGCAAAAGCAGGTACTGCAAAAGCGCTGACTGTGGCAGCAAGAATGACCGCGCGAAGTTTCATAAATTTTCCTTCAGGTTAAGTGACGCTGGCCCTATTATCCATAGTGGCGGACAAAGGGGAAGTCTCAGGAGGTACTACGTTGTAGTGGCGCCTCTGTTTCCCGACGTTTTTCAGGACCGAGGAGAAGTTCCACCAGGGTAAGAGCAAAATCCATGGCCGTACCCGGCCCCCGTGAAGTGATCAGAGGACCATCAATCACTACGGCACTTTCTTGATAGGTATAGTCCGAGCTCTGCGGGTCGAGGATGCCTGGATAGGCGGTGACCTGCCGCCCGTCGAGCAGATGGTGGGTGGCCAGCATGCCAGGTGCCGCACAAATGGCGGCAATAATCTGCCCCCGCCGGTGTCTTTCCTGCAGAAGCTGAATAAGCGGTCGATGCTTTGCCAGTCGCTGTACACCCTCATTGCCGCCAGGGAGCAGGATTACATCGACATCAACGCTGACCACATCGGCTAACAGTGCGTCGGGTTGCAGGCGCAACCCACGCCCGCCGGTGACGAATCCTGCATCGAGCCCAGCGAGGACAACTTTTAAACCCGCCCGCCGTAGAATGTCGCAGGAGATCACCACCTCCATATCCTCGAAGCCGTCCGCTACGGGGATAAGTACCTGTATTGCCGAGGTCACCATGGCCCTGTTCCTCTTAAGAATAAATGCACAATCTCTACCATTCGGGCGGCCCGAACAGCCACCCTTGGTTCGACCGTGCGCGTGCGAAATTTATCCATGATCAGCGCATGACAAAGCAAAATATTCCTGGCCGGATCATTGTCCCACTGCTTTCGGAAGGGGAATCACGGTATCGACGGTATGCCCCTTTTCCTGTACCGGGACCGCCTTGCCTTCCAGTATGGCGAGTGCTTCGCGCAGAGGGTAATCCTTGGCCGGATCTGGCTTCAGGACACTGCTGGCGGCCATAGCCTCATCTTCCTTGGTGGACTGAGTGGCGGCAGTGGCGGGGATCGGCAGGGCGATGGTGTACTGGGGGGCGACCTTGCTGCACTCGTCCGGCGCTTTCAGCACACCATGCAGTTCCGACTCCTTCAGGAGGTCGGCATCCAGGGTGCGCAGCTGTGCATTGGCTGGCTGCACCTTAATATTGGGAACGATACCCTGGCTCTGGATGGAGCAGCCCGCAGGGGTGTAATAGAGTGCCGTCGTCAGTTTGAGGGCGCCGCCATTGCTCAGCGGCATCACCGTCTGTACCGACCCCTTGCCAAAGCTGCGCTGGCCCATGACCAGAGCACGGTGCTCGTCTTTGAGGGCGCCGGTGACAATTTCGGCCGCCGAGGCCGAGCCGCCATTGATGAGCACAATCATGGGCGCGCCGTGGAGGTAGTCTGGTCCATGGGCGGAGAAGCGCATGTCGCTGTTGGCGGTACGGCCCTTGGTGTAGACGATCAGTCCTTTGTTCAGGAAGGTACCCGCCGTCTCAACCCCGGCCCCGAGCACCCCACCCGGATTATTGCGCAGGTCGAGGATCAAGCCGTTGAGATGCCCGTTGGCCTCCTGCTCCAGATGCTCTACGGCCTTGCGGGTCGCACTGCCGGTGTTTTCCTGGAACTGACTGATACGGATGTAGCCAATGCCGGGTGCAAGCATGGCAGCGCGCACACTCTGTACCTTGATGACGGCGCGGGTCAGGGTGAAATGCAGGGGCTGAGCCTGATGAGGTCGCAAAATGGTCAGGGTTACCTGCGTACCGGGTTTGCCGCGCATCATATCCACGGTCTTTTGCAGGCCGACGCCCTGCAAAAGCTTGCCGTCAATTTTGACGATGAGGTCGCCTGATTCGATGCCCGCCTTTGCTGCCGGGGTACCGTCGATGGGGGCAACGACTTTAAGTGCCCCATGATCGCCTGTTACCTCGATGCCCAGCCCGCCAAACTTGCCATTGGTGAGCACTTGCATCTCTTTGAATTCTTTGGGCGTCAGATAAGCAGAGTGGGGGTCCAGGGCGCTGACCATGCCATTGATGGCGCCATCCATCAGTTTCTTGTCGGAAGTGGGGTCGACGTAATTGGATTTGACGATCTCGAAGATCTGACTGAAGGTCTGGATTTGTTCCAGTGGGATTTTATCCTGATCCCTAGCCGCGTAAACGGTGACCGCAAAACTGATGCTGACGCCCAGAACGAGCCCAACACCGATGCCCAGCAAAATACCGCGGCGCGGTTTAGGGAAGCGGGGAGTGGACATGGATGAAGTCTCCGAGGGTGTAACAACAACCCGTGAATATGCGCGGTAAAAGGAAGGCGACCGGCAACATGGTGCATCTCATAAAGGTCAAGTCATTCCTCAATTGTGAATGTAGTCCAAGGGATTAACAGGGTGTCCTGCGTTACGCATCTCAAAATAGAGGCCATCGTTCCCTAACTCCCCACCGCTGCCGACACTACCTACCGGGCGACCCGCAGAGAAC
>NZ_JAGDVS010000116.1 GCF_023255755.1 Acidithiobacillus sp. | reverse complement strand
CGGCTCGGTTCGTCGCAATATGCCCGATCCGGTTCCCGTCATGGTGCTTGGCAGGCTGGCGGTAGATCGACGGGCACAAGGCATCAAACTGGGGGCAGCCATGCTGCAAGACGCGGTGAATCGGGCCATTACCGTGTCGCAGAACACTGGAGTTCGCGCTTTGCTGGTTCATGCGCTCCACGAACGCGCCAAACAGTTCTATGAGCACTACGGCTTTCAGGAGTCACCACAACATCCGATGACGTTGATGCTGCGCCTGAGTACCGTCAAAGCTTGATTACTCCACGCAGGTATAATTTTCGGGCTATATGCAAAAAGAGGTTGACCAGAGATTGCGAGGGGGCGGCGGGAGAAATACCTGTCGCGTGCAAGAACTTGTTGACCTAGGTCATTCTCAACATGTGCCGTTATGTGCAAAGCAGGGCTGAGCAAGCAGCCTGGGCACGAGAATCAGATTCTTTAGCCAGCCCGCCTATCACACACCCATTAGACCTGTGATTACGAACGGCGGCTGGGCAGCGTAGCGGACCTTTCCGTGCATCTTGTGGAGGAGTAATACCGACCCGGAAGCTGACGTTCAGTTATGGCACCGCGATCTACAGGAGCTCGGCCATTGCCGACAAACCGTTTCACTCTGTAGAAAGACTGCATAGATGCACATTCCTGACAATACGTTGTAACAAGTCGCTATCGATATTGATGCCGCAATGGACGCATTCCGACCGGGGCCCACGCCCGCTCCGCCACTTGGCTTTGGGAGCCACGATGGATGGCAAACGAATCAATCATTTGACCATCCCTTGCAAATGGTTATAGGCCTAGATATTTTGGCCTATTGCACTTGCCCAAGAAATGGGCTAATAAACGGGCTAATAAGCCCAAAATTTGCAATCTGGATTCCAGTCAGGACTTCTTGGCCCGAGGGCGGGGAAAGTGATGGAGTCCTTCTGTCCGCCGAAAAGAGGCTATCCATGGATGACCATCGGCAGTTCGAAGTTGAAAACGGCCAGGCGAAAAGCCTTTGGTACGCGCATGCTATGGAGCAGCTCGTTGAGGTGGTCCAGAAGCTTTCGCTTGCGCGCGATCTTGGAACGATAATGGATATCGTCCGTCATGCCGCCCGTAGCATTACAGGGGCTGATGGCGCGACATTCGTTTTGCGGGACGGAGACAAATGCTTTTACGCCGAGGAAGATGCCATCAGTCCTTTATGGAAAGGGCAGCGCTTTCCGATGAGCGCCTGCATCAGTGGTTGGGCCATGCTGAATCGGCAGGCTGCCGTGATCGAAGATATCTATGCCGATCCGCGCATCCCGGCTGACGCTTATCGCCCCACCTTTGTTAAGAGCCTCGCGATGGTGCCAATCCGCACGATCGACCCCGTTGGCGCAATCGGCAACTATTGGGGAGTCCATCACCATCCAACGCCGGAACAGGTCAAGCTGCTACAGGCCCTGGCCGATACCACTGCCGTGGCAATGGAGAACGTGCGCATCTACTCGGAACTGGAGCAGCGCGTGCAGCAGCGAACGTCGGAGCTGCAAGCGATACTTGATAATGTCCAGGTGGGCATAGCCTTTGTGGTCAATGACCGCATGGCACAAGTCAATCCTAAGGCGGTCGAGATTTTCGGCTATTCGACGCCTCAAGATATGCAAGGTATCTCACTGCAAGAAATTCTGGTCGGGCAGGATCAATCGTCATTGCCTTCTGAATTAGCCAAGACGTCTCTTGCTGGCGGCAATGTGTTCAATATCGAAACAAAACTCTTACGGCGCAATGGGGCCGAGTTTTGGAGCCACCTGATGGCCAAATCCGTTGATGGCAGCGCCCAGAGCAATCGTAATATCTGGGTGATCGACGATATCAGCGAAGCGAAATCCAAAGAAAAATTGCTCGATGATTTGCGCGTGACGGCGGAGTTGGCGAATCGCGCGAAGGATTCATTCCTGGCCACGATGAGCCATGAAATTCGTACGCCGCTCACCGGAATGCTAGGCATGCTGGAATTGCTTTCATTAACTTCGCTGGATGGCGAACAGCGCGAGACCTTGGAGGCCGCCTGGGATTCCGGCAGAGGGTTGCTGCGCATCGTCAGTGACATTCTGGATTGGTCGAAGATTGAAGAAGGGAAGCTCGAGCTTGCACCGCGACCGACTTCCATTGAACAGCTTCTTAAGGATATCGTTAATGCTTATTCGCGAGTTGCCAGTGCCCAATCCTTGGTGCTTTGGCAGCACGCAGATTCCCGACTGAATTCTGCCTATATCGTGGATGCCCTGCGCCTCTCCCAGGTGCTCAATAACTTCGTCAGCAATGCGATTAAGTTTACCAAGGCGGGCGAAATTGAAGTGCGGGCAGAGCTCGTCGAACATCTCGACAGTGGGGATCGCATTCGTTTCTCGGTTAAAGATACCGGCGTCGGTATCGCCAGGGAAGTGCAGGACCGGCTCTTCCAGCGCTATCGTCAGGGAAGTGCGGACACTGCGCGAATATACGGCGGCACAGGTCTTGGGTTATCTATCTGTAAGCGTCTTGCTGATCTGATGGACGGGCAAGTCGGCCTCGAGAGCGAACCCGGACATGGGGCGGTCTTCAGCCTCACCCTGACCCTGCCAATATCGGGCTTGCCAGGCGAAACCGTAAAAAACATGTATCCCGAGGTCAAGCAAAGGGAAGTGCAGCCGCTGTTCGTGGACAGCGCTAATGCTCCCATGGTGTTGGCTGTCGACGACCATCCAATCAACAGAGATTTGTTGGCTCGCCAGATCAGGCTCCTTGGGCTGCGCACTGAAACTGCAGAGAATGGAAAGGTTGCGCTCGACATGTGGCAGAAGGGGGGATATGCCATGATTATTACGGACTGCCACATGCCGGAGATGGATGGCTATGCGCTTGCCAGGGAAGTGCGGAAGATGGAGGCTTCTGCGCCGCTGCCGCGTACGCCGGTCGTTGCCTGGACGGCCAACGCGCTTGCCGAAGAATCGAATCGCTGCCGAGGATCCGGAATAGATGATCTTCTGGTCAAGCCTGCCGATATGAAACAGCTTAGATCTGTCCTGGCAAAATGGCTCGATATTCCTGCAGCCGGCGGTAAGGAGGCCGGGGCCCTGTTTGATCTCAAAGTATTGGGCATGATCGTGAGCGATGAGGCATCGCAATTGCAGGTACTGCACGATTTTCTCCGGCATATTCAGGCAGACAATGGGAAGCTCCCCGGCTTGTTCGAAACGGGAAGCCTAGAGGATATTGAGAGTATCGCGCATAAGATGAAAGGGGCGAGCCGCATGGTCGGCGCAACAAATATTGCCGAGGCATGCGAAGCAATGGAGAGTGCGGCCAAGGCGGGGGACTTGGCGCAAGCGAATTCAGCCAGGTCAGGGCTGGAGGATGCGATTTCCCGGGCGGCATCCTTTATTACCTCGGGAAGAAAATTGTGAAGGCCTCGGCGCTCAATGTCCTGATCGTGGAGGACGACGAGTTCCAGCGCCGTATCACAGCGCGCATCTTGGAGTCGATTGGTGTTGCTTCAGTCCACCAAGCCGGAAATGGAAAGGAGGCGCTCGACATCATTCGCGGCGCCAACGCCCGACCTATCGATGTTGCGCTTTGCGATCTAAACATGCCCGAAATGGATGGCATGGAGTTCCTTAGGCATCTCGGCGAGGGAAAACACATAATCTCCGTCATTCTGACAAGCGCCCTAGACGGCAAGCTGCTCTCTTCTGTAGCCAGGATGGCCACGCTGTACGGCATCAAGCTCCTCGGGACCATTGAGAAGCCCGTTCAGTTGTCGAATCTGGAAGTGCTTATTGCCAAGCACGATGGATCGACACTGGAACGAGGAGGGGGCGATGACAGAAGGTTCTCGCTCGAAGAAATTCTGCAGGCAGTGGAGGGCGATCAGTTCGAACCTTATTTCCAGGCAAAGGTCGACCTAAGGTCGGGCAGGCTGGTTGGGGCGGAAGCCTTGGCGAGATGGCTCCATCCGCAGCACGGCGTGATAAGTCCGGGAGTTTTTATCCCACCTCTTGAAGAGACCCGGAACATTGATCAACTTACTTTCCGCATTCTTGAGAAAACGGCTGCGGCATGCCGCACTTTCCACGAACAAGGTCACATTCTGGCCATATCAGTCAATCTCTCTCTTGCGTCTTTGGATGACACCTCCCTCGCCGACCGCATCACTGCGCTAGTCAGGGCGTCGGGTATCGATCCTCAACATTTGGTTTTGGAGATTACCGAGTCTGCCGCCATGACCAATGTGGCGCCCGCCTTGGAGAACCTCGCCCGGCTATGCATGAACGGCTTTTCGCTTTCCATTGATGACTATGGGACAGGCGCCTCCAACCTGCAGCAACTCACGCGTATCGCATTTAGCGAGCTCAAGATAGACCAGTCTTTCGTCAAGGATTTTTCGGAGAATCAAGCGCTGATGGTCGTGGTCAGGTCGAGCATCGACATGGCGCACAAGCTCAACGTCAAAAGCGTGGCGGAGGGCGTCGAAACAAGACGGGATTGTGAAGCGCTGAAGGCGGCCGGGTGCGATACAATACAAGGCTATTACATATCCAAGCCGTTGGACAGGCAGGCATTCTCCGAATTCATGAAGACTTATCGTCCGGATCTGCTGTTGGCCTGAACTACCGCTTCTCCTGCGCGGAGGAAAATTAATGTGCTCGTTGTGGACGATGACAATTTCTTCCGCAAGATCATCCTGCAGGTGCTTCGCGACCTCGGATATACGGATGTGCTTGAGGCAGAGAGGGGGCCCCAGTATCAGGGGTATTCCACGGGCAGGGCAGCCTACCCTGCAAGCGCGTGTATTGCCGGAGCCGTGCCAGAGTTTCTCGGCGTCGTGCCTCGTTCCTATCTCTATTGTGGACCCTGGAACAAGGGAAAGCTGACGGGGCAGAAGCCTCCTCTGAAGCTCAAGGAGATCTGGGCTATCCGTATACGGCTACAGTTGGGCAACCATACGAGGGGGTTGGCCCTATTCAATCTGGCCATTGATAGCAAGCTTCGTGGATGTGATCTGGTCGCTTTACGGGTGAAGGACGTGGCCCATGGTGGCCAGATCGCTCGCCGCGCCATCATCCTGCAGCGCAAGACCCAGAGACCGGTTCAGTTCGAAATTACTGATCAAACCCGGGAATCCCTGGCGACCTGGATCGCCAAGGCTGATTTGAAGCCCGAGTAGTATCTTTTTCCCAGCCGGCTAAGGGCATCCCCACATATGTCCACCCGTCAATATGCCAGGATCGTTGATCGGTGGGTGAGCTCCATTGGTCTTGATCCCACGACGTATGGTACCCTCAGCATGCGCCGGACCAAGGCGACCCTTATTTACAAGCTCAGGTCAATTCATTTAATTTATGAATGGTTTATTTCGAAGATCATTCACCGGGTGGCTATGCAGCCCGCCCGTCTACTCCACATCAAGGATAGAGCACCATGGGTTTTAACGGCTTTCGAACCTGCCGCCTCCGCGATCCGCTCTTATGGATAAGCATCGCGCTGCTGATGAGTTTTGCGGGTGGCGCCAATGCCACTGGCATCGCGCAAATCATCCACGCACGCAAGGTGCACTTCAGGACACTCGGCAGGACCGACAAGTTTCTGCGGGATCAGATGGATCGCTCGCACCTGAATTGGCGCCTGATCCAAGTGGACGCGAGGCAAATTGCCGTGCTCGCCGATTCCCTGCCCACATGGTTTCCTGCGGGCAGCGGGAAAGGGCATGGGGTCGGCACCCGAGCGAGCCGGGAAATCTGGGCGAAACCCGCTGCGTTCACCCAGGCCGCACAGAGAATGCGAATCAGCGCACAAAACATGACGCGGGACGCCGCAGACCACGACCTTCACGCGCTCACATTGGATACCAGGAGCCTCGGTCAGTCCTGCGACAGTTGCCATCGGGTTTTCCGCACGCACAGCGGCTGGTGGTGATGCATGGTCAATACGGGGGGTTCAGTTCGAAAGCGCGTTCGAGTCTGGGATCTGCCGACGAGGATCTGGCACTGGAGCATCCTGATTCTGTTCGCGACCTGCTGGTGGACCGCGGACACCGATCACATGCGATGGCACCTGTTCGCCGGCTACGGAGTCCTCGGTGTCGTGTCTTTTCGGATTTTGTGGGGTTTTTGCGGCGGACAGACTGCCAGGTTCAGCAGTTTCGTTCGCGGACCCGCGGGCGTCTGGCGCTATGCCCGCAAGCTCTGCGATCGCGATCGCTATGAGTCACTCGGTCACAATCCGCTGGGTGCACTCAGTATCATCGTAATGCTGAGCCTTTTGCTGCTGCAAACGATTCTCGGTCTATTCGCGGTCAATAACGACGGCGGCTCCTCAGGTCCATTGTCCCAGTGGGTCTCTTACACGACCGGACGGCGTTTCGCACATTGGCACGCCGACAATTTCAATCTCCTTTTGCTCCTCATTGGTCTGCATCTCACCGCGATCGTATTCTACCGCCTGGTTCGCGGAGAGAACCTGGTGTCGGCCATGATTCATGGCTACAAGTCGCACCGATCATCCGGTGAAACTCCGTATTTCGTGCCGCTGTGGCGCGCGGTACTGCTCGCCGTCCCGATTCTCATCGGGATCGTATTGTTGGCGAGAATCTAATGACAGCGAGGGGTATAATAAAAATAGGCGGCGCCGCGCAGACCGGTGAATTCAAATGTGTACCCCCACCCCATGCCCTGGCGATGAACATGGAACTAAAAGATCACATCAAGCCCCTGATTGAGGAAAAGGAGTTTATTGCTGACGTCCGTGAAGCGCAACTATCGCAACAGGCTTTGAGGCGAGTATTTGCGGTAAAGAAAACGTTTGTAGACGTCAGCTTCAGACAATCCGAGATCTCACAGTGTTACTTCCGGAATTGCCGATTTATTAGATGTGATTTCACGGGCACAAGCATCTCCAGGTCAAATTTCCATGGTTCGCAATACGAGGAATGCAAATTTAATTATTCTACGTGGGAGCACACAATTCTAGATGAAGAATTTCTGGACAATTGTCTTCCGAGTGAAGAGAACCTAGCACGTGATCTTGTTCGCAGCCTACGAGTTAATTTCGGCCAAATCGGAGACTATTCGGCCGTAAACAAAGCCGCTTCAATTGAGGTAGCCCTTACGGGGCTGCATCTATTTCATGCCGCCTACTCAAGGCAGTCTTATTACCGCGCCAAGTACAAAGGTTGGAGTCGCTTTGTTCATGGCGTACGCCATGCCAAGTGGAAGGCCTTAGATTTGCTTTGGGGAAATGGGGAAAGTCTCTATCGAATTGTTGCCTGCGGTTTGTTCGTGGTCGTTGCTGGTGCCGCACTTCTATCGTGGAAAGACCCACTATTCTCTTGGCCAGCTTCGCTTCGAGTCGTCGCAACGGCATTTTGGGGAAGTAACACCACGCCGCCTGTCCCGGGGGATTACTTGGCGGTGCTTACCGCTGTTCGATTCATTCTCTTTGGTCTGTTCATGGCAATCCTAATCAAGCGGCTGTCTAGGCGATGAACCACGAACTCTATGTCTTTGGCTCGGTTGCGAGGGGTGAAGTGAGCCCGACCTCGGACATCGATATCTTGGTAATACCATTCACAAGTGACCGCTCTCTATTCCCGGCAGAGTGGAGCATCTATTCGCCTGAGCTTGTCGAGGACTATTTCCGCAAGGGCCGACTCTTCGCGTGGCATCTTCATCTTGAGGCTCAGTGTATTTTTACTCCAAATAAAACCTCGTTCTTGGATGCTTTGGGTGCCCCTGCACCTTATTCAACGATGGCACAAGATATTCGAGAACTAGAAATCCTACTCAGGGAAGCCATTGAGGAAATTAAATCTGGAACAAATAGCTTGGTCTACGAGTTGGGGATCGTTTACACAGCCGTCAGAGACATCGCAATGTCGGTATCCTGGGCTCTCCTGGGAGCCCCCAGTTTTTCCAGGCGTGCTCCGTACGAGCTTCCGGCGCCATGCCCCTTATCATTCATGGCTTATGAAAACGCCATGCTGGCGCGACACTGGTCAACCCGGGGAGTGGAAATTAGCATTGATCTTGAAAGGACCGCTCAAGAAGTTGTCCGGGCACCTTGGACGCAATGGGTTGAATCACTGAGGGAAGCACAATGACAAATACTTTTCTCAACCGAGTATCGGCTGAGCGTCGTGTTCTATCAGTGGTTAACGGGAGATTCTCCCGCACCAACCAGCTCACTGGGCTTTCTAGGGTGGCCATTGCCAAGTGGTGTGCAAGTGTCGGGCTTGAACGCACCGTTTCAATCAAACCTATCTTGCTCTCGCTTGCTGAAAAATGTCAGCGGTTGTCTGATCGCAGCAACGAGACATTTCATCAAATAGAGCAGCATGCTGCCGCCAGCATTGAGCGGCATCTTGTTGAGTTAGAGGGAGAATTAGAGAGATGCATGTGAGGGCTAACAACGCCATCAACGCGGACAGTGAAAAGCAGCGCTCCTTCGTCGCACCGCTTTTCACTGCCGGTTATGGTGAACGTTAGGCCTCAAATATGGGGCGCTACTTCATTTTCCCAGAAAATATCAAGCAGAAATTCAAAAATGAAATCTAATTCAAAAAATAAAAAAATTGGGCGCAACGATCCTTGCTATTGCGGATCAAACATCAAATATAAAAAGTGCCACCTAAACAGGCACCTACAACCGGAGGTGACAGAGGGGGAGGTAAAGGGCTTTGCATCCAAGCAACGAGTTGCAAAAACATGCTTTCATTCATCCGCCGACGGAGCCAACTGTAGCGGGAAAATCATTGAAGCACATACGGTATCTAAAAGTGGATCCCTTCGACGCATCGCCAGAAACGGAAAGGTGTACAACTTTAAACCAAATATAAATTCATTATTCAAAAACAATGGAAAACTTGACTGCCAAGAGGTTGGAATTGGCCAAGCATCAACGTTTCCCGGCTTTTGCGCGCATCATGATAAACAACTATTTTCGCCAATAGAAGATCAGGAGTTTGAGGCCACTGCATATAATGCCACACTGCTTGGCTATAGAGCAATCGCCCGTGAAATCTATGCGAAACAGCATCAAAGTGGCGGGATACCTTTTCTAAAGACGATGGATAAAGGCAAGCCTGAATTTATTCAGAAGGCACTACAGAGCACCGCAGGGTTTTATGAGCACGGCGTCGATCTTGGTCTTCAAGATTTACTGTCAATCAAGGGCTCATATGATGAGGCATTTCAATCCAACGACTTCGCCCCATCACAATTCGTCATTATTGAGTTCACGGAAACTCCGCACATACTTTTCTCAGGTGCGATTTATCCCGAGTACGACTTCTCTGGAAATCAGCTGCAAGAATTGTCGAAGGCAGGTCCACTTGACGGAATTTCAATGAATGCCATTGCAACCACAAAAGGTGGGGCCATTTCATTTCAATGGTTCGGCGAGTCTTCGACCAACAAGCGCTTCATTCAATCCCTTCTTGCCTTGCCTGAAAATGCTTGGGCCAACGCAATAACACAACTCGTATTCGAGTTTATAGAAAACCTCTTCATTTCACCTGACTGGTGGGACAGGCTGAACCTATCACTTAAACAATCTCTCGAAAAGAGAGTGATGCACATTCTCAGTCATGAGCAAAACTGCCTAGTGCCCGATGGTTCCGATTATTTCATATGGGGCAATCCAACAGTTTCAAAAAATATCCCAGAATAGTCAACGAGCAATTCAAGAGTCAATTTTTTCTGCACTTATTAATTGTCAACACCATGCCGCCACTGCAAGGCCTAACTCGGCGTTCAACGCGGACCGTTAGCTGGGGCGTTATAGCTGAATACCGCTTAGATAGTACCAACTTATTTTGCACGCATTAAATGGGCCAGTATTTTTTAATAATGGCCAACTTTATAATGACTGCCACCG
This sequence comes from Acidithiobacillus sp., assembly GCF_023255755.1. Lineage (GTDB taxonomy): Bacteria > Pseudomonadota > Gammaproteobacteria > Acidithiobacillales > Acidithiobacillaceae > Acidithiobacillus. The sequence goes on along the minus strand of NZ_JAGDVS010000116.1, from coordinate 224 downwards.
AGATATTTACGGAATTTATTGATAATTTGAAAATTGATATTGCCGATCAGATTGGCATTCGTTATGGCGAGATTGCATCAAGCCTGAACAAGAAATTTCGAGACTCAGATTCCAATAAAGCTAACAGCTTGCAAGTTTGTTCTTATGGTCGATGGACAGCGATTAAAGGCAATACTGTTTAGATAGTTTGTTTTCTGTCAGAATGGTTGCCATGTTCTGCTTCT
>NZ_JAGDVS010000195.1:3456-10438 GCF_023255755.1 Acidithiobacillus sp. | reverse complement strand
GGATGTTCTGGATGACTTCCGGCCAGGACCGTGGCTTTGCTGCGCGCCAGGCGCTGCGCCAGATGTTCCGGGCGTTCACCGGCCTGTGCGGTTTCATCGACATCCGCAACCTGCACCTGCGGGTCATAGCCCAGTTGCCGGAGCAGGGCCAGTCGCCGGGGAGAAGCCGATGCCAGAATCAGCTTGCTCACGAAGTGGGGCTGGCATTCACCAGAAGCAGCTCGGCGGTTCCCGCTGCCAGGCCGGAACCCGTCGCCAGGGCCAGAGACTGGTCGGGGACGCCATTACGCCGCAGATTGCGCAAAATGGCTTCGGCGCGCTGGGTGGCCGCATTGGCTCCCAGCGGCTGGGGCGCTACCCGCACCAGAATTTCATGGGCATTACTTTGTTTGAGAATGCGGGAAATAGCCTGCAAACGTTGTTCACCATCACTACTGAGGCGGTTATCGCTGCCAAAAAGACTATCGGCAGGCATGGAGACATGCACCCCATCGCTGGCGGCCTGCACCCGGGCATATAAGGTCAAAGCCTTGCCATAAGCAGGCAGGCTCGTGGTGCTGGTAATGGCGGTACTGCTAGATAAGCCGTTTAGCGAATTTGGCGCTTGTTTTGCAAGGCTGGCGAGATGCTTTTCTTCAGCCTGTAGCATCTGTTTTTGTTGTTGAATTTCTGCCTGCAAATGTTGGGTTTGCGCGCCGGTCATGGTTTTGCTGGCCAATTGCTGGCGCAATTGCGCATATTCATTTTGCAGGGCCTGATGCTGCCTGGTCAGGGACTGCACCTGCTGGTGTAGCTTATTCAGGCTGGTCTGTTGATGAATAGATTGGCGCTGTTCCTGCAGGCCCGCCATCCGGGCGTCAAAAATGGCTTTGTCGACCTGAAAGATTGCCGGGTTGACCTGATCACGGGTCATCATTTGCAGGGATTCCTGCAAGCCCGATAAAGTGGCTGGCGGAATGGCCGGCCCGCTGCGCTGGGCATTCTGCAGGCGTTGCAGGGATTGTTGTAATACCCGGGTGGTTGCGACATCGGCACTGGCCAGCGCGGGAAATGACAACAACAGGGCGGCAGCAATCAGGGCGTGGACGCGCATTATTGAGACTCCTTGGCGATTTGTGCCTTGGTGGCATCTATTTGCTGGTGGGTTGCGGCGATCTGGCTTTGCAGATTGGCGATCTGGCTCTGCAGGGCCTGACGCTGGCTGCTGCCGGGAGAGCTCTTGAGACGAACCTGAATATTATCCAGCAATACTTTCGCCAGCAGGGTTTCGCGCTCTGCCAGGAGATAATCGCCCCGGGACTGCGCGGATTGAGCCGCTGTCAATGCGCTTTTAACCTGTGCCAGCTGGGCATCATTGACGGCGGGTGAAAGGGCCAGAATGTGCTCCCGCCCTACCTGCACGGCAATGGCATCCGAACTGCTCTGCTGGGGGCTGACTTCCACCATTTGCGCACAGGCGCTCAGTCCGAGACTCAGGGTCAGGGCAATACTTATCCGGATGACTCCCGGTTTTATCCACATTTGCTTCACGTCAGCGTCACTCCTCTGCGCCACGATGATAAGGTAATCCGGCCTGAATGCTCCAGGCCCGATATAATTGTTCCGCTAAAACTACCCGCACAACAGGATGTGCCATGGTTAATGCCGACAGTGACCATTGCCAGTCAGCCTGTAGTTCGGGGTCCAGTCCATCCGGCCCGCCGATCCAGAAGGTGACGTCGCGGCCACCCAGAAACCAGGCATCCATCCGCTGCGCCAAGGCTTCACTGCTCAGAACTTTGCCACCCACTTCTAGAGCGACTTTCTCGGACCCTGCAGGCGTGGCACTGCGTATTCGCTCGCCTTCTTCACGCCGCCACCGGATCGGGTCGCCACTGCGCCCCCTTTTGGCCATTGGCAGGGCGCGCCATTCTACCCGACACTGCGGCGGCATTCTGGCTGCATATTCAGCGACACCGCTTTCCACCCAGGCCGGCATTTTGTTGCCGATGGCAAGAATCCGGAGCCGCATCAATAATCAGCGGCGTTCGTTTTGCCCACGCATCTGGGGAAGTTCTCCCCAGAGCCGTTCGAGCTGATAAAAATCGCGCACCTCAGGGCGCATGACGTGAACTACCACATCGCCGAGATCCACCAGTGCCCAATCACCCACGCTGAGCCCTTCTTTTCCTAGTGGCCGGACGCCCTCTTCGCGCATGCGGGCCATGACATGATCAGCCAGGGCCTTGAGATGACGGTCGGAGGTGCCGGAGGCAATAATCAGATAATCCGTAATGTCGGTCTGTTTACGGACGTCGATGGCTTTGATATCGAGGGCTTTGTGTTCATCAAGAACGGTCACAATAATGTCGCGGAGATTTTCTGCTGTCGCCAAGTGCAATAATCCTTTGTGTCGAATTACGGGCTTTGGTAGAGCCCCTTGCTCTCAATATAATCCAATACTTCGTCGGGTAACAGGAAGCGCGGACTTTGGCCGTTGGCCAACAGGCTGCGAATACTGGTCGCGGAGATTTCCAGTGCGGTGATGGTCTGAAAAAAAATGAAGCCGGCGGGTTGTTGGTGGAGCTGGTGGATATCGTCGCAACGCCGTTGATAGAGGGTTTGCCGCAAGGCCTCGGGGAGTTCGGCAGCCGGCCAGCCCGGTCGTCCGGTGACGATAAGATGGGTTAATTCCAGAATCTGTTGCCAGTCGCGCCAGGTATCAAAACGCAAAAAGGCATCCATGCCAATGACCATGGCCAGCAAGGCATCCGGGCGTTCCAGACGCAGGGTGCGGAGTGTGTCCACGGTATAGGACGGCCCCTCACGTCCCACCTCTCGATCACTGACGACAAAACGGGGGTGGTGGGCGACGGCAATGCGGGCCATGGCCAGACGATGTTGGGCGGCAGCCCAGGGACTTTTGCGGTGGGGCGGATGACCTGCAGGAATCAGCATCACCTCGGCAGTCTTGAGGGCCTGACGGACTTCCTCTACGGCGCGCAGATGCCCGTAGTGGATGGGATCGAAAGTCCCCCCCAGAATAACCAGATCATTGTTGGTGGAAATCTTCATACCCCGAATATAACGAAGGGTGGAGGTGGGGGGAAGACAGCGACAAAAGACCGGTCCCGCGTTTATGATGTGCGCTTTGCGGAGCAGATCAGGAATCAGGTGACTAAATCATCGACGGGATCTTCCAAAGGAAGCTTCGGGCAGCAGTCGCAGGTGTGGATTATTGTCGCATTACTGCGTGGAGCGGCAATCCTGCCGGGTTCATGGCGGGCGGTGCTGGGTTCTGCGCTCGGCGATGTCGCCCGGCGGATTATGCGGCGACCCCGCCAGGTGGTTGACGCAAATCTGGCCATTGCTTTTCCCGATCTTTCTTTGGTGCAGCGCCACGATTTGCAACGCCAGCATTTTCGCGCATTGGGCCAGGCGGCTTTGGAACTGGGGCCCCTGTGGTTCTGGCCTTTGCCCCGGGCTTTGCGGTTGATTCGTGAGGTGCGCGGTGTGGAACAGGTGGATGCTGCGCTGGCAGAAGGACGCGGTGTCATTTTGTTTACCGCCCACCTGGGGGCCTGGGAAGCGGCCGTACAATATATTGGTCATCGCTGGCCGGTGACGGTGCTGTATATGGACACCCGCAACCCGGCGTTAAATGCATTGATGGCTGCAGGTCGGGGACGCAGTGGCGCACGGTTGACGTCCAAGGAAGAGGGCATTCGTCCTCTTTTGCATACTTTGCAGCAGCATCAGGTGGTGGGTATTTTGCCGGACCAGAATGTGGATCCCCGGGAAGGAGACTATGCCCCTTTTTTTGGACGACCCGCCTGTACCACTCCTTTGCTGGGGCGGCTGGCCCTGCGCCGGCAGAGCCCGGTATTCGGTCTGTTTGCCTACCGTCTGCCCCGTGGTCAGGGATTTCGACTGGAGTTTGTGCCCATGCCCGAAAATTTTCCTGCGGGTGCAGCGGTGGCAGACGCCACGGCCATGAATACCGTGCTGGAAACTGCCATTCGCAAGGCCCCGGAACAATACTGGTGGGTGCATCGTCGTTTCAAGGATCAGCCGGAGGGCTGGGATTATCCATACTGAATTATTTCTTCAACAATATTTCTCTCAGGGCTTGAAAATGGTTTTTCGCAGCCCCATTAACTGGAGCATGGTGATTAGGTCACCGGGATGAATTAAGGAGATTATTCCATGGTTGATGAAAAGAATTCTTCAGTACAGTCGGTGCGTTCGGTGGATCCGGTAGAGCAGTTTTTTGATTCCCTTTTGCCCGGCGTTTTTCGTCCGGTAAATAACGGTAATCAGAATGGTTCAGTGCGCGCACATATTGCTCATATTGATGTCCTGGACCGGGATAACGAAATAGTCATTCGCGCCGAAGTACCCGGTATGGATAAGGAAAAGCTGGATGTCCAGGTTCATGGTAACCAGGTATATATCAGCGGCAGCAAGGAAGAAAACAAGACGGAAGAAGAAGGTAAGTACATTTATCGTGAACGCCGTTATGGTGATTTTTCACGGACGGTACAGTTGCCTGTTGATGTAGATGCCAGCCAGAGTAAGGCAGCCTATAAAGATGGCGTTCTGGAGCTGGTCTTACCCAAGGCGGAATCTGCCAAAAGACGGAAAATCAGCGTCGAATGAGGTTTAGCAATAGTTGAAAAAATAAAAGGGCTGGAGGGTTATCCAGCCCTTTTTATATTATGAAGATCTGCATTTATTTACCGATACAGAAGCGCGAAAAAATCTCTCCGAGAATATCTTCCACATCAATTTTTCCGGTAATTTGCGCCAGGGCATTGGCCGCTTCCCGCAGCGACTGAGCCAGCAGTTCCGGGGGGGCTGCGCTATGGTGCATGTGCACGGCCTCTGCCACTTTTTCGGTCGTGTCGGCCAGTGCTTCCACATGGCGCTGCCGGGCACTGAACACACAGGCGCTGTTTTCCATACCCATCTGCAGCATGATTTCTGCTTTCAGGGCATCCAAACCATTTCCGACCAGCGCAGAAATGGCCAGGCAGGCTTCGTGGGCCGGTGCTTTGGGGAGACTGGTTACCAGATCCTGCTTGTTCCAGATAATTAATCGGGCTATGGATGGCAGGGTATCGAGAATGGCCTGGTCTTCTGCTTGCCAGCCAGCGTGGGCGTCCGCAACCAGCAATATCAGCTGGGCACTTTGCAAAATCTGCCGCGCCCGGGAAATACCTTCTGCCTCAACCAGATCCTGAGATTCCCGGAGCCCGGCCGTATCAATGAGTTCTACGGGCAGGCCGTCGAGCAGGATTTCCTCGCGCAGCAGGTCACGGGTAGTTCCGGGAACCGGTGTAACAATGGCCGCATCCCGTTGGGCCAGCGCATTCATCAGGCTGGATTTGCCAACATTGGGGCGACCGGCAAGAATGACGCGACCACCCCGGGCGAGACGGGCACCTTGCCGGGCTTGCTGTTGCAAGTGAAGCAGCTGCTTCTGCAAGGTTTCGAGACCATGATGAACAGCGCTGTCGTGCGCAGTGCCGAGGTCTTCCTCGCTGAAATCCAGCCCGGCCTCCACCAGGGCAAGAAGTTGTAATAATTGCCCATAGATGGCGTCGACAGCCTTGGAAAAAGCGCCTTCAAGACTTGCCGAAGCGGCACGTACCTGTGCTTCGCTGCGCGCATGAATGAGGTCTGCCACGGCTTCCGCCTGGGCCAGATCCAGACGGCCATGGAGAAAAGCGCGTTCGGTAAACTCACCTGCCCGCGCTGCACGGGCGCCATAAGCGACCGATTCCTGCATTAAGGCGGCCAGTGCCAGAGGACTCCCATGTCCCTGTAATTCGACCACGTCTTCACCGGTATAGCTATGCGGTGCCGGGAAATAGAGGGTAATACCGTGATCTATGCCCTGGCCATCGCGGCCGTAAAAACGCCGGAAATGCGCGTGTCGTGCTGACCAATGAGGGCTTTCCGGAGCCAGTCCGCAGAGGGCCTTGGCAATGCGTAGGGCGGCTGGACCAGAGAGGCGCAAAATGCCGACGCCCCCCTCTCCGGGCGGCGTCGCAATGGCGACGATGGTATCTCCCTGTTGATAGCGCATCTATAAGAACCTCGCCACGATTCAGGAACCGATGAGACAACCCGGCTGCGAAAAGCCGTGCCGCCCTAGTCTTTGGCGGCCATGATGTGTCGGGTGATCAGATATTGCTGACCAATGGAAACGACGTTGTTGGTTAACCAGTAGAGTACCAGACCTGCCGGGAAAAAAGAGAAAAACACCGCAAAAATGACCGGCAGAGCCGACATGATTTTTTTCTGCATCGGATCGACGGGCGCAGGGTTGAGACGCTGCTGAAAAAACATGGAAATGCCCATGAGCAGCGGCAGGATGTAATAAGGATCGGGCACCGCCAGATCATGAATCCAGAGGATGAAGGGTGCCTGGCGGAGTGATACGCTTTCTACCAGAACCCAGTAAAGAGCAATGAAAAAAGGCATTTGCAGAAGGATCGGCAAACAACCCGCCATCGGATTGACCTTTTCCGTACGGTAGAGCTCCATCATGGCCGCGCCCAGTTTCTGCTTATCATCACCACATTCTTTTTTCAGTTTTTCCAGTTTGGGCTGAAGCTTGCGCATATTGGCCATAGACCGGTAACTGATGGCCGAGGGATAGAAAAATATCGCCTTGATGACAATAACCAAAAGGATAATGGCCAGACCCCAGTTGCCAACCAGACCATGAAACCATTTGAGTACCAGATGCATGGGTTCGGCAATAATGGCAAACCAGCCATAATCCACCGTCTGCTCCAGACCCCGACCCAGTGCCGCCAGGCGACTTTGCTGTTTGGGACCCAGAAAAATCTGCTGGGTAATGGTGGTACTCTGCCCCGGAGCCAGGGTGGGTAGAGGCGTATTTACCCCCGCCACATAATTACTGCCGGAGGGTCGGGCATAAACCTGCACATGCTGCGCCTGTTCGGCGGGCAGAACGGCTGCCAGAAAATAA
>NZ_JAGDVS010000195.1:0-3446 GCF_023255755.1 Acidithiobacillus sp. | reverse complement strand
GGCCCAGCCAGGCCCTGCTTCCGTGTGGGGGTGGTCACGCATGTCGCCAAAACTGACTTCACTGAAGTTTCCGCCATGCATCAGTACGGCGCCCGTAAAAATGGACATGAACATGTGACTTTCGGCGCGATCATTGCGCAGAATCTGATCAAAGTAGCTGCCGTTCCAGGGCTGGGTTCCGCTGTTGGTTACCTGGATGTGTTCTTCAGCAAGATAGCTATCGGGCTGGAAAACCCAGGTTTTGGTGATCGTCAAAGGTCCGGCCTTGCCCTTTAGTACGATCGGGCTGTCCGTATCCGAAGAGGGCTTCTCTTCTGCGAACTGGGGAATGAGTAATTGTCCGTTGCTTCCCAAAAACCCACTTTGTTGGGTCGTCAGTTTGGCGGAGCTTGTGTCCAGAATAGGGTAAGGAGCAGGATTATCGGTGGCTACGGGGTAGGCACGCAGGCCAAGATTCTGGATATCTCCACCATGCAGGCCGATATGACCAGTAAATACCTTGGTGCTGAAAGGCACGGAGGGACCGCGCGCCGGAGCCATGGCCTGACTGACGGCTGCAGGTACTGTCATGGTACTGGGTGAAACCGTCGGGGCGGTGACGGGAGCGGCGCTGGGAGTGACCGCTTTGCTGACGGTGCTGGTTGCGGGCGTCACGGGTTTCGGCGCATTTTGCGCCTGCCAGGCCTGAAACAACAGAAAAAAAACCACGGCCAGTGCAATGACAAGAAAAGTTTTCTGATTTTCCATGGAGCCCCAGAGTATTAAGGAACGGGATCAACACCGCCCGCGTGCCAGGGATGGCAGCGGCCGATGCGTTTGATACCCAGCCACGAACCCTTGGCGATGCCATAGCGTTCAATGGCCTGACAGGTATATTCGGAGCAGGTCGGATAAAAGCGGCAATGATGGCCCAGCAAGGGACTGATGGCATATTGATAGGTACGAACCGCCAGCACGGCTGCGCGGCGCGCGCTCATGCTTTCCCCAGCAGTTGCCGGAAATAACCACCCATAATGCGCATACTGAGTTGTCTGGCCCCATTCCGGGCAACCACCATGACATCCTGTCCTGCCGAGCGCGTTTGCTGCAGGCGAAAGGCCTCGCGCAGACGACGTTTGACCCGGTTACGAATGACGGCGTTACCTACCTTGCGGCTCACGGCCAAACCCAGCCGGGGATGAGAAACAGTATTGGGGAGGGTATACATGACCAACTCGGGAAAAACTTTTTTGCGCCCTTGTTTAATGGTGCGCTGAATCAACGCTTTCTGACGAAGGCGATCCTCGCGGGTAAAGCGATGAGGATGCGCCTGCGCCGGATGCATAAACTTACGGACAGAGACGCTGACGGCCCTTGGCGCGCCGACGTTTCAGAACAAGACGCCCGGACTTGGTCGCCATGCGGGCACGAAAGCCGTGAGTCCGCTTGCGATGGGTAATGCTGGGTTGAAAAGTACGCTTCATTGGAACACTTCCTGCGGGTAAATCCTAAGGGCTGAGAAGATAAGGAGATGCTGTCCGAAAGTCAAGGTGTCGAACTCAACCAAATCCATTTAAGATGCTGCCGAACGCTAAGCGCTTTAATGCTGGCTAACGTGGCGTCACATTGATATGTTTTACAACGATCCGCATTCAACCAGAAGTTGGGCACTAGACCTTAAAAGGCAAACAGCTAAATTCAATGACTCCAGAAACTAAGGCACGTCAACAGATCGACCAGAAGCTGGAGCAGGCCGGTTGGGTGATCCAAGACGTGAAGCAGATCAACCTCGGTGCAGCGGTGGGTGTCGCCGTGCGCGAATACCCTACCGATACCGGCCCTGCGGATTACGTGCTGTTCGTCAACCGTAATGCCGTGGGCGTCATCGAGGCCAAGAAAGACAGCGCGGGTGAAAATATCACTGTCACCGAAAAGCAAACCGAGCGCTATGCCACCGCAGCCCTCAAATGGCGCAAGGACAACACCCCGCTGCGTTTTTTGATTGAGGCTACCGGCCAGATCATCCGCTTCACCGACAACGCCGACCCCGCGCCACGTTCGCGCGAGATCTTCCACTTTTTCACGCCTGCCACTCTCGCGGCGTGGGCCGCCCAGCCCGACACCCTGCGCCGCCGCCTGGCCGAGCGCATGCCCGTCTTGCCCGAACGCAACCTGCGCGATTGCCAGATCAGCGCCGTCACCGGACTGGAGCAATCGCTGGCGCTGAACAAGCCCCGCGCCTTGGTGCACATGGCCACCGGCGCGGGCAAAACCTTCACCGCCATCACCGCCGTGTATCGGTTGCTCAAGTTTGGCGGGGCCAAGCGCATCCTGTTTCTGGTGGACACCCGCAACCTCGGCAAACAGGCGCATCAGGAATTCATGGCCTACACGCCGCCGGACGATGGCCGCAAATTCACCGAGCTGTACAACGTGCAGCGTCTCAGCAGCCCCAGCATCGACCCCCACGCGCAGGTGTGCATAAGCACCATCCAGCGCATGTATTCCATCCTCAGCGGCGAGCCGATCGACGAATCCGCCGAAGACCTGTCGCTCAACGAGGTGCAGCAGACGGCGGCGCAGCAAAAGCTGGTGCGCTACAACCCCGCCGTGCCAGTGGAAACCTTCGACTTCATCGTCATCGACGAATGCCACCGCAGCATCTACAACCTGTGGAAGCAGGTGCTCGACTACTTCGACGCCAGCCTCATAGGCCTCACAGCCACGCCGGACAAGCGCACCTTCGGCTTTTTCAACGAGAACATCGTCGCCGAATACACCTACGAGCAATCCGTGGCCGATGGCGTCAACGTCGGCTATGACGTCTACGAGATCGAAACCGACATCACCCAAAAGGGCGCCGAGTTGAAGGCCAAAGAATGGGTGGACCACCGCGACCGCGCCACCCGCAAAAAGCGCTGGAGCGAAACCGAGGAAGACACCGCCTATACCGGCAAGGAGCTCGACCGTTCGGTGGTCAACGTGAGCCAGATTCGTCAGGTCATCCAGGCGATGAAAACCGCCGTGGAAACGCAGATTTTCCCCAACCGCCGCGAAACGCCCAAAACCCTCATCTTCGCCAAAACCGACAGTCACGCCGACGACATCATCAACATCCTGCGCGAGGTCTACGGCCAGGGCAACGCCTTCTGCAAAAAGGTGACCTACCGCGCCGAGGAAGACGCCGACAGCATCCTCAGCAGCTTTCGCAACGACTACAACCCGCGCATCGCCGTCACCGTGGACATGATCGCCACCGGCACCGATGTGAAGCCGCTGGAAGTGCTGCTGTTCATGCGCGACGTGCGCAGCAAGGGCTATTACGAACAGATGAAAGGCCGTGGCGTGCGCAGCCTCGACGGCGACAGTCTCAAGCGCGTCAGCAACAGCGCGGACGGCGCCAAAACCCGCTTTGTGCTGATCGACGCCGTGGGCGTGGAGAAGTCGCTGAAAACCGAAAGCCGCCC
>NZ_JAGDVS010000203.1 GCF_023255755.1 Acidithiobacillus sp. | reverse complement strand
GGGCATTGCGGAGACTGACCTGGAAACCGTGCGTGCGCCTTTCGCACAAGCCGGAAAGGGCGGCGGGGTAGGGCTTGGGCTGGCCATCGTCGAACGGATTGTGGCCCACCATCACGGGCGTTTTTCCCTGGTCAACGCGCCGGGCGGCGGCCTGGAGGCGCGCATAATCCTGCCGCAGTCATATTAAACGGGTGACTTCAGGACCGGGTAGCGGCTGCGGGCGGGCAAAGCTTACGAAGGTTGGCAACTTCGGCGGGACTGAGGTTGTGCCACTTAATGTTGCCGCACTGCCCGCTGATGGGGCCCTCCAGCGTGCCCTCCTGAGAAATGGTCTTGCCAACGGGAAAGTTCGCAACGGACCGAGTGGATACCGTGGGTGATATCAGTTGCACCGCCGCCGCAGCAGGTGCTGCGGACTGTACCTTGGGCCGCTGGTCCTGCCACCAGAAGAACAGCACCACCGCCAGAATCAGCAAAAACAGCAACACGATCAGCCAGCGCCAGCCATGCGTTTTTTCGGCTTCGTCCATCCGTTGTACCCCGCGTGTAAGCTCTTCTTTCAGACTGTAGCAAGAGCCGGAGAGGAATGCCAAAGAGTCGGATCGGCTGCTGGAAGCGCTGGCGAACAATGCCCCCTTTTCGCTATAGTCGCGGGCAGGACAGGAGGTGTGGGCATGAGTGAAAAAATGTGGGGTGGACGCTTCGCGGCGGGCACCGACAGTCTGGTAGAAGCCTTTACGGCATCCATTCAGGTGGACCGCCGTCTGTACGCGGAAGACATCCGTGGCTCCATGGCCCATGCGCGTATGCTGGGTCGGGTGGGCGTGCTGACGGAGGCGGAGGCGGAAGCCATCGTCACCGGGCTGGCGCAGGTGCAACAGGAGATCGTCGAAGACCGCCTCCCCTTTGTCGACGCCCTGGAAGACATCCACATGCACGTCGAGTCACGCCTCACCGAAATCATCGGCGACGTCGGCAAGAAGCTCCACACCGGCCGTTCCCGCAACGATCAGGTAGCTACCGACCTGCGCCTTTATACCCGCGGCTGCCTGGATGACCTCGTCCAGGGGCTGCAGCACCTGCAAAACGTCTTCATCGACCTTGCCGAGCGGGAGGTGGAGACTATCCTCCCCGGCCTGACGCACATGCAGGTCGCCCAACCGGTAAGCTTTGGTCACCACTGTATGGCCTATGTGGAGATGTTCCACCGCGATACCCAGCGTCTGTTCGATGCGCGGCGACGGGTGAATGTGCTGCCCCTGGGCGCGGCGGCGCTGGCGGGGACTACCTTTCCCATCGACCGCTGGGATGTGGCGCGTCAGCTCGGCTTTGAGGCCGTCGCCGAAAACAGCCTCGATGCCGTCTCCGACCGCGACTTTGTAATGGAAGTGTTATCGGACCTGGCCATCCTCGCCGTCCACCTCTCGCGGCTGTCGGAAGAGCTGATCCTGTGGATGTCGGCGCCCTTCGGCTTCATCGACCTACCCGATGGCTTCTGTACCGGCTCCAGCATCATGCCGCAAAAGAAGAACCCGGATGTCGCAGAAATCATTCGCGGCAAGAGCGGGCGGGTGATTGGCGATCTCGTCGCTATCCTCGTCCTTATGAAGGGCCAGCCCCTCGCCTATAACCGCGATAATCAGGAAGACAAAGAAACCTTTTTCGACGCCCTCGACCAGATGCGCGCCAGCGTGGAGATCATGGGCCGGATGCTGCCGGGCCTGCAGACCCGGCCTGCGGTTATGCGCGCGCAGGCGGAACGCGGCTTTGCCACCGCCACCGATCTGGCCGATTATCTGGTGCGCAAGGGGCTGCCTTTCCGTGATGCCCATGCCGTGGTGGGACGGGCGGTACGCCTGGCCCAAGAACGCAACATCGGCCTGGAAGCCATGCCACTGGCGGATTTGCAGGCCTTGTCACCGCTCATCGGTCGGGAGGTCTATGAGGTGCTGGTGCTGGAAGGCTCCCTGGCGGCGCGTGACCACTTGGGCGGTACGGCACCCCGGCAAGTGCAAGCCGCCATCCTGCGCGCTCGTGAGCGCTTGCAGCGGGAGGCTCTGTGAACCGCGCCCGCGCCGTCTTCCTGCTGCTGCTGCTTGGTCTCGCGCTGGGCGGTTGCGGCCGTAAAACGGCCTTGACCCTGCCGCCCGCCCACAGCGTTACACCTGCCGCACCCACGGCTCCTGCCCAGAACCCCACATCCGCTGAGCCCGCGGCGCCTGTTCAGAGCCCCGCTGCCCCATGAATACTTTTCACTACCGCGATCACGCCCTTTATGGCGAAGACCTCCCTTTGCAGGAAATAGCGGAGCATTACGGTACGCCCTGTTACGTCTACTCCGAAGCGGCGTTGCGCGAGCGCTATCACTCTTTCAGCGCTGCCCTCGGTGACAATACCCAGGTCTGTTATGCGGTCAAGGCCAACAGCAATCTCCGCATCCTGCGGATTTTTGCGGAGATGGGCGCGGGCTTCGATATTGTCTCTGGCGGTGAGCTGGAGCGGGTGCTGCGTGCGGGTGGCGATGTCGGCAAGATCGTTTTTTCCGGTGTCGGCAAGTCCAGCGTCGAAATCCGCGCTGCCCTCAACGCCGCTATCTTCTGCCTCAATGTGGAATCCGCGGCCGAACTCTGGCGTATCGCGGACATTGCTGCCGACATGGGCAAACGTGCGCCCGTCGCCCTGCGGGTCAATCCCGACGTGGACCCCGGCACCCATCGCTACATCGCTACGGGGCTGAAAGAGAGTAAGTTCGGCATCGCCATGGATCAGGCTCGCCACCTTTACCTGCAGGCCGCGCAACACCCGGCGCTGGAGCTGAAAGGTATTGCCTGCCATATCGGCTCCCAGTTGCTGGACCTGACACCCTTGGGTGAGGCCGCAGTGCGGGTGCGCGCGCTGTATGACGAACTGGCGGCCCATGGGATTGCCCTCCAGCATCTGGATCTGGGCGGCGGTGTGGGCATTCGCTACCACGACGAAATCCCGCCCAGCCCCGCCGACTACGCCTGGACGCTGGATCAGGCTTTGCAAGGCGTAGCGGTACGGCGGGTAGTGGAGCTGGGCCGGGCGCTGGCGGGCAATGCCGGCGTGCTGCTGACCAAGGTGGAATACCTCAAGGACAACGGCAGCAAGCAGTTCTGCGTGGTGGATGCGGCCATGAATGACCTGTTGCGCCCCGCGCTGTACGGGGCCTGGCATGACATCCTGCCCCTGCACCAAAGCGCCGAAACAGGACAAGCCATGGATGTCGTCGGCCCGGTCTGTGAAAGTGGTGACTTCCTCGCCAAGGACCGCCCGGTAGCGGCCAGGGCCGGTGACCTGCTCGCCGTAATGAGCGCTGGCGCCTACGGTTTCGCCATGAGCAGCAATTACAACAGCCGCCCCCGTCCTCCCGAAGTGCTCATCAGCGGCCACCAGCATCGCCTCATCCGCCGCCGCGAGACCCTCGACGATCACTTGGCGTTGGAGGAAAACCCGAGCCTCTAAGGAATCCCCCCATAAGGATCGCTAGGTAACGCGTCCGTCGACACCACCGACTATCTGCTATCCTTAGGCGGTAATGGGATATTTCCGCGGGCTCGGCCGTATCGGAGGCGACCGCAGCACTTGGCCAAGCGCCCGCACACTTGTGAGGAGGCCACCATGGCAGAGATGAAGGTATTCAGTACCGGCATCGATCCTGACGACTGGATCGCCAGACGTTTCACTCAACCCGGCGACGGGCGCACCCCGCCCATCTTCTGGCAGCATCTGCCACCCGGCACCAAAAGCCTGATCCTGCTCATGGAGCATCGCGAGGCGGAAGCAGGGCGCAAGGTCCAGTGGCTGGGCTATGACCTGCCGCCTGCCGCTGAAGGTATCCACGAAGGCGGCCCATTGCCTGATGGCGCCAAGCTGGGGCGCAATGACTTCGGGACCATGGCTTACCGCCCGCCGGAGGCAGACGCCAACCATCAGCTTCAACACTATGACTTTATCCTGATGGCGACCGATCTGCCTATCCTCGGCCTCGCCGAAGGCGCCGGCTGGGAATCGGTGAAAGGAAGGCTGCGCAAGGGAGGTCGGGACAGCGACCAACTCGGACCGCCCCCCGCCGCGGACCCCCGTGCCCGCGAATTCCATCCGCTCGGTCACATCCTCGACCACGCGGAGTTCTCCGGGCATTTCGCACTGGATACGGACAAGCACGTTTGAGCGCCGTCGCTCCGATCCCCCACGAGGGCACGATGGGAAGCATACTGGTACTGGGGCTGGGTAATATCCTGCAAGGGGACGATGGAGTGGGTGTGCACGTCGTCCGCTGGCTCGCCGGGCAGGCACCCATGACCGGCGTCACGGTCCTGGATGGGGGCACGATCTGCGCGTCGCTGCTGGTTGAACTGGAGGGAGTGAATGCTTTGCTGGTGGCGGATGCCGTGGAATCAGGACAAGAAGCGGGGCAGGTGACCCTCTTCCAGGGGGCAGAGATGGACCGTCTCCTGGCCCGTCCCAGAGCCGGCAGCGTGCACGAGGCCGGCCTAGCCGAACTGCTGGACATGGCGCGCCTGCTCGGTTGTCTTCCACCCCGGCGGGCCTTGCTCGGCATTCAGCCCCGGACCATCGCCTGGGGCGACACCCTGAGTTTGCCGCTGGCCCGGTCCCTGCCCGAAGCAGGGCGTCGCGCCCGATCGCTCCTGGAGGAATGGCAACGTGAAGACGCTTGATGCCATTCCCATCCGTCCCGCGCCTAGCCCCGCCGCCAACGCGCCGGCCTTGCTGCAGGAGATTGCCGCCGCCCTGGATGCCTTGCTCCTCTCGGGGCGGCGGCACTGCATCGACCTTGGCTCCTTGCCCCTTTCCCCCGCCGACCGGGATATGCTCCGGGAGACTCTGGGGACGGGAGAGGTTCACATGGAACTGGCAACCCTGGGAACCTCCCGCATCGAGGAGACCGGGGTAGCGGGTGTGTGGTGGGTGCGCCATTCCAGCGAGGACGGAATTCTGCTGACGGAGTCGCTGGAAGTATGCCATGTGCCGGAGATCGTTCCGGCTGATACCACGGACATCGCAGTCGGGCTGCAGCGGCTGCGGCAACGCATCGTCGTTCGCGCATCGGGAGAATACTGATGGACGAAACCATCCTCGACGCATTCCGGAAAAACGGCCTGAGCCGTCGCGCCTTCCTGAAATTTTGCGCCGCCACCGCCTCCCTGCTGGCCCTGCCCCCCGCCGCCGCTGCGGCCATGGCAGAAAAGCTGGCGACCACCCTCCGCCCCACGGTGATCTACCTCTCCTATCAGGAATGCACCGGCTGCCTGGAATCCATGACCCGCTCCTTCTCGCCTACCATCGAACACCTCATGTTCAACAACATTTCCCTGGCCTTTAACGATACGCTTCAGGCCGCTGCCGGGGAGGCCGCCGAGGCAGCCCGGAAAGAAGCCATGCGCAAGGCCTGGGGCAAGTACATCCTCATCGTGGACGGGGCCGTGCCCATGGGAGCGGGCGGCGCCTACTGTGTGGCCGCGGGCCAAAGCGCTGTCGATGACCTGCGCCATGCCGCCCAGGGGGCTGCGGCCATCATCGCGGTGGGGACCTGCGCCGCTTTCGGCGGCGTTCCCTATGCGGCACCCAACCCCACCGGCGCGGTGCCGGTCTCGGAGGTCGTCCGCGACCGCCCCATCATCAACGTCTCGGGCTGTCCGCCCATCCCCGAGGTGATGACCGGGGTGGTCGTCTACTACCTGAGTTTCGGGATGCCCGCCCTCGACCGCCAGGGGCGACCGCTGACGTTTTACGGCAATACCATCCACGACCGTTGCTACCGCCGGCCTTTCTACGACGAGGGCCGCTTCGCCCACACCTTCGACGACGAGGGCGCGCGCAACGGCTGGTGTCTCTACGAGTTGGGCTGCAAGGGACCGGTGACCTATAACGCCTGCGCCACCCTGAAATGGAACCAGGGGACCAGCTTTCCCATCCAATCCGGTCATGGTTGCCTGGGCTGCTCCGAGCCGGACTTTTGGGACAAGGGCGGATTTTACCGGCCTCTGCCTGCAGCTACCGGCCACTGGCCGCGCGGGGAGGTTTTGGGCGGTGCGGCGCTGGGGGGAGCAGTGGTCGGGGTGGGAGCGGCAGCGCTCGCCCGCTCCCGTCAGCAGGCGGCCGCTGCAAAAAGCGCCAAAGAGGTAAACAGCCCGCCCCCCAAGGAGGATTCCCATGAGCACTGAGACAGACCTGCTGGATTTCGCCCGCGGCCCCGCCCTGGAGGCCGCGCTGATCATCCTGGTTTTCGGCATGTTTTGGCGGCTCGTGGGGGTGTTGGTTCTGCGCCGACCCCGCGATCTTTCGGAGCCGCGGGTGCGCCACGCCTGGCTGGGGGGCATCAGGACCATCTTTACCCGCATGTGGCCGCGCCGGGAGTTCCGGCCCCGCATCCTGCACTGGGAGGCGGTGAGCTACGTCTTTCACTTCAGCCTGGCGTTGGTGATTCTGGGCTTGCTGCCCCACATCCTCCTCATCCGCGACATCACAGGCCTGTCCTGGCCGGGCTTGCCGACGGGGGTAATCACCTTTGCCGCCGGTGTCGCCCTGATCAGCCTCCTCGCCCTCCTCGCCCATCGCGCCACTCACCCGGTGCTGCGCCAGATCTCCAATTTCGATGACTACTTCAGTTGGCTGCTGGTCTTTACGCCGCTGCTCACGGGGCTCATGGCCTATTACCATCTGGGTGGCCGTTATGAGGACCTGCTCGCCGTGCACATGCTGAGCGCCGAACTCCTGCTGGCGTGGCTGCCCTTCAGCAAGCTCGCCCATACCGTGCTCTTCCTGTTCTCCCGTGGCGTCACCGGGACGATCTACAGCCGTCGGGGGGCACAGACATGACCAGCACGGATACGCAGTTCCCTCTGGAATTGAACCAGCCTCGTCTGAGCATCCAGAAACCCGAGCCACGCTACGACAAGCAGGGCGAGATGGCCGACACCGAGCGGCTCGACCGGGCCATGCGCGGCTTCGTCAAGGATTTCGGCGCCACCGCCGCCCTCTACATGGAGTCCTGCGTGCATTGCGGCCAGTGCGCCGAGGTCTGCCAATACTATGTGCAGACCGGCGACCCCAGATATACCCCCATCTGGAAGCTGGAACCCTTCAAACAGGCCTACAAGCGCGAAGTCGGGCCTTTTGCGCCTTTTTTCCGCCTGTTCAACCTCAAGCGCCGCGTCACTGTGCAGGAGCTGGAAGACTGGCAGGATCTGATCTATGACAGTTGCACCCAATGCGGGCGCTGCACCATGGTCTGCCCCATGGGCATCGACATCGCCAGCCTCGTTGGCCTGGCCCGGCACGGCATGGCCGCCGCCGGGCTGGTGCCCCACGAACTCTGGGCGACGGTGGAGCGCGCGAAACGGGAAGGCAGCCCCCTCGGCGCCACCCCGGCGGTCCTCAAGGACCGCATCGCCTGGCTGGAGGATGAGCACGGCGTCGAGATTCCCCTGGATCGGGAACGGGCGGACGTCCTCATGACCATCTCCTCCATCGAGGTCATGAAATATCCCCAGTCCATCGTCGCCCTGGCCCGGATCATGAAGCGGATGGGCGCATCCTGGACTTTTCGCAGCGAGGGTTACGAGGCTACCAATTTCAGCATGTTCGCCGGCGACCAGCAGGGTCAGCGGGAGGCGAGCCTCAAGCTCATCGAGGCCGCCATCGCGGTGGGCGCCAGGACCCTCATCCTGCCGGAATGCGGCCATGCCTATCAGGCCCTGCGTTGGCAGGGCGCCAACCTCTATGGCAAGCCTCTGCCCTTCCGGGTGTTACAGATCGCCGAGTATCTGGCGGAAGGGATCCGCCAGGGCAAGCTGCAACTGCAACCCGTGCAGAATTCGGCGACTTTCCACGATCCCTGCCAGATCGTGCGCCGCGGCGGCGCCACGGAGGCGCCGCGGGAGGTGCTGCACGCCTTGGGAGTGGACCTGCGGGAGATGGACGCGCACGGCGCCTACAACTGGTGCTGCGGGGGCGGCGGCGGGGTGGTGACCATCCACCGGGCCGACCCCCTGCGCTACAAGACCTACCAGATCAAGATGCAGCAGGTGGAGGACACAGGGGCGGAGATGCTGGTATCGACCTGTTCCAACTGCCGTCAGACCTTCGACGACGGCCAGGCCCATTTCCATTGGGACAAGACGGCCCAGAGCCTGCTGGAACTGGTGGCCGACCATCTCGTTACGGAGCAGGAGTGATTCATGGTCAAGCAAACCGTCGTCGTCGATCCCGTCACCCGCATCGAGGGGCACTTGCGCATCGAGGCTGAGGTCAAGGATGGCGTCATCACCGGCGCTTCCAGTTCCGGGACCATGGTGCGCGGCCTGGAAATCATCCTCCAGGGCCGCGATCCCCGTGACGCCTGGGCCTTCGCCCAGCGCATCTGCGGGGTCTGCACCCTGGTGCATGGCATCGCCTCGGTGCGGGCGGTGGAGGACGCGCTCCATTACCCTATCCCGCAAAACGCCCAATTGATCCGTAATCTCATGATCGCCGCCCAGTTCGTCCACGATCATGTGATGCATTTCTATCAACTGCACGCCCTGGACTGGGTGGATGTGCTCTCGGCCCTCCAGGCGGATCCCGCCAAAACGGCCGCGCTGGCCCAATCCCTGAGTGATTACCCGCGCTCCTCGCCGGGCTACTTCGCCGAGGTGAAGGACAAATTCACCCGTTTCTCGGCCTCTGGACAACTCGGTATCTTCGCCAACGGGTACTGGGGCAACCCCGCCTACAAGCTGCCGCCCGAGGCCAACCTC
The DNA here is from genome assembly GCF_023255755.1 of Acidithiobacillus sp. Classification (GTDB taxonomy): domain Bacteria; phylum Pseudomonadota; class Gammaproteobacteria; order Acidithiobacillales; family Acidithiobacillaceae; genus Acidithiobacillus. The sequence goes on along the minus strand of NZ_JAGDVS010000203.1, from coordinate 1,709 downwards.
ATGGCGCTGGCCCATTACCTGGATGCCCTGGCCTGGCAGCGGGAGGTGGCCAAGCTCCATGCCGTCTTCGGCGGCAAGAACCCCCATCCCAATTTCGTGGTGGGTGGAGTGCCCACGGCCATCAGTGTGTCGCCCGCGACGCTGCACGACAGCGCGGCGGCGGGGGCCGGGGCCACCGCCGTCAACATGACGGGCCTGGAGATCGTGCAGAATGTCATCCGCGAGATCCGCCGTTTCGTGGATCAGGTCTACCTGCCCGACACCCTCGCCATCGCTGGCTTTTACAAGGACTGGTTCGGCAAGGGCGAAGGGGTGGGCAACTTCCTGACCTACGGCGAGTTCCCCTCCATGGGCATCAACGACCTGGACGGCCTCATGATCCCCCGCGGCATCATCCTCAACCGGGACCTCTCCACCCTCCATCCTCTGGAACTGCGCGCCCCCGACCAGATCCAGGAGTTCGTGGCCCATTCCTGGTATTCCTACACCGTGGGCAAGGACCAGGGGCTCCATCCATTTGCGGGACAAACCCACCTGGACTATACCGGACCCCAACCGCCCTACGCGCATCTGGACAGCGCGGCCAGCTATTCCTGGATCAAGTCGCCGCGCTGGAAGGGCAAGGCGATGGAGGTGGGGCCTCTGGCCCGGATGCTGGTCCTCTATGCCAGCGGTAACCAGGAGGCCCGCACTCTGGTGGACAGCAGCCTGCGCAATCTGGGCCTGCCCGTCGAGGCACTCTTTTCCACCATGGGACGGACCGCCGCCCGCACCCTGGAGAGCAAGATCATCGCCGACGCCATGCAGGGCTGGTACGACCAGCTCATGGCCAATATCCGCGCCGGAAAACTCGAAACCTTCAACCCGGCCCTCTGGGAGCCTTCCTCCTGGCCCGCCGAGACGCGCGGCGTGGGTTTCATGGAGGCGCCCCGCGGCGCCCTGGCCCATTGGGTGGTCATCAAGGACGGTCTCATCGACAACTACCAGGCGGTGGTACCCAGCACCTGGAATGCCGGCCCGCGGGATGCCGCCGGACAGGACGGCCCCTACGAGGCGGCCCTCAAGGGCACCGAACTCCCTGACCCTGCCCAGCCTCTGGAGATCCTCCGTACCATCCACAGCTTCGATCCCTGCATCGCCTGCGCCGTCCACCTGGTGGACCCGGACGGGGAGGAGCTGTTGCAGGTAAAGGTATGCTGAAGAAAAAAACCGGACGGGGATCTTCGGCTCCGGTGAGTGGCCGCGTCCTTGCCCCTGACGGCCTGCCCCGAGATGCATGAATTATCCTTGTGCGAAGGCGTACTCCAAATCCTGGAGGAACAATCCGGGATCCAGGGCTTTCTCCGGGTAAGCAGGGTTTGCCTGGAGATCGGCGCCCTGGCTGGCGTGGAACCGGAGGCGTTGCGCTTCCATTTCGATGCGGTCACCCGGGGCACGCTGGCGGAGGGCGCCATACTCGAGATCGTGGCGGTGCCGGCACAGGCGTGGTGCCTTCCCTGCGGCGAAAAAGTATCCATCCGGCAATATTTCGATGCCTGCCCCCAATGCGGCAGCCATCAGCTTCAGGTCATCGGGGGCGAGGAACTGCGCGTTCAACAACTGGAGGTGGAATGATGTGTAGCATATGCGGTTGCGGTGGGGATGCGGGGCACCCTCATCACGGCGACGCGCTCCGGCCGACCCACGTCCATGCCCCAGGCATGGACGGG
>NZ_JAGDVS010000002.1 GCF_023255755.1 Acidithiobacillus sp. | reverse complement strand
TCAGGCGGGGACCCTGTCCGGTAATCCGGTGGCCATGGCCGCCGGCCTGACGACCTTGCGGCTGCTGACGGTGCCGGGTTTCCATGAGCGCCTGGCGGCGCAGACGGCAGCGCTCTGCAAGGGCTTGGCCGAGCGGGCGGAAGCCGCGGGCGTGCCCATGCAGATCAATCAGGTGCCGGCCATGTTCGGCTGGTTCTTCGCGGAACAGCCGGTGCGCGGTTTTGATGCGGTGATGGCCGCCGACAGTAAACGCTACGCCCGCTTTTTCCATGGCCTGTTGGCGCGCGGGGTGTATCTCGCCCCCAGTGCCTATGAGGCGGGTTTCCTCTCGGCGGCCCACGGCGACGCCGAGATCGCGGCCACCCTGGATGCCGCTGAAGCTGTTTTGGCCACCCTCAAGGAGGACGCATGAGCACCCTGTTTACCCGCATTATCAACGGCGAAATTCCGGCGCAGAAAGTGCTGGAAGATGATCGTTATCTGGCCTTTCTCGACATTCGCCCGGTGCGGCCGGGGCACACCCTGGTTATCCCCAAGATCGAGCATGATTATATTTTCACGCTGGATGACGAGACCCTGGCCGGGCTCCTGCCCTTTGCCAGGCGCGTAGTGCCCGCGCTGGAGCAGGTCACCGGCTGCAAGCGGGTCGGGGTCATGGTGGCGGGGCTGGAAGTACCGCATGCCCATGTGCACCTGATTCCCATGAATGCCATCCCCGACCTGAATTTTGCCAATGCCAAAGATACACCGGCGGCGGAGTTGGCGGCGATGGGGGATAAGATACGCGCGGTGTTGCGGGGTTAAGCGTCTGTTAAAAATGTCCTGGAGGGGGCTGTGGCTACCTTTATCGGCCTTGTGCACGATATGCGCGAGCGGTGGGGCGCTGGCCGCCGCTAAGGATTGTCCGGCTCCCGTCGACATCAATCACGCCGATGTGGCCCAGTTGCGTTGTCTGCACGGTATTGGCGAAAAACGCGCCGCCGCGATGGTCGCTTTCCGGGAGGCGCACGGCCCCTTTCCCGGCCCGGCCTCCCTTGCTGCGGTTGTTGGTCCCAAGATGGCGCAGCGACTGCGCGAGAGGGTGGTGGTGACCCCCATTTCGCGCTGAGTTTTGCCGAATCGCCCTTGACAGGAAAAACCGCGCTGTTAAGGTGAATAGCCTATTCTTCTCCCGATCATCCTTAGAGCCGCCGACCAAATATGCCGCACCATCTTCGCATTGGTACCCGTGCCAGCCCGCTGGCCGTCTGGCAGGCAGAGCATGTCCGCGCCGCCCTGTTGCGGCATCATCCGGGAATGACGGTCGAAATCATCACCATGACCACCAGCGGCGACATTCTTCTGGATGCGCCCCTGCATGCTCTGGGCGGTAAAGGCCTCTTCGTCAAGGAAATCGAGGATGCCCTGCAGCAGCAGCGGGTGGACATTGCCGTGCACTCCATGAAGGATGTGCCTGCACAACAGCCTGAAGGTCTGGAGATGGTCGCCATCATGGCCCGGGAAGATGTCCGGGATGCCTTCGTCAGCAATGCCTTTCTACACCCTGATGCCCTGCCGGAGGGCGCTCGGGTAGGAAGTTCCAGCCTGCGGCGGCGGGCGCAATTACTGGAGCGCTACCCCCATCTGCGGGTCGATGACTTGCGCGGCAATGTCGCTACGCGCCTGCGCAAGCTGGATGAGGGCCATTATGAGGCGATCATCCTCGCCGCCGCGGGCCTTAAACGCCTGGGTTTGCCGGATCGTATCACCCATCTGCTGGACATCGACTGCTCTCTACCTGCCGTGGGGCAAGGGGCCATAGGCATTGAGGCGCGCAGCGACGACCGGCGGACCCGGGAACTGCTGGCTCCTCTGGCCGATGCCGATACCCACGACTGCGTGCTGGCAGAGCGCAGCATGAATCGGGTGCTGGGCGGGGATTGCCGGCTGCCGGTGGCAGCGCTGGCCCAATGGCAGGGGCCGCAGATGCTCCTGCGTGGGCTGGTTGCCACTCCAGATGGCCGCCGGGTGCTCCATGCCGAGGCGAAGGGCAGCGACCCCGTTGCCCTCGGCATGGCCGTCGCTGCGGCGCTGGTCGCGCAAGGGGCGGCAGAAATTATCGCGGATGTCCGAAACACATGAACAGCACCGCACTGCAAGGCAAAGGCATCGTGGTCACCCGGCCGCGCGCGCAGGCCGACGAGATGCTGACCCTGTTGCAGGCGCAAGGCGCGCGCGCCATTTTGTTCCCCGCCGTACAGATCGAGGCGCCGGAGAACTGGCAGTCTCTGGATGACGCTTTGCATCAGCTTGTGGCGTATGACTGGGTGATTTTTTCCAGCCGCAACGCCGTCGCTTTTGCTCTCAGCCGCTTGCAGAGCCGCAACCTGTCCTGGCCGGCGGGACCGCGTATTGCGGCGGTGGGGCGGGAGACCGCCAAGGCGCTGCGTGAGTTTGGTCTGCAGGTCGAGCTGGTCCCCCAGAGGTTCAGCTCCGAGGGTTTGCTGGAAAGTCCGGAGCTGGTGGCCGTGCAGGGACAGCGCATCGCGCTGTTTGCCGGTGATCAGGGCCGGGAGTTGCTGGAGAAGACGCTGGGCGAGCGAGGGGCGGTCATCGACAAGGTGTTCTGCTACCGACGCCAGTTGCCCGGCACCAACCCGACGCCGTTGTTGCATGCCTGGGCGCGCGGCGAACTGGATGCCGTCACCGTGACCAGCCCGGAGATCTTCAATAATTTCTATCAGATGGTGGGGGGGCTGGGTCAACGCTGGCTGAAGAACACGCCCATTATCGCCATCAGCCCCCTTACCGCCGACGCCGTCACCACGGTCGGCCTGCCCGCCCCCTGGATTGCCCCGGAAGCCAGTGCGGCTGGTATGCTGACGGCGCTGACCGTATGGGCACAAGGTCTGGAGCCCGTTGCATGAACCTGCTCAATCTGTCGTCCCGCCACGAGCCCCGCCGCCTGCGTCGCCATCCGGCCATGCGCCGGATGTTGCGTGAGCATCATCTGCGCGCGGCGGATTTCATCCTGCCGATCTTTCTGGTGGAAGGCGATGGCGTCCGTACGGAAATTTCCTCCATGCCCGGCGTTTTCCGCCACAGCATCGATTCGGCGCTACAGCTCTGCGCGGAGGCCGCAGCGCGGGGCATCTCCGGGGTGCTGCTGTTCGGCGTCGTTGAAGATCATTGCAAGGATGCCACCGGCTCTGCCTCCTGGGAGGCGGAGGGGCTGGTACAACGGGCGATCCGCGCCATTCGCGCCGAATACCCGCAACTCCTGATCATTGCCGATGCCTGCTTTTGCGAATATACCGCCCACGGCCATTGCGGGGTTCTGGATGCGGGCGGCGATCGTGACGATTACGCCACCCTGGAAAACCTGCAGCGGCAGGCCATCTCTTATGCAGAAGCGGGGGTGGATGTCGTCGCCCCTTCAGGCATGGTGGACGGCATGGTGATGGCTATCCGCGAGGCGCTGGATGCTACGCAGCATCCGCAGGTCAGCATTCTTTCTTATGCGGTCAAATACGCCAGCGCTTTTTATGGCCCTTTCCGCGATGCGGCCGACAGCGCGCCGCAGTTCGGGGACCGCAAAGGCTATCAGATGGATCCGGCCAATCGGCGTGAGGCGTTTCGCGAGATGACACTGGATATTCAGGAGGGCTGCGATATGGTGATGGTGAAGCCCGCCATGGCGTATCTGGATATCATCCGTGACCTCCGCGAGCGCTGCGACCTGCCGATGCTGGCGTATCAGGTGTCTGGCGAATACAGCATGCTGCAAGCCGCCGCCCGGGCTGGTTGGCTGGATCTACAGAGCAGCGTCCTGGAATCGCTGCTGGGCATCAAAAGGGCCGGGAGCGATGCCATCATCACCTATTATGCCCTCGCTGCAGCCGACTGGCTGGAATGAAGCCATAGGATTTTTCGCGCCGCTATCGGACGTTCTGCTCCGGATACGTTGGTTTGGGGCAGCCGCACTGGTCGGTATGATGCGCGCCCTGCGTTTGCGAGCGGAAGACCTCGATACCCTGTTCCCCTGGGCCTTGCTCTCCGTGGTCATCAACGTGCTGGTCTGGCTCGTGTTGTTGGGAGGGCTGGCGGGAACCCTGCCTGTAAAAAACCCGGTCAGCTCGCTGGTAGAAATTTCGTTGACGCCGAACCCGCTCCGTCCCCGGATTACCTCGCCTGTGGTACCCGCGCCGCGCCGCCCGGACGGCATGCTTCCGGTCCGTCGGGAGAGCGTGCCATCAGCGGCCTCGCCGGCAGCGCGGGCGGTTGCGTTGAATGCCTATCTGAAGGACTGGGAAAGCCGAATCATGGCACTGGCCCAGAAACATCTCCTTGCGGCAGGTCATCTTGTCCTACCGCAGGGACGCGTCGTTGTCGCCGTCACTATCGCCCCCGACGGGCAACTGATGCAGATCGAGATGCGGCAAGGATCGAAGAATATTGTGCTGGTAAATGCCGTCGATACGATCATTCGGGAGGCGGCGCCCTTTCCGGCTTTACCCGCCATCTGGCAGTCCCCGCCTACCCCGTTGCGCATCGTGCGGACCTGGAGCTTTGAGTAGAAAACCACTCCAATCAGGGTGTTGACAGCTGTCCATCCACGCGTTCCAGGTCTTCCAGGCTTTTCTGTCGCGATTCCACTCCATAGATCAGGGTGGCGAGCATCCCCAGCAGGGCCACCATGGCCATCACCACCAGTACCAAAGGAATCCCCCAGCGTTTTTCAAAAACCGGAAATAACACCGCAGAAATGAAGGCACCCAGGCGGGAAAGCCCCGTCGCCAACCCGGCCGCGCTGGCACGCAATTCCGTCGGAAAAATTTCTACGGCGAGCGCAAAAACCGTTACCGCCGGACCGATGCCCACACCCAGGGAATAGACCGCAGCACCCGCGTAAATTCCGGCAATCCAGCCATTCCAGGAGCACAGCGCGAACAGTCCCAGCCCGAGAGACATCAGCCCAAATCCTGCACTTTGCAGGGGAATCCGGCCCCAGCGGTCGAGGCGGGAGAGAATATAGAGAATGCCCAGAGCGGAGATCACCAGAAAGCCGGCATTGATGGCAGCGGCGGCCCCGTCACTGCTGGCTAACCCGTTGCTGCGCAACACCAGGGGAAAATACAGACCAATGCCCAGACCCACCACATCCAGACAGAACCAGGGGAAAATGCTGAGCACCAGTCGGCGCAGCCAGACTTTACGCAGCAGCACCCGCCACGACTGGCGATGCCCCTGAAAAGCCGTCAACTGTGTGCTGAGTTCGGCGGGCGTACACTCCGGATACAGCCGGGCCAAGGCTTCACGGGCCGCGCTGGCATGCCCGTTGCGCGCCAGCCAGCGCGGCGACTCCGGGAGGCCGCGCCGCAACCAGAGCAGGGCAAGCGCGGGGACGACCGCGCTCCCCAGCATCCAGCGCCAGGACGCGTCGCCGGTAAACAACAGGGCCCAGCCGACACCGGTGGACAGCAGAGCGCCGACATACCAGGCCAGGTTTACCCGGGCGAAACGATTGCCCCGGTTTGCGGACGGACTGTATTCCGCAACGATGGTGGCTACCAGCGGATAGTCGAGGCCGATCGCCAGGCCGGTCAGAAAGCGACCCAGGAAAAGGATGGAGACGTCCGGGCTGAAAGCGCTGACCAGGGCGCCGATGACATAGAGAAATATATTGGGGAAGAGCAGCTTGCGGCGACCGAACCGGTCAGTGAATACGCCGCCCACCAGGCCGCCCAGCAGAGACCCGAGTAACGCCATGGCCATGAGCAGACCGGTTTCGGTCGCGTGCAAATGCCAAGTGCTGTGCAAAGAGAGCAGGACCACGGCCATGATGCTGAGGTCGTAACCATCCAGCAGCATCCCCAGCATGGCGGCGCCCAGCGCGTGGCCGCGCTGCTTGTCCGCCTCAGGTCTGTTGCGGACGTCTACAGTGGACAGGCCACCCTGTCTGTTCATGATGATTCCTTGGTATGTTGACCGGACAAGAGGGGCTAGCTTATGCCGTTGAGGCGCTATCGCTCAAGCCGGGACAACCCTAATTGCAGTTGGTAGCCCCCGGCAATATGGGGTATTGTATCCTGGTTTCCTTTCTTCCTTGTTTCGGAGGGGTCAACATGTTGGCCAAAATGACATCCAAGAATCAGATTACATTGCCCAAAGCGGCTATTCAGCAGGTGGCGTCAACGCAATACTTTGAGGTAGAGGCCAAGGACGGCCGCATCATCCTTACTCCCGTCCGGTTGCAAAAAGCAGATGCGGTGCGGGAAAAGCTCGCCGCTATGGGGATCGGTGAGGAAGACGTAGCCGATGCCGTCCGTTGGGCTCGTCAGAGGGATTGAGCATGGCGCCGGTACCACGGGTCGTCCTGGACACGAACATCGTTTTGTCGGCGCTGGTGTTTTCTCAGGGGCGGGTAGCATGGCTGCGCGATGCCTGGCAACGGGGGCGACTCGTGCCCATCGTCTGTCATGAAACGGTGACGGAGTTGCTGCGGGTGTTGGCCTACCCGAAATTCAAGCTTTCCCGTGCAGATCAGGAAGAATTGCTCGCCGATTTCCTTCCCTTCGCCGAAACCGTGTCGATCCAAGACCCGCCAAGTAATCTGCCCGTCTGTCGTGACGCGGCCGACCAGATATTCCTCGTGCTGGCCTGTCAGGCGCAAGCATCAGCATTGGTGACGGGTGATGCAGATCTCCTCGCCCTGCGGAAGGTGAGCGCTTCCAGGATTCTCACAGCGGAGGAGTTCAAGGCGATAATAAGTTCAGAAAGTTGATCGCCTTCGAGGGCTTCTGGCCGGTATCACCAATCTTGCCCCCGCGCGCCCGGCCACATACAATGCCCGCGATAGTAACAAAATGAGGCCGCGCAATGCGTCGTAAAGGGATCATCCTCGCTGGCGGCTCCGGTACCCGGCTCTATCCGCTGACCCAGACCGTCAGCAAGCAGCTTATGCCGGTCTATGACAAGCCTCTCATCTACTACCCCCTGGCGACCCTTATGCTGGCGGGTATCCGGGAGATGCTGGTCATCTCCACGCCCAACGACTTGCCACGTTTCGAGCAGTTGCTGGGGGACGGGAGCCAATGGGGCCTGTCTTTCCAGTATGCCGAGCAAGCGCGCCCCGAAGGGCTGGCGCAGGCCCTGCTTATTGCCGAGGAATTCCTGGCGGGGAGCCCCTCCGCGCTGGTGCTCGGTGACAATGTTTTCTACGGCCACGAAATCAGCGCGACGCTGCAAGCCGCCAACACCCGCGATACCGGCGCCACCATCTTTGCCTACCATGTCGCCAACCCGCGCGCCTATGGCGTCGTCGAGTTCAATGCCGACGGCCAGGCTATCGGCCTCGAAGAAAAACCGGAAACTCCGCGCTCATCCTATGCGGTGACCGGCTTGTACTTCTATGACGGCAACGGCAGCAGGATGGCTCGGGAAATCCGCCCCTCGGCACGGGGCGAGCTGGAGATTACCGACCTCAACCGCCTCTACCTGCAAGAAAAGCGCCTGCAGGTGGAGGTGCTTGGTCGCGGCACGGCCTGGCTCGACACCGGCACCCACGCTGATCTACTCAACGCCGGTCAGTTCATCCGCACCCTGGAAGAACGCCAGGGGCTTAAAGTCGCCTGCCCCGAAGAAATCGCTTACCGCATGGGCTACATCGATGGTGAAGCCCTCAGCCGTCTCGCCGCCCCCCTGCAAAAAAGCGGCTACGGCGACTATCTTTTGCGCATTCTCAGCGAAGGACGCCAGGGATGAAGGTGGAAGCCCTCGCCATTCCGGAGGTTCTCCTCATCACCCCCAGGGTGTTCGGCGACGCCAGGGGGTTTTTCATGGAAAGCTGGAACCGGCGCGCCTTCGCTGCGACCGGACTGGATATCGACTTCGTGCAGGATAATCACAGTCGCTCCCAGCAGGGCGTGCTGCGTGGGCTGCATTACCAGATTCGTCAGCCACAGGGCAAACTGGTGCGTGTCGTCGCTGGCGCGGTCTTCGATGTGGCCGTGGATCTGCGCCGCTCCTCGCCCTATTTCGGGCAATGGGCGGGTGCCACCCTTTCCGCGGAAAATCAGCAGATGCTCTGGGTGCCCCCCGGCTTTGCCCACGGCTTTTACGTGCTCAGCGAGTCGGCCGACTTTCTCTACAAAACCACGGAGTTTTACGCTCCGGAAGCAGAACGTTGCGTGATCTGGAATGATCCGGATATCGCCATTGACTGGCCGTTGCTGGACAATAAGCCACCCTTGCTGGCCAGCAAGGATGCTGCCGGACTTTCTTTGCTGAAGAGTGAGGCCTTTCCATGACGCCCGTGGCCGGAGAATCCGATAGGTATCGCGTACTGCTGCTGGGCGCGCAAGGCCAGGTGGGTTGGGAGTTGCAACGCAGCCAGCCGCCCTCAGTCAAGTTGTATGCCCTGGGACGCCAGGATTTGGATATTCGTGATGCCGGCAAGGTCCGTGAGGCTGTGGAAAGTTTCCAGCCCGACTACCTCATCAATGCCGCCGCTTACACCGCCGTGGACCGGGCCGAATCCGAAGCCGGGATGGCCTATGCCATCAACCGTGATGGTGCCGCCCACTGTGCCCTGGCCGCCCAGTCCTGCGGCGCTCGCTTGATTCATATCTCCACCGACTTCGTCTTCGATGGTGCCCAATCCACCCCCTATCCACCCGGCGCGCCAGTAGCTCCCCTCGGTGTTTATGGCGGCAGTAAGGCCGCTGGTGAACAGCAGGTACGGGAAATCCTCGGCGATGCCGCCCTCATCCTGCGCACCGCCTGGGTTTATAGCGCCCACGGCAGCAACTTTGTGAAAACGATGCTGCGCCTCATGGCCGAGCGAGACGTGCTACGGGTCGTGGGTGATCAGGCCGGCACCCCGACCTGGGCCGCGGGGCTCGCCCGCGCGATCTGGAGCGCCATAGACCACCCGGATTTTACGGGCATTCAGCACTGGACCGACGCGGGAGTGGCCTCCTGGTATGATTTCGCCGTAGCGATTCAGGAAGAGGCGCTGGCTGCGGGGCGCCTGCGGCGCAGCATCCCCATAGAGATGATCCCAACGAGCGGGTATCCCACCCCCGCCCCGCGCGCGGCCTACACGGTGCTCGACAAGTCCAGCAGCTACGCCACGCTGGGTCCCGCGCCGCACTGGCGGGCCGCACTGCGGCAGATGTTCGCTGAACCCGAAGAAGCCTGATTCAAAAAGGAGCACCCGATGTCCGTCGCCGTTGATCCCATGATTGACAAACGCCTGCTGGTCACCGGTGCTGCCGGTTTTATCGGCGCCAACTTCTGCCACCACTGGCTGCGCAAGCGTCCGCGCACCACGCTGGTGGCGTTGGATGCCCTCACCTATGCGGGCAATCGCCATAACCTGGAAGGGCTGGGCCAGCACGCCGGGTTTCGCTTTGTGCAGGGCGACATCAACGATGCCCCGCTTGTCGAACGGCTGATGACCGACCATCAGCTCAACGTCGTCGTCCACTTCGCTGCCGAAAGCCATGTGGATCGCTCCATCCACGACCCCGACGCCTTCATCCAGACCAACATCCTCGGCACCCATAACCTGCTGCGGGTGGCCAAAAGCCTCTGGCTGGATGGTCCGCAGGGTCGTATTCCCCACCGTTTTCATCACATCTCCACGGATGAAGTCTACGGTACCCTCGGTCCTCAGGACCCGCCTTTCCGCGAAGAGACCCCTTACGCACCCAACTCCCCCTACGCCGCCAGTAAGGCGGGATCGGACCATCTGGTGCGTGCCTATCAACACACCTACGGACTCAGTACCACCACCAGCAACTGCTCCAATAACTACGGGCCATATCACTTTCCCGAAAAACTGATTCCCCTCATCATCGTGAATATCCTGCATAACCAGCCCCTGCCACTCTACGGCGACGGTCGTCAGATTCGCGACTGGCTTTATGTGGAAGACCATTGCCGGGGCATCGCCGCGATTCTGGACCAGGGTCGGGAAGGGGAGAGCTACAATATCGGCGGCTGCAACGAATGGGCCAATATCGACATTGTCCTGCTGATCGGTCAGATCATGGATGAACTTTTCGCGAGTGATCCCCGGTGGTTGCAGGCTTACCCGCAGTCAGCAGCGGCGCAGGGCCGCAACAGTGCCGACCTGATCCAGCATGTGCGCGACCGGCCCGGTCATGACCGCCGCTACGCCATCGACGCCACCAAAATCACCCGCGAATTGGGTTTTCAACCGGCCGTGGACTTCCCCGCCGGCATCCGCCAGACCATCCGCTGGTACCTGGAGCACCCGGAATGGTGGCGCGCGGTCATGGACGGAAGTTACTGCCAATGGTTAGAACGGCAGTATAAGGAACGGTGAATGGAATTTGTAGCGTATTACCGATTGGTCAATCGGCGTGCCTCAGCGCGGCAGCGGCAGCGGTTCGTCGGTGCTGAGGCTATCGGCCCAGGCTTGCACGGTCTGGTGGTCGATGACCTTGCCAGCGTCCACGTCGGCCAGTGCCTCGCGGGTCAGGCGGCTGCGCTCTTCCTCCTGATC
>NZ_JAGDVS010000074.1:3034-10561 GCF_023255755.1 Acidithiobacillus sp. | reverse complement strand
CCTGCTCAATGGCTGCTGTATTGGGTCGATGCTCGGCCAACACCTGCGCCAGATCCCGGTAGATGGCGCCGATGCGCTCCAGAAAGGGCCGGCCAGCCACATTCAGGCAGCCATGAGCCACATGCCGCAACTCGCCACGCGCATCCGACTCGATGATGCCATAGCCGGTGCGCAGAGAGCCCGGATCAATACCGATGATGCGCAAGGCCGTTTCCTGATGGACTGAAAAATTCAGGATGCTGCTTCCAGGCGGGCCATTTCCTCATCGCTGATTTCATAGTTGGCGTACACATTTTGCACGTCATCGTTTTCTTCCAGGAAGTCGATGAGACGCAGCAGTTTTTCTGCCTCCTCTCCACTTACCTCAATCGTGTTTTCCGGAATCATGGTCAATTCGCTTTCTTCCGGCTGCAAACCGGCGGCTTCCAGTGCCTGGACCACACTGTGCAAGTCCGTGGCCGCCGTATAGACAGCAATCCGCTCACCTTCATTGACCACGTCTTCGGCCCCTGCTTCCAGCGCCGCCTCGAGAATTTTGTCTTCATCAGCATCGCCGGGAAAAACAATTAAGCCCAGCTTTTTGAACTGATAGGCAACAGAACCGGCGGTTCCCATATTACCGCCGCGTTTGGAAAATATATGGCGGATTTCTGCGACGGTACGAACCTTGTTGTCGGTCATGGTTTCAATCAGGATAGCCACACCCGCAGGGCCGTAGCCCTCATAAGTCACTTCCTCGTAATCCACGCCTTCCAGCTCACCCGTACCGCGTTTGACGGCGCGTTCAATGGTGTCTTTGGTCATATTGGCACCATATGCCTTGTCCAGAGCCAGGCGCAGTCGTGAATTACTGCCCGGATCTCCGCCCCCGGCGCGCGCTGCAACGGTAATTTCGCGAATCAGACGGGTAAATATTTTGCCGCGTTTGGCGTCTTTCAGTGCTTTCTTGAATTTGATGGTGGACCATTTACTATGCCCGGACATAACCCACTCCTTGCTTCTATAACTGACTTATTCTGGTGAAATATCGGCCATGATAACGCAAAGGCAAGGATGCCGTCATGCAAGTGTGGCAATAGCACTCATGGTCGCCCCCATGACTTCGGCGGCGTCAGCATCACGATGAAAATGCAGGGGCACCCCATAGCGTAACAGGGGATGCTGGCGCCGCAGCCAGGTCTGCAAGTCAGAAGCGGCCTGCCGGGCGCCGCCGACATGAGCCGGGACCACCGGCGCGGCACTTTCGCGCACCAGCCAGGCGACACCTTTCCGGGTCTCCGAGCGATTGATGCCGCCCTCGGGAAAAATGCCGAGTACCCGACCCTCTTCAAGAACATGGCGAGCCTGCAACAGCGCCCGCACATCACGACGATCCCGACGTACCGGAATGCTGTAGGTTTGCTCCAGCAACTGGCGCATCAATGGATTGTCGTAGTATTCCCGGGCCACCAGAAAGGACACCACGCGTTGATTGCTGGCGACCAGCAGCAGGGGATCCAACACCGACACATGATTACACACCAGAATCGCCGCGCCCTCAGCCGGTACGGTACTGTGCTCCCAATGCGCGCCCTGATAAAGGCGCAGATAGGCAGTCAGCAGACGATGCAGATTGCGCTGGGTCAGCGACCATTCGCCAATCACATCAGCCGGCTGCACAGCGACAGAGGACATGGCGGCCGTCAGGACACCATAAGCATGCGTTCCAGGGCCAGACGCGCCTGGGCCGCCGTTTCCGGCTCGACCTGAATCCGGTTGCGTACTTGCCCTTCCAGAAGATTTTCCAAGGTCACCGCCAACTGCTCGGGATCGATGCGGAACATGGTGGAACACATGCACACCATGGGTGACATGAATTCCACGGTTTTTCCTTCCGCCCGTACTTCGTCAGCCAGACGGGTCACCAGATTGATTTCGGTGCCTACCAGCCATTCACTGCCTGCGGGAGAGGCTTTGACCGTACGCAATATAAAATCCGTAGATCCGACTGCATCGGACATCTGACAGACTTCAAAGGCCGACTCGGGATGGGCGATGACCTGCCCCTGAGGGTGTTCCCGGCGCCAGCGCTCAACATGCGCGGGCTGGAACATCTGGTGCACGGAGCAATGCCCCTTCCAGAGCAGAATCCGGGCACGGCGAATCTCCTCGGGCGTCAGTCCGCCCAGGGGCAGCGCCGGGTCCCAAACCGGCATATCCCGCAAGGGGATATTCAGCTGGTGCCCGGTCCAGCGGCCCAGATGCTGATCCGGAAAAAATAACGCCTTGGGCCGCTGCTGAAAGGACCATTCGAGCACCTTACGGGCATTGGAAGAAGTGCAGACCGTACCACCATGCGCCCCGCAAAAGGCCTTGATGGCAGCCGATGAGTTCACATAGGTGACCGGGGTGATTTCCGTCTCCACATCCAGCACCGTCGCGAGCTCGTCCCAGGCGCGTTGGACCTGCGGGATATCAGCCATGTCGGCCATGGAACAACCGGCGTTCAGATCGGGCAGAATGCTGGCCTGATCGGGACGACTGAGAATATCCGCCACTTCGGCCATGAAGTGTACACCGCAAAAAACAATGAATTCCGCTTCCTGCTCGGCTGCCGCCCGGGATAACTGCAAGGAATCCCCATGGAAATCGGCATGACGATAGACTTCTTCGCGCTGGTAATGATGCCCGAGAATAACCGCACGTTTTCCCAAAGCGGCTTTTGCCCGGCGAATGCGGGTATCCAGGTCGGCTGCTTCACTGCGCCGCAACCCCTGCACCATCACTGTCTCTACACCCATAACCACCCTCTCAGGCGCTGTTGCGCGTGCAAAATGTTCCTTAAGTTACGAAGCCGCCTGCTGTGCGTCAAGGCGCGCCCCAAAATGGCGATAAATCGCATCCCGGTTGGTCCACGATCCGGTACGGCGGGCCGCTTCGATCGCCGGCAACCAGGCAAAGTTCACATGCTCCTGATGACGCAGTTGTGGAACCTGAGGCTCGGGCAAAGCCAGGGTGAATATGCGCTCCTCGTTGAACGCCACCTCCGGCGCGTAACGCTCCCGCCAGGGTGGCACAATGGGAAAGCGATTCCGTACCCCGGTATCCACCAGTCCTTCCGCCGCAAATCCCGTCTCTTCACGGAGCTCCCTCACGGCCGCGTCCCGCCAGGATTCTCCCGGTTCCAGACTCCCGGTTACCGACTGCCAGAATCCTTCCGGTTGGGCACGCTCCAGCAACAGAACCTGCTGACCGGCGTAGATCATGACCAGAATCGACTCAGGAATTTTGAACATCGGCTCCTACTCCGGGACGCAGGCGGATACCCAGCTCCTGTAATTGCTTGTTGGCCACCACGCCGGGGGCCTCGGTCAACAGACAACCGGCTTTCTGGGTTTTGGGAAAAGCAATGACATCGCGAATGGTATCCGCGCCAGACATGAGCATGACCAGACGATCCAACCCGAAAGCCAGGCCGCCATGGGGTGGCGCACCATAATGGAGAGCGTCCAGCAGGAAGCCGAATTTATCCCGCGCTTCTTCGGCGCCAATACCCAGGGCCGCAAACACTTTTTCCTGAACTTTTTCCTGATGAATACGAATACTGCCGCCGCCAATTTCATTGCCGTTCAGCACCAGATCATAGGCGCGGGCCAATGCTGCCCCCGGATTTTTCGCCAGACTCTCCAGATGTGCGCTTTGCGGTGCCGTAAATGGATGATGGGTGGAAGTCCAGCTATTATCCTTCTCGTCGTAATCAAACATGGGAAAATCCGTTACCCATACGGGTCGCCATTCACCTTCCAGCAAATTCAGGTCGGCCGCGACGCGGTTGCGCAGATTTCCCAGCGCCTCGTTGACCACCTTGGCACTGTCGGCGCCGAAAAAGAGAATGTCGCCGACAGCCGCGCCACTACGCTGGAGAATTTCCTGCAGCACCTCGGGAGCAAGAAATTTGACGATGGGCGACTGGAGCCCTTCGGCACCCTGATTCAGCGCGTTGATTTTGATCCAGGCCAGACCCTTGGCCCCATAAATGGCCGCAAACTGGGTGTATTGATCAATTTGTGCACGACTGAGCTGGGCACCAGCGGGAACCCGCAGACAGGCGACACGACCCCGTGGGCGCTCAGCGGCCTCCCGAAATACCTTGAACTCCACACTGCGCATCAGGTCGCTCAGCTCGGTCAGCTCCAGGGGATTGCGCAAATCGGGGCGATCCACGCCAAAACGGTGCATGGCATCCGCGTAGGTCATGCGTGGGAAAGGATTGGGCAGATCAATACCGAGCACTTCCGCAAACAGGCCCCGAATCATCGGTTCGGCAATACCCATGACGGCTTCTTCATCCACAAAAGAGGCTTCTATATCAATCTGGGTAAATTCCGGCTGCCGGTCGGCGCGTAAGTCTTCATCCCGAAAACATTTGGTAATCTGATAATAACGATCAATACCCGCGACCATCAGCAGTTGTTTGAACAGCTGGGGACTTTGCGGCAAGGCGAAAAAATGACCCGGCTGGGTTCGGGACGGGACCAGATAATCGCGGGCACCCTCCGGTGTCGAGCGGGTCAGAACCGGCGTCTCAACATCCATGAAACCGCCACTGTCCAGATAACGGCGCACGTAGCTGGTGACCTGATGGCGCAAACGCAGGCGTCCCAGCATTTCCGGGCGGCGCAAATCCAGATAACGGTATTTGAGACGCAGGTTTTCAGCAATCTCCTCTTCGTCCAAGGGAAACGGAACCGGCTCGGAGCGGTTCAGAATCTCGATGTGCGTCGCCATGAGTTCGACCTTGCCACTGGGCATCTGCAGATTTTCCGTACCTGCAGGGCGGGCCCGCAACACCCCTTCGACACTCAAAACAAACTCGCTCCGGCATTCATTAGCCGCCGCGAAGGCTTCCGCCTGATCAGGATCAGCAACCACCTGAACCAGCCCTTCCCGGTCCCTGAGATCAATGAAAACCACACCGCCGTGATCACGACGGCGTTGAGCCCATCCGCAGAGACGCACGGTCTGTCCGATCAGGTTCTCGTTTATGCCATTACAATAATGTGTCCGCATGCTGCGTCCCGTATAGTTGTGTCAAATTACATCATCAAATAACAAAAGGCCGCCCGACCGGCGGCCCGCGCACAATCTAGCCCCGCTGCAGGCGCGGCGTCAATGACAGGCGCAACTGCCGCCCGGGCAAGCGGGCGCAGCACTGCTGGCGGTTTCGCTTTTTGTCGCCCCCCCCTTACTGCCCTTGAAATCTGTCTCGTACCAGCCGGACCCCTTCAGCGCAAAAGCGCCAGCACTGAGCTGCCGCTCCAGGCCCGGTTTGCCACAGACCGGACAATCGGTCAGGCGGGCATCACTCATGCGCTGCTCCGCGCTCAAATGATGTCCACAGTCCTTGCATACATACTCATAAGTTGGCATCGTATCCACTCCGTATTAGGTTGTAACTGAATATGCCTATTAAATACGTCTTCAGGCACCATTTTTCAAGCGTTCTGTGTACTGCACAGTCTGTCACGGTAATTTTACATGTCTATCACGCCTGAACTGCATAACGCCCTGCAAACCCTGATTGCCCTGCTCGCCATTCTGAATCCCATCGGGGCCATTCCTATTTTCATTGCCTTGACAGCTGACGAAGATCCGGTCCAGCAACTGGCTACCATCAAACTGGCCTCCAGAACCGTTGCTATCGTGTTGCTCATCGCCGCTTTTCTGGGTGAGTACATTCTTCAGTTTTTTGGCATCAGTATCGCCGCCTTTCAGGTAGCGGGGGGCATGGTTCTGATGTTGCTGGCCTTCAACATGTTACAGGCAAAATCCAGCCGTTACCGCCACACTCCGGAAGAAACGGCCGAGGGCATGAGCAAGGAAGCAGTAGCCGTGGTACCACTGGCCATTCCCCTCATGGCGGGTCCGGGTACCATGATTACGGTGATTATTGCCCATCATAAAAATGCTTCCTGGTTTGCCAGCGGGCTATTGATTCTGGACATCCTGATCATTGCCGGAGTCGCCTACGCGGCGCTGCGCCTGGCCCGGCCATTGTCACGGCGTCTGGGCGTAACCGGCATCAACATATCCACCCGAATTTTCGGGCTGGTCCTGGCTGCCATTGCCGTCACCTTCATTGCCAATGGTCTGGCAGCACTTTTCCCCGGCCTGGTGCATGTCAGCACCAGCTGATCAGCGCATCATCCTGGATAACCCAGTCAAGCACACGGCCCATTGTAGCATCAGGGCGGCATTCAATCCGTCGGCAAAGCTGAAGGCAGATCGACGCCCGCATAGATCTCCTCTACTGAAAGTGCCAGGTCGACACATTGGCAGCGCAAACGATCGCTTTCAGGGTCATTCAACAACTCGTACCACCAACCTTCAGGATGCCGGCGGAATGCCTCGACAACGATTTTTTCGCTATCCACCAAAACATATTCCTGCAGGCTAGGGAGCGTCTGATAAGCTTGTAGCTTTTCACGACGGTCCACATTCGCCGTGCTCGCCGACGATACTTCGACGATAAGGCAAGGATCTTCCAGATAGAGGGTATCTCCAGACAACGGCGCGCCACAACGCAACACCACATCGGGGTAATAAAAGGCATCTACAGCTTCCACCCGCACTTTCATATCGCTGTTCAGAACCTGACAGTGACTGCCACGGGCTTTTTGCCAGAGCAGTCCATACAGGTTACCGGCAATCTGGTTATGCCGCAGCTTGGCCCTGGCCATGGCATAAACCTGCCCGGCCACATACTCATGGCGTATATCTGCGCGCTCCTCACCTTCCAGATACTCTTTGCCAGACAAAGGCCGTAACATGGCTATCTGCATGCCCTTTCCTCCTGACTCAGCGTATCAACAGTCCTCATCATAAAACGTGGAAGCTTCTGTGTCATCGCCGCAAGATGGCAAGAAATAGCGGGTAGCGCCGGGATGATTCTTCCCTTTAGGGCTTGATGTCGCGCCCCAAGCCATATTTTAGGCGGCGGGCAGGCAGATACCAGAACAAACCATCCAGCAGCATCAGGCAGCCCGCAGCAATCAGAATATAATCGGTGAAACTGTAGGGTGTCGCGCCCAGTATTTTGTGGATGGCCAGACCCAGGCCGATAAATGCCACCCCGGTGCGGATCAGCGACAACCCGGTTCGGGCGCGCGCGTAAGAGGCGCGGTGACTGGCGGCAATGGTGCGCTGGGCGGCGAGCATATTACGCTCGCGGGCCAGATGGGTGCGCTCCTTGCTGGCCGGAACCGGGCGCAAAATCGAACAGTAATGGGGAATGGCCGCCGCCAGTCTGGCCAGGGCACTGTCATCCTCCGCCTCAACCGGGGCTTCAGGAAGGTGATAACGATCGGTAAAGCGCACGTTCTCGGTCGTAATATCAATCAAGGCGCTTTGGCAGGGTAGATCCATGCGGCTGCCACGCACTTTCAGATAATCGAACAAGCCGATCAGGGCCAGAACAATGCCGACCAACAAAATCGGCAGGTGGTAAGGTGAGAGGTCGTTGTGGGAGACTTTAGTCAGCACATTGGC
>NZ_JAGDVS010000074.1:0-3024 GCF_023255755.1 Acidithiobacillus sp. | reverse complement strand
GAGCGGTACGATGGGCAGCCAGCTTGGTGCGCCAGTGCGCCATGGTGTTACGCCAATAGGCCAGGCCCGTGCGCTCAATGCCAATGAGCAAGGGTGCCTCGGCATGCTTGTAGTCCTGTATGTACCAGCGGATGTCTTCCTTGAGCGCGACACGAAATTCGTAATGATGGGCAGGGATCAGCTCCTGAACCTGGGCACGCATGCCCAGGTTGTTCGGGTCAGCCGCAGCGATGATGACCGTATCGCCCATCTGCCGGATGGGAAACCACTCTCCGGTAAGCAGCACCTTGCCATCCAGGCCCGAAAACAACTGCGGCACGGGCAGGCGCTCATCATATTGCGCGATAGCGCAGTCATAATGCCGGGCCAGCGCATCCAGCAAGGTGCAGCGCGTCACGGCCAATTCTTTCAATAAGATGCGTTCGGCGTCGATACCGCGCTTGGCGGCACTATGTAGTGCCGACTGGAGCAGGGCTTCACTCAGAATGCCCTGCTCAACCAGGGGATAATAGGGAGATATTTCAGTGTTCATGCGGATAGTTGGTGCGCTTCCAGGCGCTTTTCGGCTGACTATAATCGGCATCGGCGATTTCAAAACTACCGTCGACAAGTGGTGAACTGCGCTTGACCCGTTCTGCCGGCAGATACCAGCGCAAGCCATCGACAATGAGATACAGGCCAATGATCACCAACGCGGCATCAAAAATTGTCCAGAGGATGTCTACATGGCCCGTAAATTCGAAGTAAATATAGAGTCCGGCGCCGACCGTCATGATGCTGAAGCCGGTGCGGATGAAAGCCATGCCGGTGCGCGCCCGGGCCATGACCGTCCGCAGCCGCGACATGACGTTGCGTTTGTCCGCAAGGGTAGTGCGCTCCAGCGCCAGGCCGGTAGTTGCAAAAACTCCTGGGCGCGCCTGCTCGGCATTGGCCTCAACTAGCGGATCTATATTGTGGGTATAAAGGCATAAAGAGGGAAAAATGCGATCCCAAGGCCCGCGTTTGACGTGGGCATTACTCACCGCTTCCAGCGCCCTATTGGCGGCATCCCGCCCGGGATGGTACCAGAGAAAACCCTCCACCAGCATGAAAAAGCCAATCGCAATCAGACTCCAGTCAAAAATCGACCAGGGACCGGTAGGAAATTTGCGGATGAAGCCAATACCGATAGCCGCAAAGGCCACACCGGTCCGGGCAAAGGCGAGTCCCGTCCGCGCTTTGGCCATCATCGTCCGCAGATAGGCCAGAATGGTGCGTTCTTCGGCGAGATTGGTCCGGTCATTCGCCAGGAAACGCCGCCTCTCGACCGGAGAAAGTGCATCCCAGGCCTCACGCAGTCCGGCAGCCACCGCAACCACCGGACTGCGTCGAAATGCCATCTGCCCGCCCGGATCAATGACATTCAGGGCTGAATAGTTTTCGGGAACCGCGTAGGGAAGATAGGTTTTGATGGCGCGCGACTCCTGTCGCGCCGGCAGATACCAGAGCAGGCCGTCAATCATGGCCAGAATCCCGAAAACCAGGAGTGGGATTTCAAAAAACAACCAGGCCCCACCACCGAACAGGCGCAAAAAGGCGACACCAATACTGGTCAACGCGACCCCCGTGCGTGCCAGAGCCAGTCCGGTGCGGCTGCGCGCAAAACGGGTCCGTTGCGCGGAGTAGCGGGTGCGTTCTCCGGCCGTGTATGATGTTCTTCTCGTGCGCCCGTTCATGGCGCTGGTTCGTGGCCTGCGACATGACCCGGTCGATTTGTTTGTCACCGGCCTCTCCGCTCTCGCGATCCGGCTGCATCGTACCCTGCGGCGAAGCCAGGTTGGTCAAGTCCGCCGCTATGCCGGTTGGTTGATGGTCGGCTCAATCGCAACTGTCGCTATTCTGGTGTTCAAATGATCCTCGTCTGGCTTCTTCTTGTCCCCCTTGCCGGCGGTCTGCTCGCGTGGCCGTCCGACCGGATCAATCCGCTGCTGCCGCGCGTCATCAGCTTTGCTTCTCTCCTGCTCGAGCTTGTACTCCTGCTCCCCCTGCTACACGCCTCCACGCCGGCCAGCCTGATCGAACCCGGACACTGGCTCGCGGCGTTCGACATGCCATGGATACCGGCTTTCGGCATCAGCTTCCGTCTTGACCTCGATGGATTGAGTTGGTTGCTGATCGTGTTGACTGTGGTTATCGGTCTATTCTCAATCGTCGTGTCCTGGACCGAAATCGAGGATAATGTCGGCTTTTTCCACGCCAACCTGATGTGGTCGCTTGCCGGCTCGATTGGTGTATTTCTGGCACTCGATCTCTTTCTCTTCTTTTTCTTCTGGGAAATCATGCTGGTGCCGATGTATTTCGTCATTGCCATCTGGGGCCATGAGAATCGCCGTCGTGCCGCGATTAAGTTTTTTCTGTTTACGCAGGGCAGCGGTCTGTTGATGCTTCTGTCGATCCTCGCTCTCGCCTTCCAGCACGACCAAGAGACCGGAACGCTTACCTTCAACTACTTCAAACTTCTCGCAGACCAACCCGCTGGCATGTTCGGCTATCTGATCATGCTTGGCTTCTTCATCGCCTTCCTCGTCAAGCTGCCCTCGTTTCCCTTGCACACGTGGCTGCCCGAAACCCATACCGAAGCGCCCACCGCCGGCTCCGTCATCCTTGCCAGCATCCTGCTGAAAACGGCCGGTTACGGTCTGTTGCGCTTTGCTGTGCCGCTGTTCGTCGCCGCCGCCCACAATATTGCTCCGATCGCAATGTGGCTCGGTGTGATCAGCATATTCTACGGTGCCGTCCTCGCCTACGGTCAAAACGATTTGAAAAAACTGGTGGCCTATTCGAGCATTAGCCACATGGGCTTCGTTCTCCTCGGTATCTATAGTTTTAACATGCTCGCGTGGCAGGGTGCCGTGATCCTGATGATTGCGCATGGCGTCAGTACCGGAGCGCTGTTCATCACCGTTGGTAGTATCCAGAAGCGCCTGCACACTCGTGATCTTGGCCGCATGGGCGGACTCTGGACCGATCTGCCCCGCCTGTCCT
>NZ_JAGDVS010000022.1:5457-10678 GCF_023255755.1 Acidithiobacillus sp. | reverse complement strand
ATATAGGACGGTGTTGGCCCGCCTATTGTCGCCGCATGAATCCGCAAATCCTTCCGCTGCTCCGCACTCAATAAGGTGCCAAAGACCCGTTTCAGAGGTTCCAGGCTCCCCTGGTCGTGCCATAGATGCAGCATATCACGACGCAGCTCCCCCTCCTTGACCCCCAGGTAATACAAAATCTTGGCCTGTCTCTCCGTAGAGATGACCTGCGGCTTTTCACGCAACCAGACCGATAAATTGGGGATGCGAATCTCCGTTTCCTGCGAAATGCGGCCCATCGTCTCGCCGCGCAGGGCAATCAAATCCCTGGCGAGTTCCACAACGGCGAATTCTTCAGGGCTAAGGCTGTCTGCCATGCGTCCTCCCAGTCTGACTATAAAATACTGTAACACGCGCCGCACGAGAAACCCACGGTTTTTGACAAGCTCGCCTGCTTGAGGTTACTATAATTTACAGTAGATGTGAATAAGGAGGATGCCATGTCATTTGTGTCTCGCCCAGATCCGGCGGATGAGGATCCAGTCGACAACCAGGAGACGTTTCAGGAACGTCGCTCTGAAGAATCGAGCACCGCCCGGTCCGCAGAGGCGTTGCCAACAGCAGATGACCCCGGCATTTTTGAGGACCTGCCGGACCCCTTCGCGTTTGAAGCAGACGGGTCTGAAGAGGACTCTCAGCCGAGACCGCCGCAAATCCAGTTTCTGGATGCGTCCCGCTTGGCGGTGTTTGAAAAAAACCGGAATGAAAAAGACAAGGCGTCGCAGGCGAAATCCGTCCTGGCGCAAATCGAAGCCGCTGGTGGGGATAAGCGCTGCCTGGGGCTTCTGCCGACGGCATGGGCAAGCAGCCTGGAAGCGTGTAGGGCGAGGTTCCCGAACTTTGCCGCGCTGGTCGACTTTCTGGACGACCAATTCGCCTTGTCGGCGCGCGGGGATAGCCGGGTATTTTGGCCCCCCATCCTGCTGACCGGTGCACCGGGCGTCGGCAAGACGGCCGTAGCGCGCTGGCTCGCTGACCAGCTCGGTTTGCCTTTTCGGGTCTTTGACATGGCCTCGGCGCAAAGCAGCTCCGCCCTGGCGGGGTCCGATGTCTTCTGGTCGAACTCGCAGCCCGGTCATCTGTTCGACCTGCTCACCAGCGAGCGGTGGGCGAATCCGGTCATCGTGCTGGATGAACTGGACAAGGTGAACGGCGACATGCGTTTCAACCCCATAGCGTCCCTGTACACTTTGCTGGAGCGGGAAAGTGCGCGCGTCTTCAAGGATTTGTCTGTTCCGGAGTTTGCTATCGACGCCAGCCATGTGAACTGGATCGCCACCGCCAATGACGAAAGCCAGATTCCCGCGCCGATTCTGTCGCGAATGACCGTGCTGCACATTGATCCGCCAACGTCCGGCCAGATGCGGGGAATCGCCCAAACGGTTTATGAGGGACTGCTCAAGGAGGCGAGTTGGGGGTGGTCCTTCGATGAACCGTTGGATGATGCGGTGCTGGACGCCTTGGTGGGCTATTCGCCGCGCGCGTTGAAGCGGACGCTGCTGCAGGCGTTGGGCGCCGCGGCAAAAGCCGGGCGAGCGGGGATCGTCGCTGAGGATGTGCCGACAGAAGCCGCTCCGTGTAAAAAATGGGCTATGGGTTTCTTGGATCGTAATATATAGACGCGCGGTGATGCGCAGGTTTTTGAAAAGCGCATGACCGCCATTCAGGATAGATAACATGCAGATCAGATTGATTTCCGACATTCACGTGGATGTGAATCCACCCGCTACCGTCCGTCTGGCGTCATTGCCGACGGACAGGGACAGCATTCTCGTACTGGCGGGAGACTTCGGCACGCCCAAAAAGCTGGCGGACTGGCTCAAGATGGTGGCCGATCCTTTTCCACATGTTGTGGCGGTGCTGGGGAACCACGATTACTGGGGTTTATCCGTCGAACGCGCTCCAGAAAAGTGGCGGGAGGGCCTGGCCAAGCATCTACCGGAGGATCTGATGGCGCGGTGTACGCTGCTGGAAAGACAAGGCGTGGACATCGGCAATATCCGCTTTTTCGGAACCACTCTGTGGTCCGATTTTGATGGCGGCGACCCCTATGCCATGCGGGCGGCACAGGAGACCATGCAGGACCATAAGCGGATACGGTGCCATGGCGGTGCCCGGCGCTTTTTGCCGCGGGATACCCTGGAGGTGCATCTGGCCAGCAAAGTCTGGCTGGAGGAATCTATTGCACAGCCCTGGGCTGGACACAAGGTCGTGATCACCCACCATGCACCGGCATGGGAGTCCATCTACAAATCCTTCCGGCAGGATGATCTGTCCGGTGCCTACGCCAGCCGATTGGAGCAAACCGTGGCGCGCACCGGTGATCAGGGGGTGCGGCTGTGGATGCACGGCCATACCCATCATGCGGTGGATTACCGTATCGGTGCGGTGCGCATATTGTCCAACGCCTTCGGATACCCGCGGGAAGGTACCGGCGTGCAGTTGGATCAGGTGGTTGAACTGGAGGAGAAGATTTCATGAACCCGCGTGTCATAGCCCATCCGGCCAATCTTCAGGGCCGGGATTTCATCGTCGGTGATCTGCACGGTCACCCCGATGTCCTGCGCAGGCTCATGGATCATGTGGCCTTCGACTACGATATGGATCGCCTGTTCAGCGTGGGCGACCTGGTGGATCGCGGCCCGAACAGTGCCGGGGCGCTGGATCTGCTGGAAGCGCCCTGGTTTTATCCGGTGCTGGGCAACCACGACGCCATGCTGCTGGCCACGTTGAATCTGGGTCATTTGCGGGAGATGCGGCGGGAGGAAGCTCAACGGACCGCGGCCTACGCCGATCTCTTTGCCCGCAATGGCGGCTGGGACTGGTTCCGTCCTTATCGGATGGATGAAGAACTGTGTGAACGGTGGCGGTCAGCGCTGTCTCAGGTGCCTTTGGTACGCATCGTCGACGCTGAGAATACGGCTCCCGCCGGGCGGTTTCAGGTGCTGCACGCGGAACTGGCGGCAGAACGCGAGGATGGCGTGGCGGTGTGCTGGAATGACGCCACTCTCGCAGAGGACGCGCATCCCCGCTGGCTGGAGCCGCATCAGGTCATCGGCTATGACGCAACGGGGACTTGGGAAGATCATCTGCTGTGGGGACGGAGCTTGCGTTATGCCCTGTCCCACGAGATACCCATTGTTCCGGCCGCGTTGTCCCGTACCTATGTGGGGCACACCATCACGCCGCCCCGGGAAGGCCGCTTGTTGCAGGTCGCCGGACATGTGTTTCTGGATACGGGTGCCGCCCATCTGGATCAGCCCGAGCGATACCGCGATCAGGGCTTGACCCTGTTTTGCCATCAGGAAGAACGGGGCTGGATGCTGACGGGAGAAGGTGTCCGTGAGGTCGAGCTGGATTCGCCCTCTGTAGACAACCACAAGGAGTAATACGACCCATGACAACCGTCGCTTACGCTTCTGATCTGCATCTCGAATTTGGCAACCCCGTGCCCACGGAGGGGCTCGAAAAAGCGGATATTCTGGTGCTTGCGGGAGACGTCGACACGATCCCGGAAGGCTGGGCCGACCTGCTGCGCCAGTTGCGGAAGGTCTTTTCCGGTCCCATCGTCGGGATACTGGGCAATCACGAATACTACAACGGGGTTTTCCCGGATGACAGGGAGAAATTCCGGGATGCCATCGCCCACGACCGCCAAGCTTATCTGCTGGAAAAGGAAATGGTGATTCTGGATGGCGTTCGCTTTCTGGGCGCCACCCTCTGGACGGACTTCGCCAGCGGTCGTCAGATGCGCAGTTGCCAGCGCATGATGGCGGACTTTGATGTGATTTTCGATGGGGCTTGCACCCTGCAAGGGCATTCCGGGAGCATCACCCCGGAAGTGATCCTCAAAGCGCATCAGGACACGATGGACTGGCTGGACACCCAGATCATGCGTCATCCCCACGAGGGACCCACGGTTGTGATCACGCATCATGCTCCATCCTACCAGAGCCAGCATCCCCGATTCGCAGGTAGCCCCATATCTGGGGGTTTCTGTTCCAATCAGGAGCATCGTATTCAGCGTTGGAATGCGGCAGGCTTTGCCCCGGATCTGTGGATTCATGGCCATGTGCATGATCCCATGGATTACCACATCGGCCAGACCCGTATCCTCTGTAATCCGTGGGGATATCCCGATGAGGGCAATGACATGGGGTTTCGTATAGTGGAAATTTGAGGAATGATCACAGGAGGTAACTCCAATGCATAACGCAGGGGGGCGGCAAACTCACCAAGGCGATTGCGGGAGTGCGGACAGCGGAGCCAAAGTATGGGATGAGGCGGCCTGATCAGCAGGAATCCTGGGTTTTCAGGCGCTGAGACGTAGAAAACGGGACCATATGGCATGACGCAGCCGGCGGGTGCCAGATAACGGATTACGCGGCTTGCGGTGTCAGAACCCGATCATGCGGAGGGTGTCGCGGCTACTGGCAGCGTAGTGACGGGTCGCCGAAGCGATGTTTCTGCACCCCACCAGCCGCAGAAGACCCATGGCGAAGTTGCGCAAGATGGCCGCAGGTGCCAAAGAAAATCGACACTGTCACCATTGGTATCTACAATGGCACGATACAAACCTTGTACAAGGCGCATAAAGATGCGAACTACAGTCACGCTTGATGATGCACTCACCGGCGAAATCGCTGTTAATTGGGTGAGGCATCTGCTGCGTGACAGTTTCCTGCTCGCTACAGCGACGCTATGCCGGTTTACGGACAAATGTTGAATGAATGCGCCTAGGCCCATATGATTCAATCACTTTGGGCAAAGACATGCGCGCAGAATGCCGGTATACAGTCTTGGCATCCGTTGGTGCTGCATGTCCTCGATGTTGCGGCGACTGCTGACGCAATTCTTCAAAGAGAACCAGAAAGCACGCGGAACCGATTGGCGCAAACCTTGGGGCTGGATTGGCGAAAGGCGCGCCCTTGGCTGCTTTTGTTGGTTTCCTGCCACGACCTCGGCAAAGCCTGCCCTGGCTTTCAGTGCAAGTGGCAAAACATCTCCGGGCTGGATGCTGGCCCCAGCCCCGACACCACAATCAACCATGCATTTGTCAGCCAGCTTGAACTGCGTGATATGCTCGTCGAAACGGGCTGGCCGGAAGAATTGGCGGATTTGGCGGCGGATGCGGTGGGCTGTCACCACGGAGAGCGCGCTAAACCGACGACGCTGGCTGCTC
>NZ_JAGDVS010000022.1:0-5447 GCF_023255755.1 Acidithiobacillus sp. | reverse complement strand
GCAACCGCCGGGCGCTTGGCAAGTCCCAGTGGCACGAAGCCCGCAGGGCCATTTTCGACGCTTTGCTGCAAGTCTTCGCGCCAACCGAACCACCAACCAAGCCCACTCTGACTGGTCCCGATTTTATGTTGATCGCCGGATTGACCAGCTTTGCCGATTGGATCGGCTCAAACGAGATGTATTTTCCCTTCGGTGCGTCCGAGGATTGCGGCGATCTGTCACGCTGGTTCCAGACACGGCGCGATCACCACGCCGAAGCAGCGCTCGATGCGACGGGCTGGATGTCGCGGCTACCGCTGGCTGCGTCGTACAGCGCCTTTGGCGAGCTGTTCGGCTTCCCACCGCGGCCCTTGCAGCAGGCAGTGGTCGAAGCACTGCCTAATATCTGGCAGCCCGCGATCCTGCTGATCGAAGCGCCGATGGGCGAAGGCAAGACCGAAGCATCGTTTTACGCCCACCTGGAATTACAACGCCGATTGCAACATCGTGGTCTGTATGTCGCACTGCCCACCAAGGCGACGGGCAACGCCATGTTCCGGCGACTGCTCAAGTTCCTGCGCAGTCAGAACTGCGAGCGCCCGATCGACCTGCAATTGCTGCACGGCGGGGCACTGCTCAACGACGACTACCAGCAACTCAAACCGGGCGGCATTTTTGATGCAACAGCAGGCGGCGACGTTCGGGCGGGCGAATGGTTCACCCACAAGAAACGTGCGCTGCTGTCGGAATATGGTGTTGGCACCATTGATCAGGCACTTATGACCATCCTGCCGGTGCGCCATCAGTTCGTGCGGCTGTGGGGGCTCGCGAACTGCGTGGTTGTGTTCGACGAAATCCACGCCTACGATGCCTATACTGGGACCCTGTTACTGCACCTGCTGCGCTGGCTGCTGGCGCTGGGCTCGTCAGTCGTGCTGTTGTCGGCAACTTTGCCACCGCAGATTCGGCGCAAGCTGGCTGAACTGACCGGTGCAAAACCGCCTGAGCAGGAAGCAGCCTACCCGCGCCTTTCCGTGTACCAGCCCGGGCAAACGGTACGGCAAATCGCATTCGATGCCGACCCCACGCGACGTTTGAATGTGGAGATTCAGCCCGCCGTCGCCGAACTGCAACCACTGCGTGCCACGCTTAATGAGCGTCTTGCCCGGGGCGGCTACGCGCTTGCGTTGCTCAACACCGTGCAACGCGCACAGGACCTGTACCGGGATTACGGCGAAGGTGAACCCTTGTTATCCGACGGCCAACCGATCGGCAAACTGCTCGCCGATGGCACCGAGGTCTATCTGTTCCACGCGCGTTTTCCCGCCGATAAACGCCAGAAGCGCGAAGACGCCGTGCTGAACATTTTCGGCCCACCCGATGCGCAAGCGCCCATCCCACGCAGCGGGCGAAAAATCCTCATTGCCACCCAAGTGGCGGAGCAAAGCCTCGACCTCGATTTCGACCTGATCGCCACCGATCTCGCGCCTATCGACTTGCTGTTACAGCGCGCTGGCCGCTTATGGCGGCATCCACGTGGCGTGCGTCCACTCACCGCACCGACACTGATCATCGCTGGACTGGATGGGGATACGCCCCCTCCGTTTGACAAACCGCTGTGGTGGGGCGCGGTCTATCGCGAAGATGTGTTGCTGCGCACTTGGTATCTATTGCGCGGCAGGTCTGGGCTGCAATTGCCGGACGACATCGACCTACTGGTGCGAGCGGTATATGAGGAAGAGGTCGAAATCCCCGAATCCCTACAAGCTCGCTTGCAGAAAGCGCTGGAAGACAACGAAGGTAAAGTCTACGCCCATACGATCGACGCGAATAAAGCCATCATCGGCTTTCCCGACGATGCATCGTGGAACGATCCGGCGCGTTTCAGCTTATACGAGGAAGATGAACCCGGTGTGCATCGCACACTCATGGCGCAAACCCGCCTCGGCGACGATTCCGTCGTCGCCGTCCCTTTGTGGGAAACGGACGCTTTCGAACACGAAGTCGAACCCGATTTCACCCAGGCAAAAATCTGGTTCCTGCGCGCCATGAGCCTGACGCGGAAAAGCATCGTTAAACCGCTCCAGAAAGTGGGCGTGCCCGAAGGCTGGAAAAAGAACACCCTGCTACGCAACGCTTACCCCCTGCGACTGGACGCCGATTCACGCTGGATTGAAGACTCCAAGGTGCGCCTCACCGACGATCTCGGGCTGATTTACGAAACGAAGGAAACCGCATGAGCCGATACAACCTGATCGATGAGCCTTGGATTCCCGTGCGCTGGCACGACGGCCAGCGCGCTGAGTTGGGCATCCGCAGCACCCTGCTCAAGGCGAAGGACATCTCCGTCATTGAAGACCCATCGCCACTGGTCACGGCCGCCGTGCACCGCTTCCTGCTCGCGGTACTCTATCGCGCACTCGAAGGCCCGACCGACATCGAGCAGGCCAAGGAATGGTTCAAGTCGGGCATACCGGGCGAAAAAATCGTCGTTTATCTGGAACGCTGGCGGAACCGGTTCTGGTTGTTTGACGACGAACATCCCTTCGGGCAAATCGCCCAGTTTGAGCCGAAAACCTGGCGCGCTTGGACGGTTCTCGCTGCCGAGCACAATGCTGACAATGCAAAGGTTTTGTTCGACCATATCGATGTCTCCCGCCCGGACGCGGTATCCGCCAGCGCGGCAGCACGTTGGATGTTGGCGGCACAAACATTTTCTGTGAGCGCTGGCAAAAGCGAGCTCTCGCACACAGGTACGGCGCCTTCGGCGACTGCGGTCATGGTCTTGCCGGTGGGTCGCGATCTGGAAGACACCTTGCTTTTTTGCCTCGTTCCCCAGAATCGGGCAGTCGCTGCGTTCGACCTACCGATATGGGAGCGCACAGCCGAATCACTCGAAAGCCTAAAATCCGGCGTCAAGCGCAGCATTGGAGGGTTCGCCGACCAGTACACCTGGCGAACCCGCTCGATTCGTTTGCAAGGCACTGAAGCCAACCAAGTCGAAAAACTCGCTTTCGCATCCGGCGTGGAAAACGCCTCCAAAGACAGTGTCGACCCTATGCTTGGCTACCGCATCGACG
Organism: Acidithiobacillus sp.; assembly: GCF_023255755.1. Classification (GTDB taxonomy): domain Bacteria; phylum Pseudomonadota; class Gammaproteobacteria; order Acidithiobacillales; family Acidithiobacillaceae; genus Acidithiobacillus. The sequence goes on along the minus strand of NZ_JAGDVS010000022.1, from coordinate 2,388 downwards.
ACAAAAAAGGCCGCTTACCGATTCAATTCCGCGAGCGAGGTCTGTGGCGCGATTTCGATTCCTTGCTGCCAGACGACGGGCACCTTGCACCAAGCGTGATTGAGCACGCTGCCGCGCTGACGCGCTTTGCGCGCGAGCGGTTTCCGCATTCGATCATGGTGCTTGGACAAGCCAACAACAAGGCCAAGATCGAGTATTGGCGCATGGAACGCTTCTCTCTGCCTCAAGCATTGCTGGGTGGGCGCGCGACTCACATCCGCACTGAAATCCGCCAGCTTCTCGGCGACGCAGAAGAAACCCAGACAGCGCTTGGGCAAGCCTGCCGGACTTTTGCACGCAATCTGCTGAGTCGCGGCAATCGCGAACCGGACAAAAAGGATGTCAGTAAATTTGTCGAGCAAATGTCTGCCAACGCCAGTTACTGGTCCACGTTGGAAGTCGCGTTTCACGACATGCTGCGCAGCTATACGCTGGAACTCGACCCTGACGACATTCGGCTCGATTGGTTGAAAAGCGTGCGTGACAGCCTGCGCGACGCGTGGAACCAGTTCGTCGCCTCCGTCTCGACCTGCGACGCCTGGGCGATCCGGGCGCTGGTCACGGCCGAAGGCACGGTCAGCAAGAAGCTCAAGGCGCTGGACGAAGAAATCCAGAAATACGAATCGCATCGCAAACCGCAGGAGGAAACGGCATGAGCGGACTCATCGCGTGGCTGGAGCAGTTGAACGAGCAAGACAGCAGGGCAAAGTCGGTACTGCGTCGAAGCCTTGCCTTCGACCCTGGGCAGCACATTCCCGCCTTTCCCTATGTCGAGCCTTTTCTGAAGGGAACGGAAGAAGGCTGGCGCAGGCAGATGCACTATCTCGTCGCCGGTTTGTGGGCCGCGCACCAACGCGAAGGCAGCGCGGGACCGACCTTGTCCCTGGCCAGGGCATGTGCGGCGCATCAACTCAAAAGTGGATCGGCGAGTACCGAGCGACGTTTTATCAACTTGCTGGATGCCGACCGCGAGCAATTGTCGCACCGTCTGCGCCAGATGGTCGCACTACTGGGAGAGCAACCCATCGATTTCCAGATGTTGCTGAATGACCTGCTGCACTGGAGCCGCGACGATAAGCGCGTCCAGAACTCCTGGGCGCGCGATTTTTACCGCACCCTCAACTTGTCTTCAAAAAATCAAGCTGAACCCACACCGGAGGTCACCCAATGAAAACCCTGATCGAGATTCACGTCCTGCAAAACTTTGCACCGTCAAACCTCAACCGCGACGATACTGGCGCGCCGAAAGACGCCTTGTTCGGCGGCATGCGCCGGGCGCGGGTATCCAGCCAGTGCAGCAAACGTGCGGTACGTGAGTTTTTTAGCGAGCAGGTGCGAGAAGGTGTGCTCGGTGCAGACGAACTGGCGGTGCGTACCAAGCGCGTCTACCAAGCCATCGCTGATGCGCTGGCAGGCAAGCGCGATCTGGTGGAGTCTCTGGCAAAAGCCGAAATCGCTTTGTCCTACGTCAAGCTCCAAGCGGCGGAAGGTGGCAAGACGCAATACCTGCTGTTCTTGGGTCGCAGTGAAATCTCAGCACTGGCGCAAACAATTGACGAATACTGGGATCAGGTCGTGGCGGCAGATGAGAGTGACGCGGAAAAGCCCAAAGGTAAAGCCAAAAAGGCCGCAGCGAACAGTGCGCCCAAGGAAGTTCAGGCGCGCATCGAATCCATTTTCAACGGCGGCAAGGCTATCGATGTCGCCCTGTTCGGCCGGATGCTGGCCGATATGCCCGAGAAAAACCAGAACGCCGCCTGCCAGATCGCGCACGCGATATCGACCCATGCCGTCGAGCGCGAATTCGATTTCTACACGGCGGTGGATGACCTGAAGCCCGATGACACCGCAGGCGCCGACATGATGGGCACGGTGGAATTCAACTCGGCCTGCTACTACCGTTATGCCGTGGTTGATTGGGAGAAACTGGTCGAGAACCTGCAGGGCGACACGGAACTCGCGACCAAGGGTCTGCACGTTTTTTTGCAAGGATTCGTCGAAGCCGAACCCTCCGGCAAACAGAACAGCTTCGCCGCCCACAATCCGCCCGAGTTCGTCGCGGTATCGGTGTGCAGCAACGCCGCTCCGCGCAACCTCGCCAATGCCTTCGAGACGGCGATTCGTGCCAGGCCGGGGGAATCGCTGACACGCAAGTCAGTGGAAGCGCTCGCGACCAAAGCGAACGCCTTGCACGAGGCGTATCCGAGGACATGCCACACCTTCTTGCTCAATCTCGCACAGGCTGAATTGGGCGGCTTTGGCGTGGAGAAGGCGTCGCTGAACGAGGTGCTGGACGAAACGCTTAAAGCCGTGCGGGGTTGAGCCATGCCCACTCTGCTATTACGGCTT
>NZ_JAGDVS010000075.1 GCF_023255755.1 Acidithiobacillus sp. | reverse complement strand
ACCCTGCCCGGTGGTGAAATCGTCAGCGCCAGCGCCTTGCTCGACTGGGAAGTCCCCCGCGACGCCCCCGCCGACTGGCCCGCCAGCACCCATGCGCCCCTCGCCGGGTTCTGGCAGGCCCGCATCGCCCGCCAACAAGCCATAGATGCCTCCATCGCCGCCAAGGCCGACTTTGAGTATCTCTACGACAAGCCCTATGAGGACAAGAAAAAGGTCCGCGTCGCCGGTCCCTTTACTGTCGAAAGCCTTTCCCCCCACCGTGTGCTGGGCGTAGATGAAAACGACGAACTCATCGACCCCAACGCCAGTAAAATCGGCGATCAGGGCTCTGGCTACGGCGAGGAACGCGACTTCACCCAGATCATTCTCGAAAACCTCAAAACCGCCGGAGTGCAGCAGGCCCACAAGGACGGCAAGATCAACTTCACCGCTCTGACCCCCTGGCCGGGTGAACTGGTCTGTGCCGACGGCCGCTATCTGGAACCCGCCGGACTGGATGGGGGCGGCACCGAGCGCCGCGCTGCCATTTTCATCGGCCCCGAATTCGGCACCGTCTCCCGCCCCGATCTGGTCGCCGCCGCCCGAGAGGCTGCCGACGCCGGATTCGACGTGCTCATCGCCTGCGCCTTCAACTACGACGCCCACGCCAGCGAATTCGACAAACTCGGCCGCGTCCCCGTCCTCAAGGCGCGCATGAACGCCGACCTGCACATGGCCAACGACCTCAAGAACACCGGCAAAGGCAACCTCTTCGTCATCTTCGGTGAACCCGACATCGACATCCTTGACGCTAAAGACGGCCAGATCCGCGTCAAGGTCAATGGCGTCGACGTCTTCCACCCCAACAGCGGCGAAGTCCACAGCGACGGCCCCGACGGCATCGCCTGCTGGTTCATCGACACCGACTACAACGAAGAAAGCTTCTTCGTCCGCCAAGCCTACTTCCTCGGCGCCAACGACCCCTACAAATCGCTGAAAACCACCCTGAAAGCGGAGATAGACGCAGAAGCCTGGGCAACGCTGAACAGCGACACCTCCCGGCCTTTTGACAAACCCGCGACGGGGCGGATTGCGGTGAAGGTCATCAACCACTTGGGGGATGAGGTGATGAAGGTGTTTAGGGTGTAAGGGGCGCGTATGGAACTGCACGAAGTTAAAGCTCGCCTTCAAAGACATTTCAGCGATGGTCTTGTTATGGTTGTCGGCTCAGGATTATCGTGTGCGGAAGGCCTGCCCGGCATGGCCGAGTTGGCAAGTCATCTGGTTAAAACAGTCGGTCCCTGTTTGGCCGGCGGCGATGCTCTAGCCTGGGCAAATATCAGCCCATTGATTGCTGAGAAAGGGCTTGAGGCTGCACTGCTTGAGAAACCACCAACGCCCACTCTTGAATCTGAAATCGTGAAGGAAACAGCTTTATTGATTGCTGAGAGGGAGCGCAGCGTCATCACCGAAGTTTTTATTGGGACAAAAACGCTACGACTCACCCGTCTGATCACCCACGTACTCATGCCGCCTTCAGGCCTTCCTATCGTTACAACCAACTATGACCGTCTTGTGGAAGTCGCCGTTGAAGAAGCTGGATTTGGTGCAGATACCATGTTCAGCGGTCGCTTTGCGGGTACATTAAATGAGCTTGAAAGCCGACTTGGGTTTTGCCGAAGAGTGACGTTCAAGAAACCTAACGTCCACTTTCACTATCAGCCGCGTGCTGTCATCTATAAACCGCATGGTAGCCTTGATTGGTATCTACGGGATGGTAAGCCCGTTTGCTACGCGGGCGATCTCCAAGGTGCACAGCGACTCATTATTACGCCCGGAAAAAACAAGTTCAGAAATGGATATGAAAGCCCATTCGATCACCACCGTAGCAGGGGGAATGAGGCCATTGATCGTGCTAGTCGCTTTCTGATTCTCGGTTACGGCTTTAATGACGACCACCTCGAAACGCATCTTTCGCCAGCTATTCGTGATGGAAGGCCCACGTTGATGCTTACGCACTCTCTTTCAAAGGCGGCGGAGGCATTGGCAGTAAATCATACCAATGTGATCGCATTAAGCCACGCCCAAGAGAATGGAATTGACGGCACATGCGTGACTATTGATAAAAACAAGTATTTTTTCCAAAAATTAGCAATTTGGGACATTGGCTTATTCATCACGGAGACTCTTGAACCATGAGCGATACATCTGCTGCGCTACAGTTTTCTGAGACCGAGTTGCTCGGTAAAGTTGTTTCCGTAGATACCAGCCGAGTGGCTGTAGACGTATCCAATTCGGTGTTGCTGACTCGAATCGGTATCGGTGGCCTAATTGCCATACGTGGAAGCACTCAGCACGAGTACCTAATCGCCATCACCGAACGCGTGACGCGCAGCCTTCGCGACGAGTTGCCTGAAGATTCAGAAAGCGACGAAGATTTGATGCTTACCTCAGTTCCGACCGACTTGTTGCGTGGTGCGCTCATTGGCACCTACCGCACCGTAGATGGTGAAAAAAAGAACATATTCAAAAGAGGTGCGGATAGCTTCCCGCAGATAGACCGTGAATGCTATGTAATAGAAAGCAGCAATTTGCAGCGTTTTATGGGAATTTTTGGGGCGGAATATCCAGAGAATGAACGCCTCAAACTTGGCACCTTTGTAGCGGATCGTACAGCAGAAGCGATTGCCAGCGGCGACAAATTCTTTCAAAGACATGCGGCGATTCTTGGGAGTACCGGTTCGGGCAAGAGCTACGCAGTAGCTCTGATTTTAGAGCGGGCGGCCAAACTGAAGTATCCGAATATTTTAGTCTTTGATATGCATGGCGAATACGCACCTCTAGCCGATGATGATAAAAATGGTTTTGCAACCCGATTTCGGATTGCAGGTCCCGGTGATTTAAAAAATCGGGGCGACGATGTGTTGTTCTTGCCTTATTGGCTGCTGAATCGAGATGAAATGCTTTCAATGGTTCTTGACCGTAGCGACCAAAACGCACCAAACCAAGCATCAAGATTTACATCTCATGTTCGAGCATTGAAGCAGAAAACGCTAGAGATTGAAGGAAAAGTCGATGTTGCCAGGACCTTTACGGTGGATTCACCAATCCCGTATCCAATTGGTGATCTTCTTCAACGTCTACGAGCTGACAATACAACCAAAGGTGTCGGTCAAAAAGGTCAAGAAGTCAAGGGAGAATGGGAAGACAAACTCACACGTTTTATTTCGCGCCTCGAAGCCAAGTTGGAGGATAGACGATATGGCTTCATGTTCATGCCGCCAGCACAAGCGAATTCTTATAGTTGGCTTGCAACTCAGACTGCCCGATTGCTGGGGGCAAACGATGGCAGAGGCATTAAGATTATCGACTTTTCTGAGGTTCCATCTGATGTACTCCCTGTTGTAACAGGCACGCTAGCCAGGATGTTGTATGACGTACAATTTTGGATGGCGCCAGAGAAACGCACTCCGGTAACACTGCTCTGTGACGAGGCACATCTTTATCTGCCAGTGCGTGATGACGCCGATGCAGTTCAGCGACAAGCCCTGGGTGCATTTGAAAGGATCGCCAAGGAAGGGCGCAAGTACGGGTTTTCTTTGCTTGTGGTCAGCCAAAGACCGTCTGATGTGAGTAAGACGATCCTAAGTCAGTGCAATAATTTTCTCGCGCTACGCTTAACCAATGATGCCGACCAAGGAGTTATCAAGCGACTAATGCCTGACTCACTTGCTGGCCTAACCAGTATTCTTCCCTTGCTCGATACGGGCGAGGCACTAATGCTAGGTGATGCGGTGCTTTTACCTTCCCGTATAAAGTTGGATAAGCCTGTGATTACGCCCGACAGCGCGACGCGCGATTTCTGGAAAGATTGGGGAACACAAGAGCCAGATAATGATGCAATCGCTAATGCTGTTGAATCCTTACGTAGCCAGACCCGCAGTTCATCGGCGCTATGACCGAACCCCAACAATTCCTAATCTACCAAAGCGAAGACGGTTCTACCCGCATTGACGTGATGCTGGAGGCGGAAACGCTGTGGCTCAATCAGAAGCAGTTGACGGAATTATTCGGCAAGGCCAAGGGCACCATCAGCGAGCACATCAGGCACATTTTTGAGGATGGGGAGCTAGATGAGCACTCAGTTGTTCGGCTTTTCCGAACAACTGCCGCAGACGGCAAACAGTATGAGGTGGCACACTACAATCTCGACATGATCCTCGCGTTGGGCTTTCGGGTGCGCAGCCCGGTGGGCGTGCGTTTTCGCCAGTGGGCCAGCGAGAAGCTCAAGGAGTATATCATCAAGGGTTTCGTGCTGGACGACGCGCGTCTGAAGAACCCTGGTAAGGGCCGGGACTATTTCGACGAACTGACCCGTCGCCTGCAAGACATCCGCACCAGTGAGCGGCGCTTTTATCAGAAAATCACCGACATTTACGCCACGAGCGTGGATTACGGCGCGCGCCACCCCCTGACTCAGCAGTTTTTCGCCACGGTGCAAAACAAGGTGCATTACGCCATCCACGGCCAGACCGCCGCCGAGTTGATCACCAGCCGCGCGGATAGCCGATTGCCGAACATGGGCCTGACGACTTGGGAAGGCGCACGTATTCGCAAGTCCGATGTGGGTGTTGCCAAAAACTATCTGAGCGAGGAGGAACTGCGCGCCCTCAATAACCTGGCCGAGCAATACCTTATCTTTGCCGAAGGCCAGGCGGCGCGGCGTATCGCAATGACGATGCAGGACTGGATCACCAAGCTGGAGGGCTTTCTGACGCTGAATGACCGCGAAATTCTGCAGGGGGCGGGCCAAGTATCTGCGGAACTCGCCAAAGCACACGCCGAGCAGGAGTTCGACAAGTTCCGGGTACTGGATGACCAGCGTTTCGAGTCGGATTTCGATCGAATGGTGCGGCAGTTACCCACAAAGAGGCCGAAGGGATGAGGCACTGATGGACTTCCGTATCTCCGATACCTTCACCGACAGCCTCGCCCGATTAACTGGCGAGGAGCAAAAACAGGCCAAGACCACCGCCTTCGATCTGCAAATGAACCCCGCGAATCCTGGCATGAGCTTTCACAAACTGGACAAGGCACGGGATAAGCATTTCTGGTCGGTACGGGTGAGCAGCGATATTCGTCTGATCGTACACAAGACGGCATCCAGCCTGCTGCTGTGTTATGTGGATCACCACGATCCGGCCTACCGTTGGGCGGAACGGCGCAAACTGGAAACCCACCCCAAGACTGGCGCGGCGCAGTGGGTGGAAATCCGCGAGCGGGTGGAAGAGATTGCCATCGCGTCGGTGCCGTCTGCACCCATTCAGAAGCCTGCCTTGTTCGCGCACTATGCGGACGACACCTTGCTGGATTATGGCGTGCCCGCCGAGTGGCTGGCCGATGTGCGTCAGGCGGACGAGGACGCCTTGTTGGCGCTGGCGGATCATTTGCCTAGTGAAGCAGCCGAGGCCCTGTTGGAACTGGCAACGGGTGGCACACCCCGCATTTCCCCCGCCTTGGCGATGGGTGCCGACCCGTTCAGTCACCCCGACGCCCAGCGCCGCTTCCGCGTGATGGCCGATATCGAGGAACTGGAGCGGGCGCTAGCCTTCCCCTGGGACAAATGGACGACGTTTTTACACCCGGCGCAACGGCAATGGGTGGAGCGCGATGAGCGTGGCCCGGCGCGCATCGCTGGTTCGGCGGGTACGGGGAAGACGATTGTGGCGCTGCATCGGGCGGTGTTTTTGGCACGTGCCAACCCGCAGAGTCTTGTACTGCTGACCACCTTCTCCGACACACTGGCTAACGCCCTGCGCGGTAAGCTGCGTAGACTGATCAACAACCAGCCCCGCATTGCCGAGCGTTTGGAAGTGGCGGGGATGGATGCCATCGGCGAGCGTTTGTTCGCCGCGACTTTCGGCGATGGCGTGCCACAGATCGCCACGCACCTGCAGATTCAGAATCTCTTGGCGGACTGTGTGGCTGCGGCAGATGGCTTGAAGTTCAGTCTGGCTTTCATGCGGGGGGAGTGGGATGACCTCGTGGATGCCTGGCAGCTCGATAGTTGGGAGGCGTATCGCGATGTGAAACGACTCGGTCGTAAAACACGACTCAGCGAGGCGCAGCGATCGGCGTTGTGGGGTGTTTTTGCGGCGATGCAGCAGCGTTTGGCGGCACAAGGCTTGATCACCCCTGCGGCCATGTTCACCCGGCTGGCTGCGGCGCTGACCGAGCGCAGGGCGGCAGGTATGGCACCCCCCTTCGATCATGTATTGGTCGATGAAGCACAGGACATCAGCGTAGCGCAGCTGCGCTTTCTCTCCGCTTTGACGGGCGATTGCCGCAATGGGCTATTTTTTGCGGGTGACCTGGGCCAGCGCATTTTCCAAATGCCGTTTTCCTGGAAATCCTTGGGCGTAGACGTTCGTGGTCGCTCCCGCACCCTGCATATCAACTACCGCACCTCGCACCAGATCCGCATGCAAGCCGACCGCCTGCTGGGGCCGGAGGTGTCGGACGTGGATGGCAATACGGAAGACCGGCGCGGCACGGTATCCGTGTTCAACGGACCCGTACCGGTGATTCGCATCTTTGCGGATACGGCGGATGAGACTGCGGCTATAGCGCAATGGCTTCAGGAACGAGTAGCGGAAGGGATGCCGCCCCACGAAATCGGCCTCTTTGTGCGCTCAGACACGGAAATAGATCGCGCCCGTGCGGTGGCTGAAGCGGCGGCGCTGCCTTTTCGTGTGCTCGATGACCAGGTCGAGACCACAGTCGGGTACACCTCTCTATGCACCATGCATCTGGCCAAGGGTTTAGAATTCCGCGCCGTAGCGGTGCTGGCTTGCGATGATGAGGTCATCCCATTGCAGGCACGCATTGAATCTGTCGCCGATAACGCCGACCTTGAAGAGGTCTACAATACCGAGCGGCACTTGTTATATGTCGCCTGCACGCGCGCCCGCGACGCACTGTTGGTCAGTGGCGTAGAACCAGGGTCGGAGTTTCTGGATGATCTTATGTCCTAAGTAGGCACCGGGGTATGGAAAATCTATCGTTTTGGTTTTATTACCCCCGGCTGAAGGCAAAGGGGCATTCTTGGAATGCCTCTTGCCTCAGGAAGGAGATCGGTCGGCCTTACCTTTTCAAAGGCCTCTGCCACACAAATGCGTAAACCTGGGGTGATAGGCCCGACGAAAGCCGCCGACGTTACGGATCAGCATGCGCATGCGCTGAGCCCGCATCTCGGGGTCAGTCGCTGCTTGCAGGTAACTGTACTCACCTAGAGTCGGACAACGGATCGATTCTCGCAGAAAAATCAGGATTTCCGAATCCATCCAACCGAACAGGGCTACCGAGAGATCCAGCTCAGAATCGTCTTTCCGAGTAGGACTGGCGAGTTGTGCGAGCAGAATGACGGTGTAATCCTCTTCCCATAGGGTGAGGCCAGAAGGGATTCTTCGGTATGGCAGCGTGAATAAAAAAGTCGGATCTACCGCAGCCAGATCCAGCAAGGACATGAGCAGTGGCTCCGAGGTATGCAGGTTGGTGGTTAGCATCCTGCGGGATAATGCCTGTTCCAGGGATAGCCGAGGTATTCGGCTGGTGTAGAAGTCCCCGCCATCCGTAGCGGCGATGCACAAGATGTCGGTTCCCCGCTGTAAGAATCCAAAAAATGACCATCCAGAATGGCTCTGACAATAGCCCAGAGGACCCGTAAATACCCATTGGTAGAAGTTCCGTTGGCGGAACGTATCGATATCCTGGACGGAGGGACCGGACAGGGTGTTTTTGAAGGAAAGCGTACTCTGGTGCATGGAAAACTCCTTATTGGTTGATGTGTCGAGATGACTCAACCAAATTACCACACGCCTTTTTTGAATCGGGGTTTTTAAAAACGGGATAGCTGCAGGTGTCCTATAGGCAGGGCGACTGCCGATCATGGATGAACTCTCGTGGTCAATGGCAGGTTGGCAGCGGAACCAGTCGTTCACATCCAGACTGGGAACGGGTAATATCTGCCAGTCTCGCTTGAGCGCAGGGTTATACAGATTATTCACGGACTAACCTGCTTACACGCTCGTAGAGCTGCGAAACCAATGTTCTTGAGTTTTCACCGTAGTGGGCCTCTCTATGGCAATTCGGGCATAGAGCAACCGCGTTGGTCACGGTGTCGGAGCCATTATCGGCAAGCTGGCGAACGTGATGCACTTCGAGGAATGGTAGCCCGTCTGAGCCATTGAAAGGGGCCGGTTGGCCGCAAGATTCGCACTTGCCATTGGCTTGTTGAAGCACCCAGGCCTTCACAGCCGCATCCCTTTGGTACTGAGTAATCGCGGATGAAGTAGCTGTTGGACGGCGATTGCCTTGAGGTTTTGAAAGGTTTTTCTTTTTCGCTTCTTCGCGCGCCTCAATTTCAAACGCGGCAACAGGGATGAATTGCCTTCCCTCGGACTGCGCAATCATTGCTTCAATTTCCGCAGCCACGTTTGCTCCAACATTCTTAGCAGGCTTGAGACCCGCCAGCCAGACACGGCCCAATAGCGTCATGACGTAGGAAATGTTTTGCATTCGATATTCAAATGCCTTTTCCGTCCGCCCAAACTTGGCTGCAAGATCCTGGTAGTAACGTTTCTTGATGAAAGGCTGGCCTTGGCGCTCCTTCCGTTGCATCTCAATGTAAGCTTCGACCGAGGCGCTTAGTTCTTCTTTGCTCCAACTGTCACTCATGTGGATACGGTCCTATCTGTATAACGACGCAAATAACCGGTTTCCCTTGGTGGAATCCGGAAAATGCTCAGCCCGCCGCAATCGGGTGCCCACCGTAACGACAGTGCCATAGTGGATGGCACTAAAAACCTGATGGGCCGCTTTATCCGGCATTTCCACGCAGCCCGCACTTTGCGGCCAGCCGTAGCCTGCGCGCGGAAAATAATGCAGGGCGCTGCCCCCGTCGAAGTAGCTTACCCATTTGATGCCGGGGTCGTCATAGGGCCGCCACTGGACCAGCGCGCCATGCCAATCATCGATATCGGTACCCCTCAGTGCAAAACCCGCGCTTTTGGCCGCACGATATAACCGCTGCTGATAGGGCGTCAGCGGGGTGGGAAAAGCGCCCTGCATCGTGGTTACCGGCAAGCGTTCGTACACTGGCCAGGAGCCGTCCGGGGTGGAGTGGAGCACGCCAGTGTTTGCGAGTGTGTGCAGGACGGCTATCAGTTTGGTACCGAACAAAGCCCACACCGTGACGGTTTCCGGGTGTCCCTTGGACACCTGCACCCATGTGTACGGCCACGGATTGCGAAAACCGCCTTTTAGAGCAACGGCAACGGCTTGTTTCAGTGCCGCTTGCGACATTTTACCCAGCGGTAAATTATCGGCATCCTCAAATTGCAGAATCGCACCCTGCCGAAAGGACGCTGGCGCCGATTCCATCGCTGCATGAAATGTTGGTGGAGTCTGCCAACGGGTTGATGGATAGAATTGCATTTCAGTAAGGGCATGAATCAACATTCTTGGTACTTCGCACAGATTCTTGGAGCCTTTGGGAAGCACGCCGCAAGGCCGTTATTCGGGTTGGTGTCTGGCGGAAGCCCCTGGCGATCGGGGACGATTTTGCCGGTTTCTTCGACTCGAATCTGGCGGATTTTGGTGAGGGCACAGAGGCCCAGCCCACCAGGCGTCGGCCCGAACTCGAAGTGTCGGCAATCCTCGCAAAACACCTTTCCAGACTTCTGGAGTTTTTCCTTGTCGGATACGGTCATTTCCTAAGCAAATCCTCTATGGTATAAGCAATTTGGCGTTCCGGCACTTTGGTAAAAAACTGGTTTCCGGTTCTCTGTTGGGATCGCAGAGCCATGCGATCACCCGATCAGGATCCACCATCTGGCCTATCTGCAGCAGAGCCGTGCGAGCAGTCGGGGATCTGTTTTCTGATTAGAATTCGCTTCGTCCGTTGCAAAGTCTGCATCCTCTTCAGTTTTATCCATATCTGCAATATCTGTCAGGTCACCGTTCAGTAAGGGTCCCGTATTATGATCATCCGCTGACGAAAGGACCCCATAAACCAGGAATCGCAAGACCATCATGGGCCATGCTGTGGCTTCCGTCTGTTTCGGGTGGCCTGTTGGTGCATCTTTCCTGCCTATAATGGCCATGAATTGACGCAGCATGCGCCTTTGGCTTTGGCTTTGGCTTTGGCTTTGGCCAGGCGGCGTCTGTCAGTTGTCGCGTTTCCCATTTCTTAAGCAGCCTTTTTATCCTGCCGCTGCGGGTTCAGCTCTACCGCACCGACGGGTGTCCAATTGCGTGTGCCGCCTGACCAGCGGGTAGGATTTCTCGCCTTGGCCGCCTCATAAAGTCCGTGATGTTTCGCCAGCAGCGCGCGATCTTCGCCCCGGTGACGCTGGGCCGGGGTGACGAAGCGAATGCGGCTGTGACGATGCTCATGGTTGTACCAGGCGATAAAGTCACGCACCCAGAACCGTGCAGCGTCCCACCTGGCCTCTCGGCTCTTCGATTTGTCACTGGTGGCTTCCTCGCCTTTTCATTGGTGTTTGAGATGGTACATATAGAGCATATAGGGCGAACGTCAAGCATCGGGCACGGGATACCCTTACCCACAAAATCCACGGCTCTAGCCCAGACAACGGAGCGGGTCCAAACCGGCCCCCGTCAGCAGGCTGGGTTGTGGTCGGCAAGCCGGGCCACAGCCCGGCTGGTTTCCCCATTTCTGGACGAAAGCCGTCCATAGGGCGGTAGCGTTTGTGGGTAAGGGAGGAGATGATGACTCTTTCCTGCTCCGGCACCCATA
>NZ_JAGDVS010000052.1 GCF_023255755.1 Acidithiobacillus sp. | reverse complement strand
GCCGCAAGGAACCCAGAACGTACGACAAAGCGCTCTACAAGCTGCGCCACCTGGTCGAGAACGCATTCCTGCATCTCAAGCGATGGAGGGGAATCGTGACGCGCTACGCGAAATCCTTCGCCTCATTCGCTACCGCCGTGCAAATCCGCTGTCTCGCCCTTTGACTCCGAATCTCGTGACAACACTATTGAATCGCCCCGGTTTTTGAGGAGGCTCCTTCGATTGAGAGAATGGAGCCATGATGAGGAAGTCCCCGAAGTATTCTCCCGAGGTCATCGAGCGCGCGGTGCGCATGGTGTTCGATGCCAAAGACCAGTACCCGTCGCAGTGGGCGGCGATGGAGTCCATTGCCGGCAAGATCGGCTGCACGGCTGAGACCCTGCGCAAGTGGGTACGCCAAGGCGAGCGCGATAGCGGCAAGCGCCCCGGCGCAACCACCGCCGAGCAGCAACGCATCAAGGAGCTCGAGCGTGAGGTGCGCGAGCTGCGCAAGACCAACGAGATCCTCAAGCTGGCCAGCGCCTATTTCGCCCAGGCGGAGCTCGACCGCCAGCTCAAGAAGTGAACGCCTTCATCGATGAGCACCGGGGTGCTCACGGGGTCGAGCCGATCTGCACCGCGTTGCAGGTTGCCCCGTCGGCGTACCGGCGTTACGCCGCGCGTGTGCGCAACCCCGCGCTGCTGCCTGCGCGGGCACAGCGTGACGCCATCCTGCTGCCCCAAGTGCAGCGCGTGTTCGACCAGAATCTGCGGGTCTACGGCGCCGACAAGGTTTGGCGCCAACTCCTGCGTGAAGGCGTGACGGTGGCGCGCTGCACGGTCGAGCGGCTGATGCGGCGCGCCGGGCTGCAAGGCGTGCGCCGCGGCAAGGGGGTGCGCACCACGGTGCCCGATGCCAAAGCGGCGTGCCCGCTGGACCGTGTGAATCGCCAGTTCAAGGCCGACAGACCCAACCAACTCTGGGTGGCGGACTTCACCTATGTGTCGACCTGGCAGGGCTTTGTCTATGTGGCCTTTGTCATTGACGTTTTTGCGCGCTACATCGTCGGCTGGCGAGTCAGCACCTCGATGCAGACCGATTTCGTGCTGGATGCGCTGGAGCAGGCGCTCTATGCGCGCCGCTCTCAGCGCGATGGCACCCTGGTGCATCACAGCGATCGTGGCAGCCAGTACGTCTCGATCCGCTACAGCGAACGCCTGGCCGAGGCCGGCATCGAACCCTCGGTGGGCAGCACGGGGGACTCTTACGACAACGCACTGGCGGAAACGATCAACGGGCTGTTCAAGGCGGAGATGATCTACCGGCGCGGGCCGTGGAAGACGCGCGAGGCGGTCGAGTTGGCCACGCTCGAATGGGTGTCATGGTTCAACCACCACCGCTTGCTCGAGCCCATCGGTTACATCCCGCCTGCCGAGGCCGAGGCCAACTATTGGCGAGGTCAAGACCAGACCGTGCCCGCCATCATGGCTGCCCACGCGACAGCGCAACAGGAGGATTGAGCCATGGAACATGGCCCAACCAGGGGGGGCGCCTCCGGCGGCCCCTGCGGGGGGCTGAATGAGAGAGAATCTGAAACCCAACAATCCGCTTGACTGTCAGACCAGCACGGTCGGACTCAAGCCAACAAGCCTCCTCGAAACCCGGTGCGGTTCACTATCTAGGGTTACCGATGGGATTGTCCATTCCAGAGGTAGTCATGAGAACGGTTCCAAGGCGTTAGCTACGTCACCCCGCTTACTTCTGCACGCCATGAACAACCTACCCGCCTCGTCCCTGATTCGTCACGTGAGCTTCCGGCAACTGCAGATCTTTGCGACAGTGGTTCGGCTAGGGAGCTTTACCAGGGCGGCGGACGCACTTTTTCTAGCTCAGCCCACCATCTCGCTGGGCATGCCCCTACTGAATTCGGTGGGTAGGCAGGTGCGACCGACGGGTGCTGGACAAGATCTTTTCGCCGCCTGCGACGAGATCTTTCGTACTCTGGAGAATCTGAACAGTCAGATGGCAGATCGGAAAGGGCTGCGACGAGGCAAGCTGCGCCTGGGGGTGGTGACGACGGCTAAATATATTGCCCCCGAACTCCTAGCTGCCTTTGGTGAGCGTTACCCGGGCATTGAGTTCGCCATGCAGGTGAGCAACCGGGACGAAATCATCCAGAGGATCCGGAACAATGAAGATGACGTCTACATCATGGGCCAAGTACCGGAGACCGAAGTGGATGTTGATGCAATCCCCTTTGCCCACAACCCCCTGGCAGTGATGGCTTCCCGGAACCACCCCTTGGTGACCGGCAACTCGCCCTTATCGTTGGCCGCCATTGCCCAAGCACCGTTTTTGATCCGAGAACCGGGCTCAGGCACCCGTCACGCTTATTTGCGCCTTTTTACTGAACATGGTCTCAAACCCAGGATCATCATGGAGCTCAGCAGCAACGAAGCCATCAAGCATGCCGTGGCTAGCGGTCTGGGGATCTCCATCCTCTCGATCCACTCCTTGGCCCTCGAGGGAACCGGTGGCCCTATTCAGATTCTGGATGTGGAGCACTTTCCCATTCTGCGAAAGTGGTACCTGGTCTACCCTCGGGGCAAGACTTTGTCCCTCATTGCCCAGAGTTTCTTGGAGTTCTCAACTTCTCAGGAAAGCTTTATCACTCGCCGTCTCGTGGCCCTCTGGCCGGATCTTTCCCGCCACTTATAAGATCAAACTATTGATAAAAATAAATACACATTATTTTTTATTTCAATTTGAATAAATAGTTAGACTGCCTTAAAGTCTCCTCAATTTCTGACTGAGGAGGTAGCCGTGTTCACCAACTTTTCCACGCCTTGGCTCGCGAGTGCAGCCCTGGCCCTCATGCCCCTGGGGCTTTTGCTTAGTGCACTGCCTCGGGTCCAGGCGACCCGCCATTCCGCGCTGAGCGCTCGTCAGCGTGTCCGCTGGGCGGCACTCTTCGCCTTGGGGGCGGTGTTTTTGGCCGATGGCACATTTTTTTTGGGTGCGCGGGACAATCTGATTCTGGCGAGTCTGCCCTTGCCAGGGCTGGGTTTTGATTTACCCATTTCCGTTACCGCCAATGGCTTAACTCTGGCCTTGGCTACCCTCGTGGCCTTCGTCATTGTGATGATCGCTCAGTACAGTATCCAGTATCTTGACGGCGACCCCCAGCAAGCTCGCTTTGCGCGGTTGCTGGCCTTCACCGCAGGGTTTTTCCTGTTAGTGGTCATCTCCGGAAACTTGGGCCTATTCACCTTGGGGATCATCGCAACAGGTTTCAGTCTCCACAAGCTCCTCAAGTTCTATGGAGACCGTCCCAAAGCCATTATGGCGGCCCATAAGAAATCAATCTTCAGCCGTACGGCGGATCTTTGCTTGCTCACAGCGACGGTGTTGGTCGGACAAGATGTGGGCAGCCTTCAGTTTGACGCGTTGCGCGAAGTCGCCCAGCGGGCCGGCGGATTACCCCTAACCTTGCAGGTCGCGGCCTGGTTAATCGTGGCGGCGGTGATCCTGAAGAGCGCCTTATTCCCCTTTCAGGGGTGGCTGATTCAAGTCATGGAGGCACCCACACCCGTCTCAGCCCTCATGCACGCGGGTGTGGTCTACAGCGGTGCCATCGTGGCCCTGCGCACAAGTCCTTTGCTGGTACAGGTGCCGTCGGCTCTGCTTTTCCTGGGTGCAGCGGGTTTGCTGACGGTACTTATCGGCTCGCTGGTTATGACTACTCAGACAGCCGTCAAATCTATGTTGGCTTGGTCCACGGCGGCCCAGTTGGGCTTCATGTCCCTGGAACTTGGCTTGGGTCTCTTCCCATTGGCCCTTTTGCACCTGATAGGGCACTCCCTCTATAAAGCGCACGCCTTTCTGTCCTCGGGTAGTGTGACGGACCAGCTGCGGCAAGTACCACCGGGGGGCAAGAAAATACCTGCGCTCGGAACCTGGATTGTGTCGGTGGTGCTAGGCGTACTCATCTCCGGGGGGGGGGCTTGGGCCTTGGGCGAAAATCCTGTGGCGGATCCTGTCTGGTTAGCTCTGGTGGTTATCCTGGCTGTGGCATTAACCCAACTGATGATCAAAGGCTTCTCCTTTGATGCATGGGCGGATCGCCTGACGGCAATTGCACTAGCGGTGGTTATGGGCGGCGCTTATCTCTTGCTTCACAGCCTCTTCGTCTGGGGCTTTCAACGTGATATGGCGCCCCCCCTGACGGACGGCAGTATGAATCAGAGTCTGTTCGTTTACTGCATTGCCGGGAGTTTTCTCTTCCTGAGCTGGCTACAGGGGCCGGGGCGAGCGCTTTTGCCTCAGCGACTGCAACTCGCCCTCTTCACCCACCTTTATCACGGTCTATATGTGGACTATTGGGTAGAACAATTTTCCCACCGCTTCTGGGCCGAGAAGGTCGGCGTTGAATTGCCTGCCAAGAATCTGGCTCTGGAGTCTTTGGAATCCATCAACCGTAATCGCGCAGCCCTGGAAAATTCTGGAGGTGTCCAATGAGTAACTCGAATGATTTGAAATCTCAGTCCGTTTTCGAACAGGTCATCCGACGGATAGCTCCGGTCTGGCCCTTGGACTCTTTCGTTGCTGTCAATCCTTACTGGGGCTTCGCCGATAAGCCTTTCGCCGAAGTGGCGGCTCAATTGCATGGGACGGTGGGGGAGCGGATGATCATGGACCGTCGTTGGTATGCCGAGCAGCTGAATTGCGGCAAACTAGCCCTGTCCGACATAGCTCATGCGGCAGAGGACCTGGGTTTGCCTAGCGAAGAAGAGGATTGGCTAGCCTATCTGCAGCAGACCCCAGAGACACCAATGCGTCTACCTCGCTTGCCCGAATTAATGAACCGGCAGGGACATGCCTCCGTGTCTCAGTACGTAATAGAACAGATAAGCCGATTTATGGCCGCTTACTACGATCAGGGGCAAGCTCTATGGCCCCTGCCCAAAGATCATGAACTTGGGCTTTTCGGTTCTTGGAGGCAATATACGCTGGCAGATCGCAGCCTGGTTCCTATGGGCCTCAAAGCTATACGCTCCAGTTTGCTCAGTCTGCCTCTTAACGCCAATGAGGCAAAACTCTGGGCCGTACAGGTTTTGGATATCCCCAAGGCGGCGGAAGAAGCCTACCTCTTGGTGCTCCTGAAATCCATCGGAGGCTGGGCAAGCTGGTGTCGCTACCTGCTGTGGCAGGCGGAACTGCAGGGACAAATCCACAATGACTTGGAAGATTTACTGACCATCCGCATGGTCTGGGAAGCATTGTTACGACAACACGCACGACCAGAGGTGCTCGATGCATGGAAGCGACAAATCCGGGGGTGGATTCTCGACGATAAAAGCTCGGATTTGGAAGAGGCGCGGCGAGGAGAGGTTCTACTGCGCGCTTCCGAAATAGCCTTTCGTCGTCAATTGGCAGCAAGCATTCGTGCGCGTCCTTCCCGGCGCGGCCAGGCAGCGGGGGGAGCGCGAATACAGGCGGCGTTCTGTATCGATGTGCGCTCAGAGGTCTATCGTCGGCACTTGGAAAGCGCCCTGCCTGGCGTTGAGACTATCGGTTTTGCGGGCTTTTTCGGGATCATGATGGATTACCGCCGCCGCGGAGACTCTGTCCTGCGGACCCAAACGCCCGTGCTCCTCAATCCCCAAGTCCATGTGGAAGAGACGGGGCCAGAAGTCATCTTTCAGCGACGTTTCCGTCGTTTGCGCCGCAACGCAGAGTGGAAGAATTTCAAGTTATCCGCGTCGTCCTGCTTTTCCTTCGTGGAAACGGCTGGACCTTCGTACTTTGGCAAACTCCTTGCCGATACTCTCGGCTTGCATCGCCCGTCCCTTCCCCCCGATGCAGCAGGGCTTACGGCCAAGGAACATTCAAGCTTGCAATGCGCTCTGCCTGCATCTCTGACCCTTGATCAGCGGGTGCAGATGGCAGAGTTCATTCTGACCGGTTTGGGTCTTAATCTCGGGATGGCCCCCGTAGTTCTCTTGGTTGGACACGGGAGCTCAACCACCAACAACCCGCACCGGGCCGGTCTAGATTGTGGGGCTTGCGCTGGTCAGACGGGCGAAGTAAACGCCAAAGCAGCAGCAGACCTCCTCAACGATCCAGCCGTGCGCCAAGGCTTGCTGGCCAAGGGTTGGACAGTGGATCCACACGTCGTCTTCCTCCCAGCTCTGCACGATACGACTACGGATCGGGTGAACATCTTGGGTGGCCTGGACGATTCACGCCTTAATTCAAAATTGGTCGCGGAACTTCGAGCGTCCCTGGACGAGGCGGCCAATCGTACCCGAATGGAGCGGATGCTGCGCCTTGAGCCGGACCTACGGGAACCTGTCGAAGTCGCACGGAATATGACGATGCGTGGGCGCGATTGGTCCCAGGTCCGGCCCGAGTGGGCTCTGGCCGGCAATGCCGCCTTTATTGCTGCGCCCCGTTGGCGAACACGTGGCCGTAATCTGGCCGGAAGAGCGTTCCTCCACGACTACGATTCGGCAAAGGACTCTGATTTCAGCGTGCTGAAGCTCATTCTTACAGCGCCCCTCGTGGTGGCAAACTGGATTAATCTTCAGTATTACGGATCGACCATCGACAATCAGCACCAAGGCTGTGGTAATAAAGTTTTACACAACGTTGTGGGCGGCACACTGGGGGTGCTGGAGGGGAATGGGGGTGATCTGCGGGTAGGTCTATCAGAACAATCCCTCCGGGATAACGCAAGTGGTCTGCAGCACGAGCCACTGCGATTGTCGGCTTTGGTCGAGGCTCCCTTTGAGGCGATAGACCGAATCATTGCAGATGCTCCGGTTCTAGCTCAACTGGTAAATAACCGTTGGCTGACTATTTTCCAGATTGCTGAAGACGGGTCGCTGCGCGAGCGACGCGGTGCGGGAGAGTGGCAGACATCCTGAACAAGACATTGGCAATCAACGTTCTGATTGCCGATCCACTTTTCCAGGTTTTTACCGGATTCCAAGTCAATTCATTAAAGGATTCTCATCATGACTTCTCTATACACTGCCAGCAGTGACGCGGCTTCTCATGAAGCGATCACGTTACAACCCCCTGAACCTGTGTCCGGTGTGGTATCCCGGCAACGGAGAGCACTTATGGAGTTATTTTACGGTCCAATGCAGAAAATTGGACTTTCATGTAGTCAAAAAATTAGCCACTTAGATAATACAATAGCATGTCGCTCTGAGCTAGATGAATTATTAGCGAAATACTTTAACACTATTCCACACTGTAAGTATCTTTACGTGTTAAATCGAGAAGGATTACAGGTCAGCTCAAGCATAACTCGTGAGGGGCTGATATTGGAACACTGTGGTCGTGATCGCTCTGATCGCCCTTACATGCGCGAGGCACTGTCAGTTGCCGCTTACTTGGATACGAGCCGGGAGACGCGCTATCAACAGTGGCCTAATCTTGATGAGACCACACAAGCCATCGATTTTTTGCTCTGCGATGCTTACATTAGCCAGCATGCTTTGCGCCCATCCATAACTGCCATCTTTTTTTTGCGCGATCACGAAGGCAAACTGCTCGGATTTCTTGGCGCGGACTTCGCCTTGCGTGATCTTCCTCAAAATGACGTAGTCTATCAAGAGGAACGACGAGCGCGTCATTTCTTTGCGGGAACAGGCCTAACACATACAAACACCCAACTTGAGCATTATAACAGCAGGCTAGATGAAAACTTCATTACAGTGATGAGTGTACTCGAAGAGCTCATTCAGTTTCACGGCGTTTTCCATATGAAATTACATTTTGCGAGTAGCCAGGCGATAATTTGGCAGATGGATGATCCTTTCAGGTATCGAATTCTGAGTCTGTCAGATTTATTGGACCCTGATACCTGCTTAGCGTATCCAATTCGGATTTATCCAAAAAATGCCATAATTAATCGAGATGAAGTGCGAGATATTCTTGATTGCTTAGGCAGGTTGCGCATGAGTAAAAATTCCATATACCTTCGATCTGGATCAATTAATATATATAATGGCACGGTCGGGCTAAGTTTTTCGTCTGACGGGTCGCACTACATTCCGCACGAGCAGTTTCTTAAAACCGACCTCACACTATGGGATAATACGATAAATACAGTTATGAATAGATTATAAATGTTATTTAATTGACCAGGGCCTGAATCCATGATTACGAGCCTGCTGAATGAGCATAAGATGTTGATTCATAACGGATAAATGGCTAAACTAGCCCCGTTGTCTTCTCACCCGCCGGGTGAGTCTTTGGGAGCCGCTGATTTATCCTGCCCACATCTTGCATCATTGAGTCCCATTCTCTGATCCTCTTGCCGCCATGCACCAACTCAGTTTTTCCAGTACCGAGCATGCCATGAAGAAGCGCATCACGCGGCGCGAGAAGTTTCTTGGCGAGATGGAGCGTGTCGTGCCCTGGGCGCGGCTGGTGGCGGTGATCGAGCCCGTGTATCCCAAGAGCGGCCGGGTGGGCCGCCCGCCCATCGGCGTGGAGCGCATGCTGCGCATGTATTTCCTGCAACAGTGGTACAGCCTGTCCGATGAAGGTCTGGAAGACGCCATCACCGACAGCCAGGCCCTGCGCGAGTTCGTGCGCATCGACCTGTCGCGTCAAGCCGTGCCCGACGCCACCACCCTGCTCAAGTTCCGCCGCCTCCTGGAGGCCCATGATCTGACCCAGGCCCTGTTTGCCCAGATCAACGCCCACCTGAGCGAGCGCGGTCTGCTCATGCGCGAGGGCACCATGATCGATGCCACCCTCATTGCCGCACCCAGCTCCACCAAGAACCGCACTGGCACGCGCGACCCTGAGATGCATTCCACCAAGAAGGGGAACCAGTGGCACTTTGGCATGAAGGCCCACATCGGGGCCGATGCCGACAGCGGCCTGGTGCACAGCCTGCACACCACGCCCGCCCACCAAAGCGATGTGGCCCACACCGCCGAGCTGCTGCATGGCGAGGAAACCCAGGTGTTTGCCGACGCCGGCTACACCGGCGCGCCACAGCGCGCGGAGGTGGTCCAGGCGCAGACGCAAGGCCGCATGCGTCCGGACGTGGACTGGCAGATTGCCCAGCGCCGCAGCACGGTGAACAAGCTGCCTCAGGGTCCACACAAGACCCTGATCCAGGCGCTGGAGCGGGCCAAGGCCCGTGTGCGTGCCCGGGTGGAGCATGCGTTTCATGTGCTCAAGAATCGGTTCGGTCACAAGAAGACCCGCTACAAGGGACTGGCGAAGAACACCGCCCAGCTCTACAGCCTGTTCGGACTGGTGAATCTGGCGCTGGCCAAAAACAAGCTCTTGAACCCGCAAGGCACACCTGCGTCCTGAGGGCACAAAACGACGGGGAAATCCCCGCAAACCCGAGAAAACGACCCCGATATCCGCCGCAATCGCCACCCACTGCGCAGAATCTGCCACATCATGAAAAGAGATCGGCAGAGAATCGATCAGGCGCGGAAAACTGGGAGTTGATCAGCGGTTCCTTAAACAAGTTAAGAGCCGCAGCGTCAGAAGGCAATGCCAACGCTCAATACAGCTTAGGGAGCTTATACCTCAACGGAGAGGGCGTGCCGACGAACTATGCAAAAGCTTTGTTCTGGCTCCAAAAATCTGCAAACCAGAATAACAAAGACGCGCAATTTCTTCTGGGCGTCATGTACAACAACGGCGAAGGCGTGCCGCAAGACTATGCCCAGGCCGTCTACTGGTACCGCAAGGCCGCCGATCAAGGCAACGCCGACGCGCAACTCAACTTGGGCCGGATGTACGACAACGGCCGGGGCGTGCCGCAGGACGCGGTAATCGCATATGCGCTTTACAACATCTCAGCGACAACCATTCCATCGGACAAACTCGCCGCAGAAATCCGTGAAAATCAGAGTGCTCAGCCTACGCTACACCAGATCGCCGAGGGGCAAGCGTTGATACGGCGCATGCTGAGTGAGGGGATTTTGAAAGCAATCGACGCCACTTAAGCTAGGCGATTGGAAAGAATGACCAAAACCACCGTTTTTGAGAAAGCGTAGCGCGCCATTGCATAGACCCAATCGATGTGATAACGTGACGTTAACACTTCTGGAGATGGTCATGCAAAAGATCTTTCATACCCGCCAATTCATGGCGGGGAACTCACCAGCCGTGCGCATCCCTGTGAGCATGGCGTTCCCGAAGCACACCAAATTGGTTGTGATTCGAGAGGGCAACAGGCTCATCGTGGAGCCTGAGGAGAATTCGCTCGAATCGCTTCCGGCGCTGTTCGCTGCGCTTCGCCCACAGCACACCGCTGAGCGGCCGGAGTTTGTCGAGGCGGAACGATCTTGGTGATGCTGCGCTACTTGCTGGATACCAATATCTGCATCTATCTCATGAAGGAGCAGCCGGAGTCAGTCATCCGGCGGTTCGCGGCCTGCAAACCCGGTGAGATTGGGGTGAGTTCGATCACCTGGGCTGAATTGTGTTGTGGCCTGAACGTGCATAACAGCCAGTCCGAAATGGCCGCGCTCTTGAGCAGGCTGACCGCCAAGGACTTCGACATGGACGCGGCGGCCCTCTTTGGAAAGCTCTCCCGGAAATTCCCAGCCAGAAAGAACAGCTTCGACCGCATGATTGCCGCGCATGCTTTATCGCTGGGGGTCACCCTGGTGACCAACAACACGGCCGATTTCGATCTCTATGCCGGCGCAGGCCTGATCGTCGAGAACTGGGTGGCATGATGGCGCAGTTGCACTTCCCATGTCGCAGAAAGGGGTCGTCTCAGAAACGCCGCAAGCTCACCAGCAGCGCCGCCCGGCGCGGCTCTGAATTCGGGCGATGAGACAGAT
>NZ_JAGDVS010000112.1 GCF_023255755.1 Acidithiobacillus sp. | reverse complement strand
CCGGCACGGCAGGTGCGCTAAGCTGCGGCCCGACAGCGCAACCCGCCGCAGCGACAACCCCGAACAGAATACCCAGCCGGGCCATACCCGGAGCTGAACGCCCCGCTTTCTGCCGCCCCTGGCCGTGCGGATACCTGGCGTGTTTCATGTAAATCCCTCACTCAGTCGATATACGGGAATAAGCGGTGCTATCCGCAAGCACCGAGAGGGCAACTCCCTGCGCAGCCGTCGCAACAGGGAAAAATGGTAGCGGGAATGCCTGTAACAATCTTTGCTGTAGGTCTGTTAAAACGTAACAGACTGTCACTTTGGCGGCGGTCGGGAGGCTTTGTTACATTTGGCCTTGGCCCACCCGAGAACAACGGGTTAGAGTGTACACATGGACACACAGAAACAGATTTTGGTCGTCGACGATGACCTGCGCCTGCGCAGCCTGGTGGAGTCGCACCTGCAGGGTTTTGGCTTTGCGGTGCGTGGCATCAATGACGGTCGGCAGATCGACAGTCTGCTTGCCGAAACACCGGTTGATCTGATCGTTCTCGATCTCGGACTGCCCCATGAAGACGGCCTGCAAATCTGCCGACGGCTGCGCCAGCATCATGATGTCCCCATCCTCATGCTCACCGCGCGCGGCGATGAAATAGACCGTATCCTGGGCCTGGAGATGGGCGCCGACGACTATCTCGCCAAGCCCTTTCACCCCCGCGAACTGGTGGCCCGCATCCAGGCGATCCTGCGCCGCACCCGCGCCGCAGCCCCCCGCCCTGAAGCGCTAACGGCCCCCTTCCAATGCGGCCCATTCACCGTGGACATGGGCCGGCAAGAAATTCAACTTGGCGGACAGAGCTTGTCTCTCACCAGCGCCGAGTTCCAGACCCTGGCGACGCTCATTCAGCATGAAGGCCAGCCGCTGACCCGCGAAAAGCTGATGTGGCTGACCCGCGGCCGCCACCTCGAAAACGACGATCGCAGCATGGATATGCAGATTTCCCGCCTGCGCCGCCTGCTCGACAACATCCCCGGCCGACCTCGGCATATCCGCACGGTCTGGGGTCATGGCTACCTGTTTGTCGCGGAACCCTGAGCATGCGCAGCTTCTGGCCGCGTAGCACCCTGTGGCGGACCGTACTCCTGCTAGCGGTTCTGCTGCTGGGGACCCAAGGCGCCGTCTATGTCTTGTTTCATCAATATGTTCTGAATCCTGCCGCCGAACGCTTCGCGGAATTTCTCTGGCAGACTGACCATGCCCTGATTGCCGCCGACGCCGATCACACACCAGTCGGTGCCCTGCAATGGCGGTCGCCCCATGATTTGCCGGGCGCGCCCGCCAGCAACTATTTTTTGCGCCAAAGCGCCCATTATCTGGCCCGGATTGCCCCCGGCGCGGCGCTGCGGGTCGGCCCCGTCGATGCCCATGCCACCTGGATGTGGATTCGCGGCGACCACCGCCAGCCCTGGCTGGGTATGCGCGTCTCTCCCATGAATTTCGGCGGGCAAAGCTTCATGTTTATGCGCCTCGGTGTCATCGCCCTCTGTACCCTGCTCGGCGCCTGGATCATCGTCCGCCAGATCAACCGTCCCCTGGCCCGACTGGCAGCGGAGGCACCGCGCATCGGCCGGGGCGATATGCCGGAATCTCTCGAACCCATTGGCGGCCCCCTGGAGGTGCGTCATCTGGAGCAGGCCATCACCAGCATGGCCAAGGATCTGCATCGCCTGCACGAAGAACGCACCCTGCTACTCACCGGTATTTCCCATGAACTGCGCACCCCCCTGTCGCGCCTGCTGCTGACCCTGCACCTTCAGGACCACGATCTGCTGGCCGAAAAAGCGGCCATGCTGGTGGACGTTAGCGAAATGGATGAGACCATCGATAAGTTTCTGACCCTGGTGCGCAGCGGAGACCAGGAAAGGGTCATCCAGGTGGGGGTGCGCGACTGGGTGGCTGAAATGGCCGAGACGGCCCGGGAACGCTACGGCCTGGAGGTACAGATAGAGCATCCTGCCGGACCTGCCACCTTACCGCCTCTGCGCTGCCGCCCTTTGGCGCTGGAAAGAGTGTTTCGTAATCTTTTTGACAACGCCCGGCATTACGGCGGTGGACGCCTGGATATGCAAATCATCCGCCATCCGGCCAGCACTGAAATCTGTCTGCGCGACCATGGCCCCGGCGTGCCGGAACGGGATATCGGGCCGATGAACAGCGGCACCTTACCGCGCCAGTCGGGGCATGGTTCCGGCATCGGCCTGCGGATTTGCCAGCATATCATGGCCCGGCATGGCGGCACCCTCCGCTTCGCCAACGCCGAAACGGGTGGTTTGACCGCTCACCTGTCATTCCCCGACAAAAAAGACTAGCAGCAGATAGTGGTTAGCGGTATTTCCAGACAGCAATGTACTTGACAAAGCACAAACAAACGGGAATCATTCGCGTTTAAACAAGACAAATACGGATGCTCCCTATGTCGTCAACGCCCGCCCCCAGCAAAACCAGCACACCCGCTCATCGTTCTCGCTGGGAAATATTCCTGGCGGTGCTGGGACCTGGTCTGGTGGTCATGCTCGCCGATACTGATGTCGGCAGCATCATCACCGCCGCGCAGAGTGGCGCACAATGGGGCTTCAAGCTGCTGCTCTTGCAATTCATCCTCATGCCTATCCTCTATATCGTGCAGGAACTGACGGTGCGTCTGGGCATTTTTACCGGTAAAGGCCACGGCGAACTGATTAGCGAAACCTTCGGGAAAGGCTGGGCTTATCTCTCCGTCGCCGGTCTCAGTGTCGCCACCACCGGCGCCCTGCTAACGGAGTTCTCCGGAGTTGCCGGTGTCAGCCATCTCTACGGCCTGCCGCGCTATGTGGGTGTTGCCCTGGCAGCAGCCACCCTGCTGCTCATCGTCTGGACCGGCTCCTACCGGCGGGTAGAGCGCATCGCCCTGATCATGGGTCTTTTCGAGCTGGTGTTTTTCGGCATTGCCTGGGCCGCCCATCCCAGCCTGCACGAGATGCTGGACGGCCTCCTGCACGCTCCCATCACCAATGACGACTATATGATACTGGTCGCCGCCAACATCGGCGCCGTTATCATGCCGTGGATGGTGTTCTACCAGCAGTCTGCCGTCGCCGATAAAGGCCTGCACCCCGAACATTACCGCCACGCCCGTTGGGACACGGCCTTTGGCGCGGTCGTTACACAGGCAGTCATGGCGGCGGTGCTGATCGCGACGGCCGCCACCATTGGCCGC
The DNA here is from genome assembly GCF_023255755.1 of Acidithiobacillus sp. GTDB lineage: Bacteria > Pseudomonadota > Gammaproteobacteria > Acidithiobacillales > Acidithiobacillaceae > Acidithiobacillus. The sequence continues at coordinate 7,676 of NZ_JAGDVS010000112.1, read as the reverse complement.
CTCAACCCCAATGCGCCGCTCAACACCGTGCATCAACTGTCCGAAGCCATTATCCCGTACCTGGGGGACACCTGGGGGCGCATCGTGTTTTCCGTAGGCATCCTCGGCGCGGGCATGGTTGCCGCCATTGTCGCCTCCCTCGCCGGGGCCTGGGGTTGGGGAGAAGTCACCGGCTTTCGCCACTCGCTGGAGCATCACCCCAAGGATGCGCCCTGGTTTTACGGGATTTACACCGCCATCATCGTGGCTGGCGCCGCGGCGGTGATCACCATCCCCGATCTCGTCAGCCTCGACATCGGCGTCGAAGTAATGAATGCACTACTCCTGCCCCTGGTGCTGGGCTTTCTGGTCGCCCTGTCCATCAAGGCGCTGCCAGCCGAACACCGCTTGCGCGGCCCTTACCTCTGGCTGGTGCTGTTTGTGGTGATTCTGGCGGGCGGGTTGGGGGTTTATGGAGGGTTGACCAGCATTCCGGGTTGGTGAGCATAAAGCGGAAAGCTTACAAAAAGTTGCGGAGATGATGGGCTGTGCTATATCTAAGCACACAGTTCTTCACCGCGCCCTACAGGAGCCCTGCATGTCCATTTTCAAGCACGCCGCCAATATTCTGGAAGCCAAAGTCAACAAACTACTCAGCCGAGCCGAGGACCCCGCCGAAACCCTGGACCTTTCCTACGAGAAAATGCTGACCAGCCTGCAAGAGGCCAAGCGCCACCTTGCCGACGTGGTCACCGAACGGGTATCCCTGGAAAATCAGATCGCGCAGGCGCAAAAGCTGGCCGCCAAGGCGGAAGAGAATGCCCGCATGGCCCTCAACGCCAACCGCGAAGACTTGGCACGCAGTGCGCTGACGGAAAAGCAGGCCGAAGCGCAGAAAATCACGGCGCTGCAAGAGGCCCACGACACGGTCGCCGCCCAGGCCCAGAAGCTTATGGATTATGAGCACGCACTCCAAGAGCGCATTGAGCAGTTCCGCACCCAGAAAGAAGTGATGAAAAGCCAGATGGCGGCGGCGCAGGCGCAAGTGAAGGTCACCGAATCCCTCACCGGTTTGGGTCACGGCCTGGATGACGCCGGAGATGCGTTGCGCCGGGCGCAGGACCGCACTGCGCACGAGCAGGCCAAGGCCCAGGCCATGGACGGCCTGCTGGAGTCAGGCATCATTAACGACCCCTTGGACCATCGCACCCAGACAGAGCGGGAAATGGACAAACTCCGCGCCACCAGCGGTGTCGACGACGACCTCACCCGCCTCAAGGCCGAACTGGCGGCGAAGCAGGACTGACATGCCCGAAGTCCAGAATGCCCTCATCCATCGGATTCTGGTTGGAAGGGCATTGTTGATATTAGCCACTATTGTCTGGAGCCTCACCACTATCCCGGTTGCAACCGGAGACCCCATTTACCGATGGGTCTCGCCAAATGGCGCGGTGAGCTATGGGGACCGGCCGCCCCGTGGAGCACAGAAGATTCAAGCCATTCCCCCGATAACCCCCGCCCCGCCACCGACGACGATTGCGCCAACGAAGTCTGGTCCGGCTGCGAAAGAGGAGGCCCCATCAGGGGCATCCGAGGCACAGGCGGCCATTGCCCGCCTGAACCTGCTGACTGCCATTAATAACTATCAGAACAGCCTGCAGACCGCCCGCACCCCACCGCCACAGAATGTCTACCTACCTGGGTTTGTCGGATCTTATTTTCCTAATGGCCCGCACCGATTTCGCGAAAGACACCCGCAGCATTACCGCCGACAGGCGACTCCTCCATCACGGAGGCCGTCCATGGTGCTGCTGCCACCCCCAGCACCGCCTTCCGCCTACTCTTCGCCCGTGCTTATACCTTAATGGCCATTGCCGTACATTTTTATTTATTCAAGAAAATTGACCGACTCTTTCGCGGTTTTCATTGATAATCTTATTGCCATGTTTCCATAGGAAATAGATCACAATAACCCCCATAGGAATCAACAGGCTGGCAACAAAAGAAGCGAATAACGTGACCACTTTTAAGTAACGCCCCCGGCGTGTGCGCGCAGTAGTTATGGCGAGAACAATGTTTCTTATTTCTTTGCCATCCGAATTCTCTACGCCCATTACAAGCTCCTCTACCATTCAAGGATTGATGTACGCTCGAGCCGCAACAGGTGTTTGCCGCTGTCGAGTGAATTTCGACAACGAACGGACTAACTGTTTCTATCCCGCGATCCACGGCTTAATGGATAACAGTAGGCAGGCATGGGGGATTATGGTTATGGCAACGATGATCGTCAAGGCATTGGCCAGCGAGATCTAAGCTGCGTGAGGTACCCTGAGACCACGCCCGGGCCGGAATCCATACGAGAACCCCAGAAAGTTACTTAGCGACAATCACCTTGCTAACCCGGCCAAATTGTTGGGGAAAAAATATTTTAGTACATGCCAGGGATGGCGGACGCTTTTTTTGAGGTGTGCCACAAATGGCAGGGCATGGGCTTTGAGAAAATATTTATAGGCCAATCAACACATTAACTAGACAAAATAAATCAAGTCTGTACTGCATGAGAATCATTATATTAACTAGTTATAATATTCTGTCTTGCTTGTGGAATATGAATTGCGTAGTCTCATTATAACCGCATAGCAAGGTGTGATTATAAATGTTATTTAGGCAGTGCGCCGCTAAGAAGCGATCGCTTTCGTATGTTCTAGGGGATCCCGTCACCAGACAGGGTGTGATTATTGACCCCACAGCAGATCTCGTCGCACAGGCGCTGTCATTTTTGGCAGAACGCAAAATGACCGTGCAATACATCCTGCTCACCCACTCTCCCGACCCCGCTCTCGAGGATACGTTGAATAAACTTAGGCCCTTGGGTCCGCGCGTGGTTGCGCACGAATCGACGGAATACCAAGGTGTCGATGTGCGCTTACGGGATAACGACGCGTTACATTTCGGTGAAGAGACCATCCGGGTTCTTCACACTCCGGGGCAAATGCCCTGTGCGGTTACCTATTGGTGGGCCGATCGCTTGTTTACCGGCGAAACACTCCTCGCTACTGGGCCGGGTGCCTGCGGGCCAGGGGGCAATATTGCCCAGCAATGGCGCAGCATCCGTGAGAAGTTGCTCAATTTTCCCGATGAGTACCTGATTTTCCCTGGTCGTGAATCCCGCAAGCGTCGCGTAGCTTGTGTTGCAGAGTTCCGATTGGCCTTTAGTGACAAATCGGGTGTCTCTGCCCCGGCAGTCCACGAGATCAGCGCACAGACCAAAACGGATCATGCAGGCCAGTTAGATAAAACAAATAACCGTAGTAGCAGGAAGATGGTGGGAGCGTAAGGAAACCGGCGACGATGGGCCGGATATATTACACAGTGTGTATTGGAGGTTCAGGTGTTTATAAAGAATAAACGCTACAAAATGTGGGCACAAATGGTGCTACCACCAGCATTGCTCGCGTTGGGAGGCTGTTCTGATAGCGGCCTATATCTGTTAAAACCGGAAGGTTTGATGTCGCGTACATTTTATCACTACTTCATTCTTGATGTCGTGATTATGTTGTTGATTGTTATCCCCACAACGTTACTAACCATATGGGCGATGTGGAGATATAGAAAAGGCGGTAAAGGAAGTTATCATCCAACGTGGAGTCACTCAAATGCCATAGAGGCCATTGTATGGGGTATTCCTTTAGTGACAGTCGGTATCTTGTCCTACCTGTCAGTAAAGGCCATTTATGATGTCAACCCATATAACCCAGGTGTTATCGCCAAAGCGCAGAAGGCGGATGGCGGAGATCCCGTAGAAGTTGACGTGATAGCAACAGATTGGCGCTGGTTGTTTATTTATCCACAACAACATATTGCCTCGGTAAACCAGTTAGTGGTTCCGGTAGGGACTCCTGTCAAGTTCCGCCTGACGTCCACTTCCGTCGTGAATGATTTCCTTATTCCCCAGTTGGTTGGAATGATCGATGTTATGCCAGGTATGCGTACCAAGCAGGCATTGGTGGCTGACAAGGCAGGTACCTACATAGGTTTTTCTGCCGATTACAGCGGTGCAGGACTGTCATGGATGCATTTCCAAACGAAAGCGGTAAGCGCAGCCCAATTTGCGCAATGGGTGAAAAGTGCTCAGCAATCGCCCCAGCATCTCAGCTACGCTGGTTTTAATCGCTTTGCAAAACCTTACATAGCCGTGGGTGGTGATCAGCAAACCTTCGGTAACGTGCAATCCGGTTTGTTTGATTATGTGATTGGCGAAGTCATGCGCGGCAAAGTATGGCGGACACCCATGGCCATGACCGAAAACATGGTCAATTACATGCAAAAACAGCGCGCCGAACAAAAAGCAGGAGACTATTGATATGTTAGTACATTTACAAGGGCCATGGAGTCCTCTGCTGGGTCGTCTCACGCTTCAGCAAATACCTTATCACGTTCCGATTCTCATGGTGACTTTTATAGTAGTGGCCATCCTGGCTGCTGTGGTGCTGGCGGCGGCGACCTATTTTGGTAAATGGGGATATCTCTGGCGAGAATGGTTGACAACGGTTGATCACAAAAAAATCGGTGTCATGTATATTTTACTTGGTCTAATCATGTTGTTGCGAGGATTCGCTGATGCCTTGATGATTCGCACTCAACAGGCAATGGCCGTAGGCCCTAGTTCACCGGGTGAAATGGGCGCGGTGCATGGATATCTTACGCCGTTCCATCTGGGGCAGATCTTCACAGCCCATGGATTGATCATGGTAGTGTTCGCGGCGACACCATTGTTGGTGGGGCTAATGAACATTATCGTGCCCTTACAGATTGGCGCGAGAGATATGGCTTATCCGTATCTGAATGCCCTGGGATTATGGTTGACGACAGCCGGCGCGGCGTTGGTGATGCTCTCTTTGTTCGTGGGCAACTTTGCCCATGGTGGATGGTATGGGTTTGTGCCCTATTTTGAACTGCCATACAGCCCTGGGGTGGGTGTAGATTACTGGATGTGGACCTTTCAGTTGAGCGCCATCGGTACTTCATTGGGCAGTATCAACTTGATTGCTACCATCGTAAAAATGCGTGCTCCGGGCATGACCTGGATGCGTTTGCCCATATTCACATGGGCGTCCCTCAGCACCAACCTCATCGCGCTCACCTCCTTTCCGGTGTTGATGGTCGCGTTGGCTTTGCTCGGCTTAGATCGCTATGTGGGCACCCATTTCTATACCGCTGGTATGGGTGGGAACCTGATGCTTTATAATGACCTGTTTTGGGTTTGGGGGCATCCCGAAGTGTATTTCCTGATTCTTCCAGCTTTCGGCATCATGTCGGAAATAATTCCGACATTCTCCGAAAAGACTTTGTTTGGATATGCGACTATGGTAATTGCCTCATTCGCTATCGGTGGCGTGTCCTGGGGTGTCTGGCTGCATCACTTCTTTACTATGGCTGCAACACCCAGTGTCAATAGTTTTTATAGTGTAACGACCATGTTGGTGGGTATTCCTACCGGTGTCAAAGTATTCAACTGGATTTTCACGATGTATCGTGGGCGTGTTCGTTACGAGCTACCCATGTTGTGGGCATTGCTTGCGCTATTCCTCCTGCTGGTTGGTGGCATGACGGGTATGATGAACGCGTTCGCCAGCAACGATTACATGTGGCACAACGGTTTATTTGTTGTTGCACATTTTCATCTGATGGTTTTAACTATTGCGGCTAGTATTTTTGGCGCCGTTGAGTATTGGTTCCCCAAAGTGTTTGGCTTCAAACTCGAACAGAAATGGGGTACATGGTTCTTCTGGTTTATGGTCATTGGAAGCGGGATAACCTTTGTTACCATGTTCTTTCTGGGCTTTGGTGGTATGACACGACGTTTGGACTATATTCCTTATACGCAATGGTCACCCTACTTGCATATTATGCTGCTGGGTATGGTGTTTTATGTTGTTGCCGTACTGTTCTTTGTCGCCCATCTGTATGTCAGCCTGCGGGATCGTGTAAAAAACCGCGCGGGTGCTGATGTCTGGGGGACGGGGCGGAGTCTGGAATGGGCGACGCATTCACCTGTACCGGCATACAACTTTGCTATTACGCCAAATGTCAATGCACGTGATGAGTGGACATGGCGCAAAGAAAACGGGCTGACGGAACTGCATCCGGGTGATTATGAGGGTATTCATATGCCAAAGAATACCGGCGTTCCGCTATTCCTCGGCATACTCTTCATGGGCCTGGGTTTCGCCCTCATCTGGCGGATCTGGTGGCTGGCGTTGTTGTGTGTCGCACTCATTGTGGCGCTCATCATCATTCGGTCCTTTGATCGTGATACCGATATGACGATCCCTGCACACGCGGTGGAGCAGGTAGAAAGTGGTGCTCGCGATGAAATGTCTGCAACCATGCCGACTGCCGGGGTACGGGGAGGCACGGTGATTGCCCACTCCATCCCTCAGTCTGGAACGGGTGGCATCAGCGGTAGCACAACCTCCACAAGTCCTTCGTGGGCCCCAATGGATCGTTAACGGACTTATCCCGACCCTTAATTAATTGGGTCGGGAAACCCGCTTTCGAGCATATCTGAAAAAGGAGTTATTCAATGAGTGCATCTGCAGCACAAAAAGTCGATCCGGCCCAGGCCACACTCTGGGCGCGACACTATGCCGGTCATGACATGATTGGTACCCGGACCTTTGGATTCTGGCTTTATATGTTGACCGACGCCATGGTCTATGCGGCACTGTTCGCATCACTTGGTGTGTTAAGTCATGCGGTTAATCTGGCAGGTGGTCCATCGCCTTCTGCGTTCATTAACCCGATCTATGCGTATGGTGAAACCATCACCCTGTTTCTCAGTGTGTTGATTTATGGCTATTCTATGGTCGCGCTAAAAAATGGAAACCGCGGTGCGGTGATTGGCAGTATGTTTGTCGCTATGCTGCTTGGTATAGTGTATTTGGTAATAGCTGGTGTAGATATCGGCAACATGTTTGCGCATGGCATCTTTCCACAGGTTAGTGGATTTTTGTCTATATTTTTCACGATTATCATCTATCATGCTCTGCATATTCTCGTTGGTGTAGTATGGATGCTGGTCATGATGGTCCAAATCGCACGGGAGGGCTTTAGTGCTAACGTGATTTATCGCCTGATTAATCTTCGGTTATTCTGGCATTTTCAGGCAGTGATTTGGGTGTTTGTATTTACCTTCGTTTATTTGCAGGGGATGGTGGCATGACAGAACATACGCAAAATCCGTTAGATCATCCGGAAGTACAATTGGCTAATGGCCGCGCATATTTGGTAGGTTTTATTTTTTCTATGCTGCTGATGACGGCAGGTCTTTGGCTGGCTGTGACGCACATCATGGCGCCTTTCGGTACGGTCCTGGTGACGTCCATCCTTGCTGGTATGGTCGTAATTATTCAGGGCTACTTTATTCTGCACATGGATATATCCCATGCGCAGATGTGGCATACCGTGGCGATGGTGCTTTTTCTGCCGTTATTCGTTGTTACCATCGGATTGACCGCATGGATGTTCCATGGGTTGTATCAGCGTACCATGATTATGCCTCCGGCAACGTCCAGTATGGCCCATATGCCTCCCATGTCCCATTAGTTGACTGGCGAAGTATGCGGCTATGACTGGCAAAATGTTAAAAGAAGGATTAAACACCAACAACCTCGGCGATCTGTCCGGGCGACGGT
>NZ_JAGDVS010000057.1 GCF_023255755.1 Acidithiobacillus sp. | reverse complement strand
GACGCCCTGCGCCGCCATTACGAACCCCTTCATCCCTGCGTTACAGGAGCCCCGCATGCCTAAAATTACCCAAGCACCACTCGGCATGTCCGCCGAAAGCGCTCGCCGCTGGACAGAAAACTATCGTCTCACCACCCAGGACAGCGGGCGCCTGTTCCTGATGGCGGGCGATCAGAAAGTCGAACATCTCAACGACGATTTTATCGGCGGTCATGTCGCGACGGACGATTCCGACCCGGAGCATCTGTTCCGCATCGCCAGTGAAGCGCCCGTGGGCTGCTTTGCCGCACAAATGGGCCTCATTGCCCGTTACGGCATGGATTACCGCGATACGCCCTATCTGCTCAAACTCAACAGCAAGACCCACCTGATCAAAACGGCGCAACGCGATCCGGTCAGCCTGCAGTGGCAGAGCATGGCGCAGGTCCACGACTTTGTGCGCCATTCCGGTCTCCGGGTGGTTGGGGTGGGTTACACCATTTACCCTGGCTCTGAGTTCGAGCCGGCTATGCTCAGTGAAGCGGCACGCATCATTCAGAATGCCCATACCATGGGATTGCTGACTGTCATCTGGGCCTACCCGCGCGGCAAGGCCGTGGGTGAACGCGAGCAGGACCCGCATCTCATTGCTGGTGCCGCGGGTCTGGCAGCCTGTCTCGGGGCGGATTTCGTCAAGATCAACCCACCACTCAATGCGGCTGGCGCCATGGACGGCACGCTCCTGGGTGAAGCGGTAGCCGCTGCCGGACGTACGCAGGTCGTCTGCGCGGGGGGTTCGGAAACCGATGCGCCGGAGTTTCTGCAACGCCTCTACGAACAGATTCATGTGGGTGGCACGCAAGGCTGCGCCACCGGCCGGAATGTCCATCAGCGCAGCCAGCCCGATGCCGTCAACTTCTGCAAAGCCATCCACGCCATTGTCGTCCACAATCAGGGCGTCGATGAAGCGGTCAAACTGCTGAATCCCAACGCATGATGAAACTACCGACGCAGCGCAGCAAAATTGTCTGCACCATCGGCCCGGCGTCCGATGCACCGAAAACACTGGAGCAGATGATCCGCGCCGGAATGAACGTGGCCCGCCTGAATCTCGCTCATGGTACGCCGGATGAACACCGCACCCGCATTGGCCGTATCCGCGCTGCGGCGGAAAAGGTGGGACAGCGCGTTGCCATCCTCGCTGACCTGCCCGGCCCTAAAATCCGTATCGGTGTGCTGCCCGCCCCGGTCACCCTCAAACGCGGCAGCCGGGTACTCCTCGCCCCTGATGCACCCGGAACCCCAGAGCAGATTCCCCTGGATCTGCCCCGCCTTTCCCGTCCTCTGGTCAAGGGTGACACGGTGTTTCTGAATGATGGCTTCATCGAGTTGAGTGTAGAGCAGCATGCTCCTGCCGGTATCCACTGCCGGGTGGTGGTCGGCGGCGTACTCCTCTCCCATAAGGGCGTCAATCTGCCCGGGGTGACACTGGAAGGTGGCGCCCTCACCTCGGCTGATCGCGAATTGCTGGCCTTCGCGCTGGAGGCCGGCGTCGACGGGCTGAGTGTCTCTTTTGTGGAAACGCCGGAAGACCTGCACTCCGCCCGCCGGGAAGCGCAGGCCTTGGGTTATGACCCATTTCTGGTGGCCAAAATCGAAAGGGCACGGGCCTGGAGGCATATTGATGCCATCATCGCCGCCGCCGACGGCATCATGGTGGCGCGCGGTGACCTTGGCGTAGAGGTACCCATCGGGCAGATCGCGCTGATTCAAAAGCGCCTCATCCGCAAGGCCCGCGCGGTAGGCAAGCCGGTCATCACCGCCACCCAGATGCTGGAATCCATGGTCCACAACCGTCGCCCCACCCGTGCGGAGGTGACGGACGTGGCCAACGCCGTCCTCGACGGTACCGACTGTGTCATGCTCTCCGAAGAATCAGCCATGGGCGATTATCCCGTCGATGCAGTGAAAATGCTGGCGGAAATCGCCCGCATCACCGAAAAATCCCGATCTGAGCTGAGTCCGCTCGATGCAGAAACCCTGCACGACGCGCCCAGTGTGGAGTCGGTAATCGCCTGGGATGTCCGCACCGCCGCCGAGCATCTGAATCCGCTGTTTATCGTCACCCCCACGGAAACGGGCACCACCGCAGCCCGCATCGCGCGCTTCCGCTTAACCCCCTGGATCCTGGCCCTCAGCCCCCATGACCGCACTTGCCAACGCCTGTGCTTTCATTATGGCGTGCATGCCATGGAAATGCCGAGCCCTGATCAGGGCTGGGAACAAGCCGTCCGCCGCTGGCTGGTCACTCAGGGTATAGAAAAAGGCCTCATTCTCCTTACCCAGGGCCCGAGCCAGGGCCACCCCGGTGGCACCAACCGTTTAGAGATTATGCGTCTGGAGCAAGTCGCCCCCCACTGATCTACTCACCGCACATCCCACTGAACCGGAGAATTTTGTGACCATTACCCCTTGCTACCTTCTCCCGCAACTTCCCGAATCACTGACCGGTCTAGCCGAACTTGCACTCGACCTGCGCTGGTCCTGGAGCCATGCCGCCGACACGCTCTGGCAGCACATCGCTCCTGAACTCTGGGAGCAAACCCGCAATCCCTGGCTGATTCTGCAAAATGTCGGCGGCAATACGCTCCAGCAACTGGCCCAGGACCAGGATTTTATCGCGAAGCTGAACACCTTCGTCAGCGAGCACCGCGACCGCCTCGCGCAAACATGCTGGTTCGGCAAAACCTATCCCCACCCGCCCTTCAGTCAAGTGGCCTATTTCAGCATGGAGTTTGGCCTGTCCGAGTCCCTGCCCATCTACTCGGGAGGCCTCGGTATCCTTGCTGGCGACTGCCTGAAAACCGCCAGCGATCTCGGTATTCCTCTGCTGGGTATCGGCATGCTCTGGCAGCAGGGTTATTTTCGCCAGAGCCTCGACGATTGCGGTCGCCAGATCGAGCTCTATCCCTACAACGACCCCACCCAGATGCCCGTCACTCCGGTGCGGGACGCGTCGGGCGAATGGCTCCGCCTGGAATTGCCTTTCCCCGGCCGCAAAGTCATCCTCCGCGCCTGGCAGGCCAAGGTCGGTCGGGTGACTCTGTATTTGCTCGACAGCAACGACCCCCTCAACGCCCCCTCCGATCGCGGCATCACCGCCGAACTCTACGGTGGCGGCCCGGAGACTCGCCTGCAGCAGGAAATCTGCCTAGGCGTCGGCGGCTGGATGCTGCTGCGCCGCCTGGGGATCCAGCCAGATATCTGCCACCTCAACGAAGGGCATGCTGCCTTCGCCATTCTTGCCCGGGCCTACAGCCACATGCAGGATCATGGGACCGATTTCCCCTGCGCCCTTACCGCTACCCGCGCTGGGAATATCTTCACCACCCATACCCCCGTTTCCGCCGGTTTCGACCGCTTTCCGCCGGAACTGCTGACGCGCTACGTCGCCGGCGCACCCAGGGCCTTCGGCATAGACGTGGAGACGATCCTCGCCTTGGGCCGGGAGAATCCCGAAGACACCCGCGAACCTTTCAATATGGCCTGGCTCGCCATTCACGGCAGCCTTACCGTCAATGGCGTCAGTCGCCTGCATGGGGCCGTCAGCCGTCGTTTGTTCCAACCCCTGTTCCCACGCTGGCCCGAAGACGAAGTCCCGGTCACCCATGTCACCAATGGTGTTCATACGCCCTCCTGGGATTCCGCTGAAGCCGACGCCTTATGGACCAACCATTGCGGCAAGGCACGCTGGCTGGGGGACTTAAAGGATATCGAAGCAGACTTTCACCAGACCTCCGATGAAGATATCTGGCAACTGCGCAGCACCGCGCGCCAGCAGGTGATCCACTTCGCCCGGCAACGTCTGCAAAAACAACTGGCAGCCGCACACGCACCCGATCAGGACTGCGAACAGGCCAAAACGGCACTCGACCCCAATACCCTTACCATCGGTTTCGCCCGCCGCTTTGCCGCCTACAAGCGCCCCAATATGCTGCTGACTGATCCGGACCGTCTCTACCGTCTGCTGAATAATCCCCACTGTCCCGTACAACTGCTGATCGCGGGCAAGGCACATCCCAAGGATGGTGCCGGCAAGGCCATGATCCAGCAATGGACCCAATTTATTCATCAACATCCCGATCTGGCCGGGCGCATGGTCTTCATCGCCGATTATGACATGATGGTCGCCGAACAACTGGTGCAAGGTGTTGACCTGTGGATCAATACCCCGCTTCGTCCCTGGGAAGCCAGTGGCACCAGTGGCATGAAAGTGCTGGTCAACGGCGGCCTCAACCTCTCGGAGCTGGATGGCTGGTGGGCCGAGGCCTATAGCCCGGAGACCGGCTGGGCGTTGGGGGACGGTCAGGAGCACGATAGCGACCCGGAATGGAACCGCCTGGAGGCAGAACAGCTTTACCGTCTGTTGGAGGAAGAGGTTGTTCCCCTCTTCTACCATCAGCGTGATGCCAACGGCTGCCCCTGTGGATGGATAAACAAAATCCGCGAAAGCATGAGCCGGCTGACCCCGCAATTCAGCAGCAATCGCATGTTGCAGGAATACGTACACTCTTTATATACCCCCGCTGCCCGCCTCCTCGCCGCCCGTAGCGAACGGGCTACGGTGGACGGGATCACTCGATGGCAGCATGACATTCGTCAGCATTGGCAGGGCCTGCATTTTGGCGAACTGAATGTACAAAGTGACACGGACGCACATCATTTTCAGGTGCATGTATATCTGGATGATCTTGACGCCGACGCCGTGGCGGTACAACTCTTTGCCAATGGCGACGGAGGGCAAGGCCCTAAAATCTATGCAATGACGCGCGGCGACGCCTTAAGTGGGGCAATTAATAGCTACAATTATACCTGTGCAGTGCCTGCCCAAAGCGCGGTCGAACGTTTCACGCCGAGGATCATTCCGCATCGCGACGGATGTTTGGTTCCCATGGAAAGCACCGAGATACTTTGGTATCGATGAGAGGGATAACTTCATGAATAATCAGATACCTGATCTCCCCACTATCGTCGAAGCCGAGCGCAAAATGTTTGGCAAATACCTCCTACCGATTGCCATCGCCCTGATCGTTATCGGCCTTTTCGGGCTGCTGAGTCCGGTCATTCTTTCTGCCGTAACCGATGGGGTGCTGGCGGCCATATTGATCATGGCCGGGTTCACCTGGATCATCCACAGTTATCAGATGCATCAGCACCAGTTGGCAGACTGGCTGAAACCGGTGCTTCTGCTCATTACCGGCGGGATCATGATTGCACTACCCAACGCTGGTATCGCCGCCATCGGCCTTATGTTCATCCTCTACTTTGTGCTCGATGCTTACCGCAACTTCACCCAATCCAACACCCACACCGGCCACGGGCGGGGTTGGTTTATTTTCAGTGGAGGGATCGATATTGCCATAGCCATTCTGTTTTTTGTCACTTGGCCGCAGGGTTCGCTCATTCTGGTCGGCATCTTTGTGGGCGTAAATCTGATTTTTGATGGCATCATTCTGCTGATGCTCCGTAACGCCACCGCCGGAGATCATAAATAACGATGGATGGCGTTCACGCGCCGATGCGGGCAAGCGGTAATCCCGGCGAAACGGGCAGCCCGCATCTACTCGCCATTACCGTCGCAGTAATGGCCTGCATCATCATGAATGTTCTGGACATCACGATCGTCAACGTGGCGTTGCCCCGCATGGAGGGCTCGCTTCACGCCAATAGCGATCAAATTACCTGGGCACTCACCACCTACATGCTCGCCATGGTCATCGTCACCCCGTTGACTGGCTTGCTGGTCGAGCGTTTCGGACAACGGCAGCTCATCCTGTGGAGCGTGGCCGGCTTTCTGGTCTGCTCGGTCATGAGCGGCCAATCTCACAGCCTCACGGAAATCATTTTCTGGCGTTTTATGCAGGGGGCACTGGGCGCATCTCTGGTGCCCGTCGGGCAGGCTATTCTGGTCGAAGCATACCCCCGGGAAAAACGCGGAGTGGCCATGGCGACCTTGGGCATGGGCACCATGCTCGGCCCCATTGTCGGTCCAGTGCTCGGTGGCTATCTCACCGAAGACCTCTCCTGGCGCTGGTGTTTCTACGTCAACATCCCCATTGGCATCATCGCATTTACCATGCTGCTTTTTTACATCCCCCGTTTTGGCAAAAGCGATACTCCCCGACCTATTGATTGGCTAGGATTTTTATGGATGGCGATTGGGCTGGGTGCGTTGCAGATGATGCTCAGTCTCGGCGATCAGGACGGTTGGTTCAGCTCCCGCTTCATCATCATCCTGATGCTGCTGGCCAGCATGGGTATTATGCTCTTTGTCCTGCGTTCGCTCAGCGTTTCTCATCCGCTGGTCGACTTGCGTCTGCTCAAGGATCGCTCTTTGACACTGGGAAGTGCGGGAATAGGATTATTCGGCCTGGCGCTTTATGGGACCATGGTGATTTTGCCCATCTATCTGCAGGATTATATGGGTTACGAACCACAAACCGCAGGTCTTGTCATGGCCCCGCAGGGTCTGGGCTCCTGGATTTCCATGTGGATGGCGGGACGACTGCTCAATCGCGGGGCCAACCCTCGCTGGATGATCATGGCCGGTATTTTTTTGGGCGCTACGGGTACCTGGATCAGCCTCTCCTACAACCTGCAGGTAAGTCCTGCCTGGATCATCTGGCCCGGAGTCATCCGGGGCCTCGGCCTCGGCCTAGTTTCCATCCCGCTTTTTACGCTGGCCTTTGCGACCCTCAGCAGGGAGCAGACGCCGGAGGGATCGGGGATATTCAATCTCATGCGCAATCTTGGCGGTTCTGTTGGCATTGCCATCATCTCCACCATCATGACCGAAGAGGCGCAGGAGGCATGGAATCAGATGGGAGGGCATATCAATCCCTTCAACGGGGCATTGCCGCGTTATTTGGGTGCCGCCGGTTTACACCAGGGAAATCAGGCATGGCAGGTGCTGGGCCAGATTCTGGCCCAGCATGCGGCAATGCGTGGTATACTGGACGCGTTCTTGTTCCTGTTCTGGAGCTTTTTGGTCGTGATGCTCATCGCGCTGCTGATGAAGAATAAATCGTAGGAGTCTTATGTTTGCTATAAAAGCTTTATTTAATGACGAGAATGCGGTCAGGGAAGGATTTTCCAGCATCCGCAAGGCACTGATGGAAAGCCATCCGGATCATGCGGATTACTATGACGTCTTGCGCAAGATACTGCAGCAGCAGACACATCTGAAGCCTGCGGTTTTTGCAGAGAAAGACGTTGTCTCCTGTGAATTCTATGGCTTTGACGAAAAGGAGTCGGCGATGGCGGAAGCCGCGTTGCTGGATGTCGGCGCGCTGGAGGTCATCGTTGAATAACCGTTCATGGCCCTCCTGAGCATCATCACCCCATACAGATGCCCGTCACTCCGGTGCAGGGCGCGGCGGACGAATGGCTTCCTCTGGGAATAGCCTTCCCTGCGCCCTTACCGCTACCCGCGCCGGGACTATCTTCACCACCCATTCCCCCGGTCGCCGCCGGCTGTGGACCACTCACTGCGGCAAGTCCCGCTGGCTGGGGGACTTGAAGGTTAGCGAAGCGGGTTTTGTGCTGGCGGCCATATTGATCATGGCCGGGTTCACCTGGCTCATCCACAGTTATCAGACGCATCAGCACCAGTTGGTAGACTGGCTCAAACCGGTGCTTCTGCTCATTACCGGCGGGATCATGATTGCACTACCCAACGCTGGTATCGCCGCCATCGGCCTTATGTTCATCCTCTACTTTGTGCTCGATGCTTACCGCAACTTCACCGAATCCAACACCCACGCCGGCCACGGACGGGGCTGGTTCTGGAGGACTAATGATGACCACGATTCCACAACATTTTGCCAACCGTGAAGCGGCAGCGGAATTACTAGCCCATCGCTTGGCCTCTTATGCGGGTAAACACCCCTTGGTACTCGCTATTCCACGTGGAGCGCTGCCCATGGGGCGCATCATCGCCAATACCCTCCACGGGGACCTTGACGTCGTCCTGGTGCGCAAAATCGGGGCACCGGGCAACCCCGAATACGCCATAGGCGCCGTCGATGAAGATGGGCGGATATGGACCGATCCCATGGCCAGTCGCCTGGGTATCGACGCGCAGTACATTCGCGACGAAGCGGCCCGGCAACTGGAGGTGATCAAAGCGCGGCGCACGCAATACACGCCGATTCACCCGGCCATCGATCCCCAGGGCCGTATCGTTATTGTGGTTGACGACGGCGTCGCCACCGGCGCTACTCTGGGGGCTGCATTGCGTCTCCTTCGCCAGCAGCGACCTGCCCGCCTGATCGCCGCTTTTGCCGTGGCCCCTCCCGACACCATCGCGCAGTTGCGCCCCCTCGCCGATGATCTCGTTTATTTGGCGGCCCCGAAACCATTTTATGCGGTGGGCGAGTTCTTTACAGACTTCCGTGAAGTCAAGGACGAAGAGGTGCTGGAGATTTTGCGCGCAACATCGCCCAGGCAGGAACCGGAGCAGCCATAAACATGCCCATTCTCAATCCTGATATTGTCCACATCTTCGACGAAATCGCCGATCTTTTGGAGATTGAGGACGCCAATCCCTTCCGGGTACGCGCCTACCGCAATGCCGCCCGTCTCGTACAAGGCCTGAGCAGCGACGTCAAGACCATGGTAGAGGCCGGTGAAGACCTCACCGAGCTGCCCGGCATCGGCGACGACCTGGCTAAAAAAATCATCGAGATCGTTACCACGGGCCACTGCTCCTTTCTCGAAAAACTGGAAAAACAGACCCCGCCGGCATTGACGGAGCTGCTCAAGGTGCCGGGCCTTGGACCTAAGCGGGTCAAGGCGCTTTGGCATGAACTGGACGTGGAGACCGTGGACCAGCTCACCCGCGCCGCCCGGGAGGGGCGCATTCGCAGTGTCCCCGGTTTTGGCGAGAAGACCGAAACGCGCATCCTGGAAGCCCTTCAGGCCCAGATCGCCGCCGTTCCCCGTTTCCCTATCGCCATCGCCGCCCCGTATGCAGCCGCCCTGGTCCACTACCTGCAGAACATACCCGGCGTGCGGCGGGTGGTGGTGGCCGGCAGCTTCCGGCGTGGCAAGGACACGGTGGGCGACCTGGATATACTGGCTACGGCCACTGCCGACAGTCCGGTGATGGAGCGCTTCACCGCCTATGAGGACGTGGCGGAAGTCCTCTCCCAAGGCACTACCCGGGCCACCGTCATCCTGCGGAACAAACTCCAGGTGGACCTACGCGCCGTGGACGAATCCGCCTATGGTGCCGCCCTGCATTATTTCACCGGCTCCAAGGCCCACAACATCGCCATCCGCCGCATGGGTCAGGATATGGGTCTGAAAGTCAACGAATATGGGCTTTTTCGCGGGAAAGAACGTATTGCCGGCGAAACGGAGGAATCCGTCTACGCCGCTGTCGGCCTGCCCTATATTGAGCCGGAACTGCGGGAGAACCGCGGCGAAATCCAGGCCGCCCGCGCCGGACATTTGCCGAAACTGGTGGCGATGGGCGATTTGCGCGGCGACCTTCACGCCCACAGCAAGGCCAGCGATGGTCACTATAGCGTGCGGGACATGGCCGCGGCGGCCAAGGCCGCAGGTCTGGAATATCTGGCTATCACCGAGCACAGCCGCCACCTGACCGTCGCCCATGGCCTCGACCCGGTGCGTTTGCGCCGGCAGCTGGACGAGATTGATGCCCTTAATAGGGGACTCGATGGCATCACGCTCCTCAAGGGCATAGAGGTGGACATCCTGGAAGACGGCAGCCTGGATTTGCCCGACGGTATCCTGGGTGACCTGGACCTGGTAGTGGCTGCGGTGCACTACCGGTTCGATCTGCCCAGGGGCAAACAAACCGCACGCATCCTCAAGGCTATGGACAGCCCCCATTTCACCATCCTCGCCCACCCCAGCGGGCGGCTCATCGGCAGCCGGGAAGCCATGGATGTGGACATGCCCCGCATCATCCGCCATGCGCGCGAGCGGGGCTGCTTTCTGGAGATAAACGCCCAGCCCGAGCGCTTGGATCTCGTCGACATACATGCCCGGATGGCCAAGGAAGAAGGGGTGCTGCTGGCCGTCAATTCCGATGCCCACAGCATTCACGACTTCGACAACCTGCATTTTGGCCTACAGCAGGCGCGGCGCGGCTGGCTGGAGAAGAAAGACGTGCTCAATACGAGGACCCTCAAGGCGTTGCGGCCACTGCTGGCGGCGACCATGAGCAGCTAGGCCGACGCGTGCAAGACCTGTTTCACCGCCCTATCCCATCGGCGGCTCCGGCTGCGGCTTTGAAATGGCGCTGAAACCACTCCAGGGCCAGGCGGGCCGCCGCTTCCAGCGTCCCTCGTTCCTCAAAGAGATGGGTGGCGCCGGGGACAATGGCCAGTTCCTTCTCCGCCCGCAAAGCGGCGAAAGCCTGCTCATTCAGGCCAATCACCACATCGTCTAAGCCGCCGACGATAAGGAGGGTGGGCGCTGTTACCTGGGTGATGGCGGGACCGGTGAGATCGGGTCGCCCGCCGCGGGAAACCACCGCAGCGATAGCGTCACCAAACTGGGCGGCGGCGCGCAGGGCCGCCGCAGCGCCGGTGCTGGCGCCGAAATAACCCAAGGGCAGGCCCGCCGCCCCCGGCTGTCGCTGTGTCCAACGGGTGGCTAACGCCAGGCGCTCGCTCAGCAGACCGATGTCGAAGCGGGTGGCGTAGACCCTGTCCTCCTCTTCACTCAGCAGATCAAAGAGCAAGGTACCAATACCGCCATCAAGCAGTATCTGTGCCACGTAATTGTTCCTGGGGCTCAGGCGGCTGCTGCCGCTGCCGTGGGCGAAGAGCACCAGACCGAGAGCGTTTTCGGGAATCGCCCAGATGCCTTCCAGGCTAACCCCTTCTGCCGAAATGTGAACGGACCGTTCTGACCCCACCATGCCTCACCTCCCGTTGATCTGCACTTCGTTCATTATCCTAAAAAAAGCAGTTACGGCCCGGCCAGAGCAGGAATCGCCCCATCTGGTAACC
>NZ_JAGDVS010000005.1:44491-50335 GCF_023255755.1 Acidithiobacillus sp. | reverse complement strand
AAACAGCGTACCGCCCTCAGCGGCCTGAAACAACCCCTGATGACTATTGGCCGCCCCGGTGAAGGCGCCTTTTTTGTGCCCGAAAAGTTCCGACTCCAGGAGTTGCTCGGGAAAGGCCGCGCAGTTAAGCGCAATAAAGGCGTGATTGCGGCGTGGACTCGCCTGATGGATGGCCTGGGCCAGCAGTTCCTTACCGGTACCACTGGCACCATGAATGAAGACACTGGCATCAGAAGCAGCCACCAGACGCGCCTGATCCAGCACCGTCTGCATTTTGGGACTGCGGGTCAGGATACGGTCCCAACTGGAATCCCTGCCCTTCTTGCCTGAACCCGGCAGAACCGCCGCTGTCAGGTTGAAGGCCCGCTCCACCTGCGCCATCAGATCCTTGCCATCAAAGGGCTTGGTGAGAAAGGCAAAGACGCCCTGATCCGCCGCCAGCAAAGCATCGGGAATGGAACCATGGGCAGTAAGAATAATGACGGGCAAGGTCGGGTAGTCGCGGCGAATGGCGTCCAGCAGCGCCATGCCGTCCATCTCGTCCATCTTGAGATCGGTGATGACCAAAGACGGATGCTCCATCGCCAGCACCGACAGTGCCTCGTTACCACTGGCAGCGGTACTGACGGCATAGCCGGCCGTCTTCATGCGCAGGGACAACAGACGCAGGAGATCAGCGTCATCATCTACCAGTAAAATTCTGCCCTTTTCCATTTCGGTTTAGTGCCCCTGGGGTAAGCGCGCGTTTTTCTCGATCTGTACCAGCTCATTGAGTTTCTTGCGCAAATCCATCTCGCGTTGCTGAGACTGCAGGAGGCGGTTCTGCAGGTCATTGACCCGAGCCTCCAACTTTTGGTAGCCGGGATCGCCAGCCCGGGCATCGGCAAGCTGCTTGGTCAGGCTGGCGGCCTCCGCTTTTTCGGAAACACAACTTGCGGTGACCGGAGCGACTGTTTCCAACGTGCCAATACGGGCCTGTAAGGCCGCCAACTTGCTGGACTGTATAACCTGTTCGCCGGGCTTAAGAATCACTGTATTTGATGGTAGTAGAGGCAACGGCGTGGTCGCGCAACCCGCCAGAGTCAACATGGCGAGCGTGGGGAGCAGTACGATCTGTGATCGGCAGGCGCAACCGGAAGCAGGCCCCTGGCGTTTCTTTATCCAGCAATTCAAGACTTCCCCCATAACTCAATACATACTCTCTGGCGATGGCCAGTCCCAACCCGCTGCCCTCGATCTTCCCCGCATCCGAGGCCTCGCCCCGGTAGAGAATATCGAAAATCTTTTCACGCTCTTCGGGCACCACACCTGGCCCCTCATCCTGAACATCAAGGACCGCTTGTTCGTCCTGTACCTGCAAATATATCCGTATCGTAGCGTTTTGCGGCGAGAATTTCACGGCATTTGACAACAAATTATCGCAAATAGTCCGCAGGCGGTCTCCATGACCACGCACATGCACATCAGCCAGATCCGTTACCAGATGCAGGGATTTGCTACGCAGGCTGGGCTTATAACTCAACAGCAGATCCTCCACCACCGCTGTCAGGGAGATGTCCTGCGCCATACCCGCACCCACTGGTCCCTCGGCCAGGCTGAAACGCAGGAGATCCTCAATCAGTCGCTGCAGACGCAGGCTGTTGTCGCGAACGATATGCACGATCTCCTGCTGCTCGTCGACACCCAACTCGTGGCCCAGATCCTCCTGGAGCAGCTCTGCGCCTTCGCGAATGGCCGTCAGCGGCGTCTTCAATTCATGGGAAAGCTGCCGCAGGAAATGCAGTTTGGCTGCTTCCAACGCATTGAGCCGGTTACGCAACCACTCCAGGCGATTGCCCAGACTGGCAATATCTCGCGGCCCCTGCACGGCGATGGGCGTTTCCAGATCACCATCACCCAGACCGGAAACCGCCTGGTCGAGACGCCGGATGGGACGGGTGATCAACACGATAAACAGGACCGCGAAGGCAACGGAGAGCGGCAACACCAGCAGCACCTCTAAAATGGTCAGACGCTTGATCGCCAGCGCTCGGGTGCCCAGCTTGGCCACCTCGGTGCTGATCCCTTCATTCACATCGCTTTGCAGACGTTGCGCCTCAGCGCTGGCGCGGCTGAAATCACTCTCCAGTGCACCGCGATTCTCCTCCAACGACACCAACGGCAACAACTGGCGGGCACGGGCCAGATGACCGGCCAGCCGTTGAAGACGTTGTCGATCAACGAGAGACGGCCCAGCCGCAGCAAACTGGGCACTGGATTTCTTGTACTCCGTAAAACTCTGATCATAGAGCACCAGCAAAGCCTGATCCTGTAACACCGTATATTGCAGACCATAACGTTCCATGGATCGTACCGCATTATTCATCCGGTTGGCCGCATCGCTCATGGCCACCGCGCGCAAAATACTGACCTGCCCCTGCTCGGCAAAGTGGGCAATAGAAATGGTCACGCTGACAATGACCAGCACCAGCGGCACGATGGCCAAGCCAAAACCAATGACGGCCAACTTGGAAATGGAACTCGGGCGTAATGCCATAGACCAGCAAGCTCCAACGAAGAAAAAGAGTCTCAGCGTAGAATCGCGGGCTGGAAAGTGCAAGGGGAAACACCAAGCAACTAAATACAACACCTTTATCCCCAATTAAAACCGGGGGTAATCTCTGGACGCTGCAAATCGCATATATCAAAAAACCTGGGGTTTAAACCCCAGGTTTAGAAAACAGAACTCAACAGGTCACACCGCACGGGCGCAACCCGATAAACCCTTAGGCCGCAGGCTCGGCCTTCTTCTCGACAGGCTTCTTCATTTCGGACTTCTGCTCCATCACTTTGTGCTCAGGAGCCTTTTTCCCGACCTTCTTGTGCTCAATCTTCTTGTGCTCGGCTTTCTTCTCCACGGCCTTGTGCATAGGGGCTTTATGCTCCATGGTCTTTTCCGGGGCCTTTGCGGCGGCGGGGACTTCGGTGGCAAAAGCAGCAGTGGCAGTCAGGAAGGACAGGGCAGCCGTCAGGGCAACAATCTTCTTCATTGGTAAGCTCTCCTCAAAAAGTGGTTCCAGTTTCCGCGTTCGGCGGTGCCGTTTTTCGACAGCGAAGAGGTATAAGCACGAGTCGTGCCACCATTTAAATACTTGTTTTTAATTGTTATTATTTTTACCCCAGACATTGGAGAGCGTTGATGAGTCGCTTATATCCAACGTGCAGGCAGGCGGGGACCTCCGCCTGGCGTCTTTGAAAGCTGAACAGCCCTCATCTTTAACAAAAAAGTCTTCATATATACATGGTGTTAATAAACAGCGCACGGGAACAAAAGACAGAAATGCACCACCACCACCCAAGCAAAAACAGGGAAGAGGGAACAAGGAAGAGGGGCCGGTGCGTCACCTTTAGGCGACAGAACTTGGCAGTCTTGCAATAACGACGTGATCTGGCGCGCTTCGCGCCTGTCGTCCGGCAACGACGTCAGGGTCTGCACGGATTGCAGGGCACTTCGGAAAGCGCCCTATAGCATCTATTAAGGGGTCTTAGGGCGCAGGCGGTACATAGCCTTCAGGTGCCGGGGCGCCATCGCCAAAGAAATAGGCATCCATCTGTTTTTCCAGAAATGTTCGCGATTTGGGATCAATGGGAGAAAGACGGTATTCATTGATGAGCATGGTCTGATGTTTGAGCCAGCCCTGCCAGGCCTCCTTAGAGACCTCTTGATAAATTCGCGCGCCAAGGGCGCCAGGATAAGGCGGACGATCAAGACCTTCGGCCTCGTGGCCGAGTTTTACGCACTGTACCATTCGTGACATAACGGAAGTTCCTCAATGACTCTGGGATGGATAACGCTGTGTAGCTCTATATTACCTGAACTCGACGCTCAGGAATAAGCCGCACGGCATGGCTGCTTAATCTGGCGGCACACGTAGTCAGAATTCGAGTATCAGCGACCTCCGCCGAGATTCCGTAGAATCCGCCGAATGGGCGTGGGCAAACCTTGTGTCAGAGCGTCTGCGGGGCGATACCAGCGCAGAGTGGCGGCCGAATCTGCAACAGCGCTGCCCAAAACGCGCGCATGCGCACAGCGAAAACGCAACTGGAAGTGGGTAAAAACATGTTGCTGCTCATCCTCCAGCGCCATCAACTGGAGATCCAGCCGCAAACGACGCGACCATGCCTCTTGCAAAAATTGCCGTACGGCGGGGGTGTCTTCCAGCGGTTGAAGGGTATCGTTGCAAAGGATGGCAAATTCGCCGCCATCGGGCGCCGCCTGCGGTAGGCACCAGAGCCCGCCCCAGATGCCGAAATCCGGCCGTTTTTCCAGCAATATCCGCCCTTCCATATCCGCGACCAGGAGAAAAAAGGCACAACGCTGCGGTTTTGGGGGCCGGTTAACCGTCACGGGCAGGGCATGACTGCGTCCTTGGGCATGGGCCATACAACGGCTAGCCAAAGGGCAATTCGGGCAGCGCGGCTGGCGTGGGGTGCAGATCATGGCACCGAGGTCTTGAATGGCCTGATTGTAGCCATGGGCATCCTCAGGAGTAAGGGCGCTGGCCAGGGTCCAGAGCCACTGCTGAGTCGCAGCAGCCTTCGGATCAGCATCTATGGCATGGCTACGGATGAGCACGCGCCGGGCATTGGCGTCGAGGATGGCCTGTCTTTGTCCGAAAGCACTGGCAAGCACCGCAGCGGCAGTACTGCGGCCCACTCCCGGCAGGGTGACGGCATCTTCGAGGGTATCGGGAAAGTGGCCGCCGAAGCCCGTGACCACCTCCTGCGCCGCGCGCTGGGCGTTGCGGGCACGGGCGTAATAACCGAGCCCACTCCACAGGGCGAGCACCTGATCCTGCGGCGCCGCTGCCAGTGCCTGCCAGTTCGGCAAGGCTTGCAGAAAGCGGGCGTAATACGGCTTGGCGCTCTCCACCTGGGTTTGCTGCAACATGATTTCTGCAAGCCAGAGGCGATAGGGATCGCGGGTCTGGCGCCACGGCAGGTCGTGGCGCCCGTGGCGGGCGTACCAGTCCAGCAGGGTTTCGGCGATGGAGATCATGGCCGCGCCTTAGGGGCTACGCTGCGAATGACCAGATCGCGAGCGCTAATTTTACCCCAAAGCAGCTTTGCGACGTGGATTTCACCAGTCACTGGCCACTGCTGCGGTACTGCGGGAAGCTGCGCCGCTTTGCCCTGTTGAAGAGCAGGCAGATAGCGACCGAGATTGAGCTGCGCCACATGCAAATTGACGTGAATAGCCAGCGGGTTCCAGGTCCCGAATATTTTGCCCGTCCAGGCGCTGTCATCCAACTCGCCCTGGGTGACAGCCCACTGGAAATGGGAGTTGTCTAACTGGACTGTGCCCGTCGATGTCAATCGTTGCAAAGCATTAGGGCCTGTCAACTTCGGCAGGGACAGCCCCCAGCGGGTGGCCAACTGTGGCAAGCGCCGGATGGCGATCTGATAGGCCAGATGACCCCGCAACGTCTTCCAGTTAAGACCCACTGTTTGGACTTGGAGTGCCAGGTCGTCCCCCACTGTCAGCGCGCCTTCCTGCACCGCAAGCTGGCTTTGCGCCATGTTCAGACGTAACGCCTGCAAGCGCAACTGTGCCGGACCTTGCCCACGCGCTTGCCAGCGGACGCGCAACGTCGGCAAGACCATGTCCTTTGCCGCGCTTTGGAGCGTCGGAATAGCCACCTGCAGCAGCGTCGGATCAAGCGTTGTACCCACTTGCAAAGAAATATTCCGCGCGAACAGTGCAGGCGCCGACCCCATCTCGGCTGCAAAATGCCAGCGTCCGCCTTTTCCCCGCCAGTGCCAGCCACCCGCCAACTGACTGGGTCCCTTCGCCAGCACCTGCCC
>NZ_JAGDVS010000005.1:6659-44481 GCF_023255755.1 Acidithiobacillus sp. | reverse complement strand
TTCACGACTGTTAGGGACAGGGTATGTCCGGCCACACCCGGCCAGCACAGCGTGCCATCGCGAATTATCACCTTACCTGGCAGGGAAAGAGCAGCGCCGCCTGCGTTAGCGGCACCTTTCCATGGCCCATTAAGCACAGGCGTATCGAGTACGATTTGCTGAAGTTGCACTTGGCCGTGCAGGAGGAAGCGCCAGTCTAACGCCACCATGAGTCGACTTGCGCTGAACTGAGGGTGGGCCGCCGGGCCGACGCGCAGACCCGGTAACGTGAACCGCAATTCTTGTTTTCCCCAATGCCATTCCGGGTTGGCGGCGAAATGCACCGGCCGCTGCAAGCGGGCAGCCAAGACCCCCTCTAAAACGTAGCGGGGACCACCCACGAACCAAAACAGCACGGCAGCCGAAACGACGAGGATCAACACGACGATAACAGACGTCGTAATCCTGCGCAGGCTCAGCCTAATTATGCCCGCCCCCCGTCAGCACCGGCCATTCTCCGGAAAGCGCGCGGGCAGCCAGCGCTTCAGCATCCGCGATAGCGGTCTGCCGGATCACCTCCTTGACCTCGGGAATAGCGCCGGGATACATGCTGAATTCACGCAACCCCAATCCCAGCAACAGCGCTGTAAAGGCCGGGTTCGCCGCCATCTCGCCGCACATCGCTACCGGGATGCCCCGTGCATGACCGGCGGTGATGGTGTATTGAATCATCGCCAATACCCCGGCATGCAGGGGGTCAAAGAGATCATTGACGTCATCATCACCGCGATCCACTGCCAGCGCGTACTGAATCAGATCGTTAGTGCCGATGGAGAAAAAATCTGCCCGCCCGGCAAAGTAGTGCGCTGCCATGGCCACGGCAGGCACTTCCACCATAATGCCCAGCGGCATATCCACATCACAGGCGTGCCCTTCGGCGCGCAATTCTGTCTGCAACTCACTGACCAGCGCCCGGGTTTGCAGTAATTGCCCCATACTGCTGAGCATGGGCAGCATCAGCCGTATCGGCCCCAATGCCGAAGCGCGAAGAATGGCGCGCAGATGCGGCCGGAACCATTCCGGACGCCGCAGACAAAGACGCAGCCCGCGCAAGCCAAGGGCCGGATTGAGCGCAGCGTGGAGCCCCGCATCGTCATCACGCAGACCCTTGTCGGCGCCGATGTCGAGAGAACGGATGGTCACTGGTGCCCCATCCATCTGCTCTACCACTCGGGCAAAGGCGTGGAATTGCTCTTCCTCATCCGGGATGTCCGGGCGATTCATGAAGAGAAACTCGCTGCGATAAAGGCCGACACCATCAGCATTCATGCGCCGCACCATATCGATATCATCTGGCAATTCAATATTAGCGCGCAGATGAATAGGCACCCCGTCTACAGTTATCGCGGGCAGATCGCGCTGCTCTTCCAACAACCGCCGACGCCGTTGCCGCTGCTCCTGCAAAGCCTGATATTGCCGCAATATCAGGTCATCCGGCGCAACCAGCAGGATACCCTGGTCCCCATCGACAATCACCACATCACCGCTACGTAGCAGGCGCGTCGCCGAGTGCGTGCCGACCACGGCCGGAAGTCCGAGACTTCTGGCCAGAATAGCAGAGTGAGAGTTCGCTGCACCAAAGTCGGTTACCCAGGCGAGCACCTTGTCTTTTTTCATCAATACCGTATCGGCTGGCGTCAACTCTTCGGCGATGATGATCTGACCCTCGGCGCTCTGCAGAACGGGGGTCTTTACACCAATCAGACGGCGCAAAACCCGGTCTGTCACCTGAATAATATCTTCCCGCTTGGCGCGCAAATATGCGTCTTCCATGCGGTCAAAAATCTCCAGCAGCCGCTCTCGCTCCAACTGGATAGCCCAGGCGGCATTGCGATGTTCATCGCGAATAGACCGCAGGGGTCTTTCGCGCAGTGCGGGATCGTCCAGCATCAACAGATGCGCATCAATAAAAAGACGGGTATCTTGCGGGGCATCCCTCGGGATAGCATCGCGCACAGAGAGCAGCTCATCCCGGGCGCCGCTCAAAGCCGCACGCAAACGCAACACTTCCGGCTCTATGGCCTCAGGCACCAGTAAATGCTCAGGAATATCGAGGGTAGTGGGCTCAAGTACCAATGCCGTGCCGATGGCAATGCCGCCAGAGGCGCCAATTCCCGCCAGTTCAAAACTCATGATTCTTCACCAAAACGATCCGCCGCGAGTGCGAGCAAGGCATCGGCACAGGCCTGCTCATCTTCGCCATTCGTTTCCAGGGTCAGAATACTCCCCTGTGCGGCGGCGAGGGTCATCAACCCCATAATGCTCTTACCATTGACCCGCTGACCATTACGCTCCAGCCAGACCGCGCAGGGATAGCGCACCGAGAGGCTGACAAATTTAGCTGAAGGCCGCGCATGCAAACCGAGCTGATTGATAATGGGATAGTCTACGCGCAGGGTCACAGGCACTTGCCTCTCTTCTCATGAACAAAAATAAATCAGGTATCCCCGGAGCATAGCGCGCGATCGCCGTTCGAACCAGAAGAGAGTTGTTGCGGATAACGGCTCAGCGCTGCGGCGATTCTTGCGCATTCCTGCGTGCAAGGATATCGACGACGCCTTGAACGCCGCCTTCCAGAGCACCCTGACGTGCTGCAGCCAACCCTTCACCGCGCCGCGACAAGGCACGCAGAAGCATCGCCAGATTAAGGCCACTCACCGCTGCTACCCGGCCTTCCGGGAGAATAGCCGGAATGAGATTAGCGGGGGTGGCACCATAGAGATCATTCAGAATCAATATGGCATCACTGTCACCTGTTTTTTCTAACAACCTCCACAAACGCCGACGGCCTTCCTCCGGCGTCTGATCAGGCAAAATTTCCAGCACCTCCAAGGCGGGCGGCACAGATCCGAAAATATGCCGGAGTGCGGCGGCAAAGGCCTCACCCAGTCCCGCGTGGGTCAGGAGCACGATGGTAATCATGTCAGCGTCTCGGTAATGCCCAGTTCCCGGTGCTGGATCAGGACACGTTGTCCTTCTCCGGCAAGCACTTGCGCTAATGCCTCCACCATATATACGCTGCGATGCTGCCCCCCGGTACAACCCAGAGAAACCGTCACATAGTTGCGGTGCTCTTGCGCAAAAGGCGCCAGCCATGCCTGCAGGAAGCTGCGCAACGAATTGAAAGCGCGGCCCGCCTCTGGAGCCTTCTCCAGAAAATCACGCACCGGCGCGTCACGACCGGTCAGGGCGCGCAGTTCAGGACTGTAATGGGGATTGGGCAGTGCGCGCAGATCAAAAACGAAGTCGGAATCCAAAGGAAGGCCTTTTTTGAAGGCAAAAGACTGCAATAACAAGACCAGGCCACTGTAATGATGAGACGCCAGACTCCATGCCTGCACCCGCAAACGCAACTGGTGGGTATTGATCTGGGAGGTGTCGAGGCGCTTGTCGGCCACATCGGCAAGGGGTTGGACCATCTCGCGTTCACGCCGCAACACCGTGAGCAGAGATTCGCCCAAGGCTGCCGCGAGATCATCGGTGAGAGGATGACGACGGCGAGTCTCACTGAAACGGCGCAGTAACGTACCCTCGTCCGCTTCCAGAAAAAGGATGCGCGGGCGCAGAGCGTAACGCTCGCGCAGATCGGCCAACGCTTGTGGCAGAGCCGCGAGAAACTCGCGGTTACGGACGTCGATACTCACGGCGGCGAGCATGGAACTGGCATCCCGCCGCGCCAGTTGGGCTCCGAAATCCACCAGCAGGGTAGCCGGCAGATTATCGACACAATAATAACCTTGATCCTCCAGGGCCTGTAGAACGGTGGATTTTCCTGAACCGGACAGACCACTGACGATAATAAAGTCCCGCTCCGCCATCATTCTTCCCCGACACTCAATTGTACCTGCGCCTCAAAATCCGCGAGCATATCTCCGCCGGACTCCTTTACATACTGGCTGCGTGCCGCCGCCTCGACCAGTACGGCCAAATTGCGCACCGCAGAAACGGGCATGCGTAACCGGGGCAATTGGATTCCGAGAATATCCAGGTGATCCACCTTGCCTTGCAAGCGATCGATATCCGCCATTTCCATATCGCACATATCCTGGATTTCAACGACTAGCCGGATACGTTTGGAACGCACGATGGCAGCGGCGCCGAAGAACTCCCGGATGTTAATAATACCCAGACCACGTACTTCCAGAAAATTACGTAGCGGAGCCGGACAGTGCCCTGTCAGGACATTCGGGGCTTCACGGATACAGAGCACGCTATCATCGGCCACCAGGCGGTGGCCGCGACTGACCAGTTCCAAGGCCAACTCGCTCTTGCCAATCCCTACCTCGCCCTGCAAAAGCAAGCCGATCCCCAGCACATCGACCAGTACGCCATGCACCTGCTGGCGGGGCGCCAGCTCCCGATGCAGGTAGTGTTGCACCGCTGCCAGCACCATTTTTGCGCCCATTGGCGTCGTCATCACGGCAATGTGCCGGGCTTTCAGATCTTCATGGAGAAGATCATCCAGTATCTGACCCTCACAAACAACGAGCAGACGCAGCTTATGGGGCGGAAACTGGGTAATAGCCTCTGGGTGGGCACGCAGGTAGGTTAGCTCATAACCCCCGGCAATCTGCACCGCATGTGGCCGGATAAAGTTGAAAAACCCGACCAGTGCCGCCCCACCCACATCATCTTCCGCCGAGGAATCGCCGCGGAGATGATGGTCTTCCTCAGGCTGGTACAGACACTGCCAGTGCAATTCGCTCTGCAGGTCTTCACAGAGCCGACGCAAGCTGATTTGTCGTTCAATAACGCCGCTTTGCCCGACACTCATGGCTGTAACCAGTCTGCTTTATGGTACAAACTACGCCGGACTCGTCAACAAACGAAAAAACTCCTGCGGATCCGGAGTTTTCATCAGTACTTCGCGTACCTCGTCCACCGCGAGTTTGGCGGCTAATGCAGAGAGCGTCTCCAGATGGGCGGTCGCAGCCGCTTTGGGCACCACTACCGCCAGAAATATACGCACGTCCAACCCGTCTGGCGCCGCAAACGGAATACCCTGCGCCGTGCGCAGCGCAGCAACAGCTACCTGACTCACACCCTCCAACCGCGCATGGGGCAAAGCCACCCCATGCCCGATGCCCGTGGACCCCTGCGCCTCACGGCTTTGCAAGGCCGCCGCAATCCCTTCAGCAGACAGGCCGGTAGACCCTGCCAGGATTTCTGCCAATGCCTGCAGCACATCACCAGCATCGGCCACGGGCGGATCCATACGAATGTTTGTCGGGGAAAGAGGCGGGGTCATCATGGCTATTCAGTCGACTTCAGCAATGGCTGCCAAACCAGCGGGATGATCATTACGGCGATCCTGCAACTTTTCCTTGTAGCTGTGCACCTGCGCCTCCAGTTTGTCGGCCACCAGATCTATGGCCGCGTACATATCGGCATCATGTACCTCGGCATGGAAGACGTGCCCTGGGGCATTGACCGTAATATCTACGACGTTAGTCAGCTTTTCGTGGGGGAGGTGCCTCAGCACCACCTGAGCGTTAATGACGTGGTCGAAGTAACGACCGAGGCGTCCAATCTTTTCATCGACATAGTTTTTAATGGCATCCGTCAAATCCAGGTGCTGCCCGGTAATAGTAATTTGCATAGCGCTCTCCTACCCAAGTGATGTGATCGTTATGAATCCTGTCCCGCCGCGGGGTCCGCCCTCAGTGTAGCGCCAACGGCGCCGGCAAAAAACCCTGGCGGCGGCATCCGCCTCACAAACGACGACGCTGACTCGCAGCAGGAATATTGGCCGCCTCGCGGTACTTGGCCACCGTCCGCCGCGCAATCTGAATACCCTGATCGGCCAGCACCTTGGCAATTTCCGCATCGCTCAGGGGATGACGTGCGCTTTCGGCCTGCGTCATCTTGATGAGTAGCGCGCGAATCGCCGTGGCCGACGCGGAACCGCCGCTGTCGGTACCCACATGACTGGAGAAGAAGTATTTAAACTCATAGAGACCGCGGGGTGTAATCATGTATTTCTGATTAGTGACCCGCGATACCGTAGACTCATGCATTTCTACTGCCTCGGCGATATGACGCAGGACCATGGGCCGCATAGATTCAGGCCCGTTGGCAAAAAAATCCTTTTGCCGTTCGACGATGGCCCGCGCCACCTTCAATATGGTGTCCTGGCGGCTCTGCAGGCTCTTGATAAACCAGCGCGCCTCGTTGAGCTGATCCTGAATATATTTATGCGCCGCATCTTTCCCACCCGCCATGCCGGCATAACGACGGTTGATACGTAATTTAGGCATTGCCTCGGGATTCAGATCTACGCGCAGGCGCTTACCCGTCCAGCGCACAATCACATCGGGGATCACATACTCGGTGCTCTCTGCACCCACATCTTCACCCGGCTTGGGATTCAGAGCGGAAATCAGCGCCATTGCCGTACGCAATGCCTCCTCATCCACCCCCAGAGTCGCACACAGACGCGGGTAATCGTGACGTGCCAGGGCCTGCAGGTGATCCTTCACAATCCGTTGGGCCAGCAATATGGGCGCATCCCCTTCGACCATCTGTTTTAGCTGTAGCAAGAGGCACTCACTGAGATTACGTGCACCGACGCCCGGTGGGTCGAAGTCTTGCACGCGCAGCAACACGGCCAACAACGCATCTTCTTGCACATTCATATTGACTGCGAGTTCTTCCAGGCTTTCCGCCAGGTAACCGCGCTCATCAATGGCGTCGATGATTAACTCCGCCATGTTGCGCTCGTCAGCACTAAAGTGCGTCATATCGGCCTGCCAACGAAGATAGTCCTGCAGGCTTTGGCTGTGGCTGTTACGCAATTCAAAATCTGGCATATCTTCGTCAGAACCACTGCCAGAGCCTGACGTACCTAGATCAAAGACATCATCCCACTGACTGTCTACAGGCAATTCATCAGGCAGCGTATCCTCAGCCGCCAGATCCAGTTGACGGTCTTCGGAAGGATGCTCAAGCGTCTCCGGGACTGGTCCGCCACTGCCTTCATCCCCGACCTCCTCATCGAGTAGAGGATTGCTCTCCAGCATGCTTTGAACTTCCTGCTGCAAATCAAGCGTAGACAACTGCAGCAGACGAATCGCCTGTTGCAGTTGCGGGGTCATGGCCAGATGCTGGCCGAGCTTGAGTTCTAAGCCTTGTTTCATAATTTCCAAAAATCAGATTTGAAACTGGTCTCCCAGGTAAACCTGCCGCACCATGGGATCATCAACAATTTCCTGTGGACTACCTGCCGTCAAGACCTTGCCATCATGCAGTATATAGGCGCGTTCGCAAATGCCTAATGTCTCGCGCACATTATGGTCGGTAATCAGAATACCGATGCCACGCCCACGCAAATCCTGGATGAGCCGTTGAATTTCCAGCACAGAAATGGGATCGATACCAGCGAAGGGTTCATCCAGCAAAATAAAACGCGGGCCCATGGCCAGCGCCCGCGCAATTTCCACCCGCCGCCGCTCACCACCGGAAAGACTATGCCCTTTGGTGTCACGCAACGGGTGGAGATGGAGATCACTGAGCAATTGTTCCAGGCGTTCTTGCCGCTCGACCTTGCTCAACGGCAAAGTTTCCAACACGGCGAGGACATTGTCAGCAGCACTCATCTGGCGAAAAACGGAGGGCTCCTGGGGGAGATACCCCAGCCCCATGCGGGCACGTTCGTGCATAGGCAGCGCGGTGATATCGCGCTGTTGCAGAAAAATATGACCGCGATCGGGACGCACCAATCCGACCATCATGTAAAAGGTTGTGGTTTTCCCCGCTCCATTAGGACCGAGCAGTCCCACCACCTCGCCTGCGGCCACCTGCACCGAAACGTCGCGCACCACAGCCCGCCGCCGGTACGACTTGAACAGGGATTGCGCCTGCAACAGGCCGCTCATGGCCTCCCACCGCTGGTGGCGTGATCCGCCGCTGCGGGATAGAAGATCGACTGTACCCGCTGACCGGGGGCCGCAGTGACGGAGGTTTTCTGAGTCTGCAGGAAATAAGTGACCTGCTGACCATTGATCTCGTTTTTTTTCTGCCAGAGATGGGCATTGCCGATGAGCACTATTTCGCCGCTGCCCGGTTTATAGACCAGGGTGTTACCATAGCCGTGGCGCTGGGCACTGGGCATGGTGAAGGTAACCGGGTTTCCCACCGCCGTGGCCTGCTGCACCTTGCCACCGACCGCTACGACAGTGAGTTTATCGGCATGTACAACCACGTCGCCTTGGGTCATAACCACGTTCCCGGTATAGACGGCCTGCTGCTGCGGTTTGTTCTCACCATGCAGCGCGTCGGCACTAATCTGAATAGGGCCTTTGCCCAGCCCCTGCTCCGCAACCGGTGCGGCCGAGGCGGTGGCAGAAACAACCATAAGCAAGGAGGGCCAGAATCGCCGGAAAGAAAATCGCTTATGGGACATACATGCCACGCACATCATGCAAAATATTCACCTCTTGGGTTTTTACCGAAGCCCAAAGACCTACCCCGGTCATCCAGTCTTGGCCCCGTTCCAGCCGTACCGGCTCTCTGGACGTAATAATGCCCGTTTGCGCATCATAGTGCACCTTTTCGGTGAGCAGGCGGGTGTCCGGTTGCAAGGTGCCAATAACGTTCCCCCATAAGGTAATCATGTGGCTGTGGCCATCTTCTATGCCCTGATTGGCACGCAGATGCGTCTGCTGTCCCGGCTTGAACCGCTCAACGGTAACCTGCCTAAGTATGGTCTGATCGACGCCCGGCTCGTGATAGGCTGTCTGGGCGGTGGCGAGCAAATCCAGTTTCCCGGTTGCCGTGTACTGGCGCATGACCACATCTTCGGCCGCCTGATCCCCCTTATGGATTTGACCATGCCAGTCAATGGGCGGCAGGGGCAGGGGATGCTGCGGCCAGGACCACCACACCAGCGCCGCGAGGACCAGCAGCAGCAGAGACAGACCCAAGCCAGGGGCGCGGAAACCCGGTATCAGCTTACGCGACATGGCCCGCTCTCGGATTGATTGGTGATCAAGACAGCGCTCCAACAGCCTTGGCGATGACTGCTGGCCAGTACCCCTGTGCCTGCAGAATCAGCTCGCAGAGCTCCCGCACCGCACCACGACCGCCCCGTTGCACGCTCTGCCAGTGTACTCGACAACCGACCTCCGGGTGCGCATCAGCCGGAGCAGTCGCCAGACCAACGCGGGTAAGAATGGGCAGATCGATAAGATCATCTCCCATATAAGCCACCTCGGCGTCATCCAGGCCGAGGGCGATTTTGAGCTCCGTGTAGGCCAGATTCTTGTCCAAACAGCCCTGATGAATCCGCTTGACGCCCAGATCGTGGGCGCGATGGGCGACTGCCGGGGAATAGCGCGCGGTAATGATGGCAACCTCTATAGCCCGTTCCTGCACAAGCTTGATGCCGTAACCGTCCCGCACATGAAAGGCTTTACTCTCCTTGCCATCATCGTCAAAAAACAAGCGGCCATCGGTCAACACGCCGTCCACGTCCAGAATCAGCAGGCGGACCCCGGCAGCGCGCGTCAACAAATCTGTGTCAGGTGACATCAATTCATTCATACGATGCCTGCGCGCAGCAAATCGTGCATATTCAACGCGCCAATCAGCCGCGCCTCGCCATCGGTGACCAGAAGCGCGCCGATGCGATTATTTTCCATCAGGGCAAGAGCTTCAGCAGCAAGGGCTTCGGCAGTAATAGTGGCCGGTTTGGCATGAGCCAGTTCAGCCATGGGCTGTTCCCAGATATCCTGGCGCCGCGCGAAGGCACGGCGTAAATCACCGTCGGTAAAAATCCCCAGCACCCGGTCCTCTGCATCCACCACTGCCGTCATTCCCAGCCCCTTGCTGCTCATTTCCAAGACTGCTTCGCATAACGGCGTATCCTCCTGTACCTTGGGCAGACTGGCGCCTCGGTGCATCACATCCTGCACCCGCAGCAGCAGGCGTTTGCCGAGGCTGCCACCGGGATGAGACAGGGCGAAATCATTTGCCGAAAAACCGCGCGCCTGTAAAAGCGCCATGGCCAGGGCATCACCCATGGCCAAGGTTGCTGTCGTCGACGCCGTAGGCGCAAGGTTGAGAGGGCAGGCCTCTCGCGCCACACTGCAATTGAGATGTACGGCGGCACTGCGCGCCAGGGTGGACTGCGGGTTACCGGTCATGGCGATCAAGGGCACCGCGAGGCGCTTGACCACCGGCAAAATAGCCAGAAGTTCGGCGGTTTCCCCGGAGTTGGAGAGCGCGAGCAGGCAATCCTGACGGGTGAGCATACCCAGATCGCCGTGGCTGCCTTCGGCGGGATGCAGAAAAAGGGCGGGGCTGCCAGTACTGGCCAAAGTCGCTGCGATTTTTTTGGCGATAATCCCGGACTTACCCATGCCACTGACGACGATACGCCCGGGGCAGTTCAGCAGGAGCTGGCAAGCTCCCACAAAATCCGCGTCAAGACGTGCTTCCAGTGCCGCCACCGCCGCCGCCTCCAGGCGCAACACATCCCGGCCGGTGGCCAGCAGACTTTCTGGCGTTACGGTCAATGCAGTCACCGGCAGCCGTCAATTCGCATGGGCGGGAGTCTGCCTCTGGATGGCTTCATAGACCGCACGACAGTGGGGGTACGCGGTCATGATCTTGTCCACATCCGCAAATGAAGCGTTCTGCAGTAATTTCCAGCATTTCAGATTTTCGGCAGCCAGCGCGTCAGGATGCCGGGCGTACCAACCCGTACTGTCAAGGGGGGCTGCAGCATCGCCTACCTGCCCGCGTGCCCACCATAAGAGCAAGGCAAAGAGCGCAAGAGCACCGATAACAACCAAGGCGTACACAATCTTCATAAATATGCCGGTTAACCTGAATAGGGTTGGATCACACTTCTTCCTGATACTGCTGGTTCAACAACTGCACCAATCGCTCTTCACGCATGACGATGTCCGCCATCAACGCAGCACTTACCGCCTCCCACACCGCCCGTAAGGCGGCAAGGTCTGCCCCGTCGCTAAACTGGTCTATAATTTCGCTGACCTTTTCCAGCGATTCACGGGTCTGCAGACTGGTGCTCAGGGCATTCTTGATTTGTTCCCGGGGGTGCGGAATCCAACTCCGGTCACTTCCATAGGAGCGCAGGCGTTCCCCGAATTCCAGCACTCGTTTGTGCAGCTTGCCCGATAAGCCGATCTGGCTGCTGCGCAGATCTCCCCAGACCGCCAGGTCCATGAGCAAGCCCCACTCCCGGCGCCAGCGGTCGCGCAAGTGGGCATCCACACTAACCGCCGCCGTCATCGCAGCCGGATCAAAGTCCATGCGCGGCCTCCGCACAATCACGTTGAGCCGCCCGCAGCCGCTCTGGTGTGCCTACATCCGTCCATTTTCCTTGATACAAGGTCCCCTCCACCACACCTGCTGCAATCCATTGCCGCAGCCAAGGGGCCAGAGGAGCCGACTGCTCGGGAAAGCCCCGCAACAACTCCGGGTCAAGACGCGCGATGCCTGCATAAGTATGACGTTCTTCGCCCGCCAAAGCCACCATGCCGGCAGACAATGCGAAATCTCCCTGCGGGTGCTGCATCGGGTTAGGCACCAGCACCAGATGCACGCGCGCAAGGGAAGGCTGGCAAAGCTGCGCCCAGGGAAAGTCCGTGCAAATATCGCCATTCACCAGCAAAAAAGGGCTGTTCCCCAATAAGGGCAGGGCGCGAACAAGAGCGCCGCCGGTCTCCAGGCGGCCCTCGCGCTCATCGCTGTAAGTGATCCTCAATCCCCGCCAATTTTGACCCAAAGACTGCATGATCGCATCACCCAGGTGCCCGACATTGATGACCACATCGCGAATGCCCGCCGCAGCCAGCGACTCCAGGTGGCGCACGATAAGAGGTTTGCCGGCAACCTCCAGCAAGGGCTTCGGGACATGATCGGTAAGCGGCCTGAGCCGCTCGCCCCGACCCGCAGCCAGGATCATCGCACGGGTAACGGGGGTTGCCATGGGGCAAAAAGCTCCAGATAAGACTGCAACTGCGGATCAGCGTCCAGGGCATCCACGACATAGGCCCAGAATTGCGGCAGGAAATCGAGATAACTCGATTTTCCGTCCCGGTAAGCCAGACGGCAGAAAATGCCGAGAATCTTCAGGTTACGCTGGAGAGCCATACGCCCGACATTCAGCAGAAAGCCCGCGGACGACGGCAAGGCGGCACCATGCTGATGCGCCGCCGTCAAAAAATTCAAAGCCCACGCGTCCCTTTGCATCCGTCCCCAATCCCAATAACGATCCCAGAGCAGAGAAGCCAGGTCATAGGTCCAAGGCCCGCGCACCGCATCCTGAAAGTCAATCATGGCCAATAGCCCGGTGTCCCGCTGAATAATAAGATTGCGTGCGTGAAAATCCCGGTGGACCCAGACCTGCGGCTGCGCTGCGGCATTGTCCAGTAACACGGCAAAAAGTGTTTGCAGGGAATTCCTCTGCGGAGGACTCAGGATTAAATCAAGATGCCTGCTCAGGTACCAGTCCGTAAACAGGGCCAACTCGTCCCCCAGGCGAGTCGGGGAGAAAAATGGCAGGGGAGGCAATGCCGTCTGTCTCTGCCCGGTCTGCTGCAGATTGAGGATCAAGGTCATCGCCCGCTGCATCCACAGATTAATATCCGCACCGGCATCCAGTACGCCCTTGAGATCCGTTTCCCCTAAGTCCTCCAGCAACACAAAGCCGGGATCCATTTGCGCGGCCAGTACCTTGGGTACCGGCAAGGCGGCGCGGGCAAAACGGTGCTGTATCCGCAAAAAGGGCAGGATATCTTCGGGGTGCGGGGCATCCATGAAGATCAGGCCCTGCGGCAAACGCCAATAGCGCCGCCCGCTGGCATCTCCGGGAATGGGGCACGCCCGCGCCACCGCCACGCCCTGCTGCGCGAGCCAGTCTGCGGCGGCGGGTGACAGAGAATCCCTCGCCGCCACAGTGGAAAAATTCGATGCAAGGAAAGATTGCGACATGAAAGCATTCTGTGCGATTTTAGGCCTCCATGAAAAGTCCTCTGCACAGCATCGGAAAATCCCGACCCCGGCCAATCCGCCCGGAAAGAAGTCGCCGTGCCTCGCGTTCCAGCCTTCGCCTGGCTCTGCTGAGCGCACTGCTTGCACCCGGGATGGCCATCGCCGCGGCCGCAGAGAGCCCGGTCACGCTCTATGCGGATCAAGTTCACGGCCTTGGCAGCGGCCACTGGACGGCCACCGGCAATGTCGAAGTACTCTATGGTGATCGTCGGGTCTATGCTGATACCGTGCACTACGACCAGGCCCGTGACGAGATCATCGCCGACGGCCATGTGCGCATGGTCAGTCCCGGCATCGTGACCGCCGCCCCCAAGGCCACCATCCATTTACATGCCAACGAGGGGGTCATAGTCCATCCCCGCTATCTGCTCGAAGCACAGCAAGGTCATGGCCACGCCGAAAGCGGCAGGGAACTGAGCAAGGGGCATTACCAGCTCAACGAAGCGTGCTATACCACCTGTGATGGCGAAAAACCGGCCTGGCAACTCTGGAGCAGCCGCATCGACCTCAACCAGAATGACAACTACGTCTCTACCACCAACACTACAATCGACGTCCTTGGGCTGCCCGTATTCTGGACGCCCTACCTCAGTTTTCCGCTGAAGCGACACTCCGGGTTTCTTGCCCCTAGTGTGGGCAGCTCTACCATCAACGGCTTTTACCTCGGCATCCCCTACTATTTCGATATCGCCCGTAATATGGACGACACCCTCACCGTCAACTATTTCGCCAGACGCGGGGTGATGTTGCAGAACGAGTTCCGCTATCTGGAGCCCAATTATAGCGGCAAACTCTATCTGGACCTGCTCCCCTCTGATCAATTGACCCACAAAAATATCTGGGCCATTTCCTGGCAGCATAACCAGAATCTGGGCGACGGATTCAACTTCAACGTCGATTACAATCAGGTCAGCTACAAAAACTTCCTTTCGGATTTTGGCGGCACAGCCGGTTTCGGCAGCAGTTTCGTGGGCGGCATTGGCAACACACCCTACATCGCCTCTTCCGGAGGACTCTACTACAACAACACGCATATTAGCGCGGGCGCCACCCTGCAGGGCTACCAGGAACTCGCGCCTGGCGGCGCAGCGCCCTACTCCCAGCTCCCGTATCTGTTTGCCGATGGCTACTGGCGGGTGGGACGCACCGGCTATTTCGACTGGCACAGCAGCTTTAACTACTTCTCCGCTTCTGCAGGACCCGTCGGTCAGCGCCTCGACCTCACCCCCACCATTGGCTGGCGCTTCAGCCACGGCTGGGGCTTCTTGGAACCGCAGGCCCGGCTCTACTATAGTCACTATCAGATTCAGCGTAATGCCCCCTACGCGCGCGCCGTCAATCGCACCTTACCGGCGCTCAGCCTCAAAGGCGGCCTCAATTTCGTCCGTTACGGCAGCGACGGCAGCACGGCCCTGCTGCAACCCTTGTTCAAATACACGTATATTCCCCTGCAGGCCCAAAGCAGCATCCCCATCTTCGATGCCAGTCAGCCCTATCAGAACTTCCCGATGATTTTTGAGGATAACAGCCTCTATACCGGCAACGATCGCATCAACGCTGCCAATCAGGTGGCAATAGGGCTGCGTGGCACCTGGCTCACACCCGGTGGCCGCCAGCTCTGGCAGGCGGCTGTCGGCCAGATCCGCTACTTCAACCAGCGCCAGATCAACCTCGCCGGCGATATCGTCCCTCAGAACCAGCAGTCCAACTATTTTTTTGAGGGACAATACGCGCCCCTTCCGGACATCAACCTCCTCGCCAGTTCACAGGTCAATGCCCAGCAGCGCAAGCTGGAGCGGCTCAACCTGCGCGCCCAGTGGCTGCCCGGTCCGCAGCGCGTCATTAACCTTGACTATCGTTTTACCCGTGGCTTCGTGAGGCAAACCGGCATTTCCGGTGCCTGGCCGATCTACAAGCGCTGGCAGGTACTCGGCAGCTATCAGTATGATGTCACCGATCACAAGCCGCTGGAGGAGCTCGTAGGGATGGGCTATGATGGCGGCTGCTGGGCTACCCGTATGATGGTTTATCATCAGATCCTTCTCGGCGGGCAGTCCAATAACGTTGTTTATCTGGAGATCGTATTGCGTGGCCTGACCAGCCTCGGCAATGCCTCAAACGGTTTGCTCAGCCAGTATGTGCCGGGCGCCAGCATGGAGTTCTGATGTCGTCCAAATGCCGTCCTATCTTATTCGCCCTGAGCATCGTTCTGGGGACAGCTCCGGTTTTGGCCTGGGCGAGTACGCCCTTTCTCAACCGTGACACCCTGCTGCCGGCCGCACCGGTGATGGCACCCGCTACGACAACGCACACTTATTCGGAAAACTCTGCCGAAGCACCGATAGCGGCGCCGCTACCCGAAAACACCCAGAATCTCGACAAGGTCATTGCTGTGGTGAACGACAATATCATCACCTCCATGCAGCTCGAGCAACGGGTTAGCGCCGTGCGTGCCCGTCTGCAGACGCAAGACCCCAACGCCATGCCCCCCGAAGACATCCTGCACCGCCAGGTGCTGCAGCAGATGATCCTGCAGGATATCGAGCTGCAAATCGCGCACCGCGCCGGAATCAAGGTTGACAAAGGCACGCTGGACCAGGCCATCAGCAACCTCGCTCAAGCCAACCACCTCACCCCTGACCAGTTACGCCAGGCGCTGACCAATCAAGGGCAGTCATGGGAGCAATTTACCAACGACCTCAAGGATCGCATTCTTGTGGATCGCCTCATGCAGCAGGAAGTGGAGAGCCGGGTCCATATTGGCCCCGACGAGGTGAAAACCTTCGCGCAACAGCTCAAAGAAATGGGCGGCGTGAGTTTCGACCTACAGCAGATATTCATCCCGCTGCCTGACAACCCGACACCAGACGCCGTCAGCGCGGCCCGGCGTGAAGCCGGGCAGGCGCGTGATCGCGTGGTGGCCGGTGAGAGTTTTACGCGCCTTGCCGCCCAGGTCAGCAGCGGCCACGATGCCTTGCAGGGCGGACGCATCGGTTGGGTCAAGGCGGGTGAACTCCCACCCTCAGTGACCCAAACCCTCCTCCAATTGAAGGCGGGCGAAATCAGCCCCGTCATCCCTGGACCCACCGGGTTTCATATTTTCAAATTGCTCGATGTCAAACATGAACAGCCGACGGTCACCGAGGTCAAAACGGCCATGATCGTCCTGCGTGCCGGCAACAGTCTGCAGTTGCAGGAGGCTGAGGCACGCGCTCAGGATATCCAGCAAGCGCTGCAAAGCGGCACCCGCTTCTCTGAGTTGGCGCGTAATTATAGCCAGGACACTAGCACCGCTGCCGGCGGTGGAGAAATGGGCTGGGTCGCCCCCGGACAATTGCCGGACAGCCTGGAACGCACACTGGTCACTTTGCAACCTGGTGGGGTGAGTAGTCCCATCCGCGAAGGGGATGCGATTTACATTCTGCACTCCCAGGCTCAGCGCCAGCAGCCGGTTGAAGAGAAACAGATTATGGCCGCAGCGCGCATGCAGCTCTACAACCGTATCGTCCACGAGCGCATGGACGAATGGCAACGTCGCATCCGCGACGGCGCCTACGTCGAGATCCTCGAGCCCGGCCTGCGCAGCAGCGATGCCTGAGCCTTTCGGAGGGTTACAGCAGGCCGTGACCGGTCCCAGCCCGGGCCTTGCACGCGCCCGCTTCGCACCGGTCTGGACGCTGTTTTACAAAGAAACCTTGCGCTTCGGCAAGGTCTGGCTACAAACCATTGCCGCCCCGCTGATCACCACCATCCTCTATCTGGTGGTTTTTGGGCACGCATTGGGCGGACATATATCGGTCTATCCGGGAGTCAGCTATACGGCGT
Organism: Acidithiobacillus sp.; assembly: GCF_023255755.1. Taxonomy (GTDB): domain Bacteria; phylum Pseudomonadota; class Gammaproteobacteria; order Acidithiobacillales; family Acidithiobacillaceae; genus Acidithiobacillus. Next base: position 27,597 of record NZ_JAGDVS010000005.1, on the reverse strand, counting down.
TCATCGTTCCCGGTCTGATGATGATGTCGGTTCTGCAAAATGCCTTTGCCAACAGCTCTTCCAGCCTGATCCAGGCCAAGGTGACGGGCAACATCGTCTTTCTGCTACTCAGCCCGCTCGGCCCCACCGAGATTTTCGTCGCCATGGTTGCCGCGTCGGTACTGCGCGGGGCACTAGTGGGGATTGCCATACTCGCACTAGCGCTGCTTTATCTGCACATACCTCTACTGCATCCCTTGTGGATCATCGTATTTACCATTCTGGGCGCCAGTGGCATGGGTTCGTTAGGCTTAATTGCCGGACTCTGGGCGGAGAAATTCGACCAGATTGCCGGTTTTCAGAATTTTGTCATTATGCCGCTGACCTTTCTCGCCGGAGTATTTTACTCGGTGCGGTCCCTGCCCGGTGTTTGGCGACAACTCTCGCTGTTCAACCCGTTCTTCTACATCATCGACGGGTTTCGTTATGGTTTTTTTGCAGATTCTGATGCCAGCGTATGGGTTTCTCTAGGGGTCAGCATCGCCTTCGCGGGCGGGACCGGTCTCTTTGCCTGGCGCCTGCTGGATCGTGGTTACAAGCTGCGCCAATAAGGCGCTCAACGTCACACCTTGCACAGCCGGGCGCAGCTCAGTATAAAAAGCGACATCACACAGCGGCTTTTTTACGTTACACTACACTCCATGAACGCCAACACGATCAAATCACTCATTAAGCAACAGCTTCCCGACGCCCTCATCGAGGTTCTGGGAGACGATGGCGCCCATTTCGAGGCGCTGGTCGTTTCCCCGGCCTTTGTTGGGCTTTCCCTCATCAAGCAGCATCAAATGATTTATGATGCGCTGGGCGAGCGTATGCGCGAGGAAATTCACGCCCTCTCGCTGCGCACCCTGACTCCCGAGCAGGCGCAACAGCTCCGTCACCCGGCGGCGCATTAGCCGCACTCACCCCCAATGTAACGAGGATAACCATGGCAACGATTCAGGAACTTATTCAGGAACAGGTCCAGAAACACCCGGTCGTGCTTTATATGAAGGGCAACCCGCGGGCGCCGCAATGCGGTTTCTCGGCCCGTGCCGTGCAACTGTTGCAGCAGTCAGGCGTCAAGGAGCTCTTTACGGTGGACGTGCTGGCCGACCCGCAGATTCGCGACGGCATCAAGCAGTATTCCAACTGGCCGACTATTCCCCAACTTTATATTCAGGGTGAGTTTGTCGGCGGGTCAGACATCATGTCCGATCTCTATCAGCAGGGCGAATTGCAGAAACTGGTCGACAGCGCCCAAGCGGCCAGCGCGAGCTGATTCGAGTCCATGGATAAACTGCTGCTGCGTGGTAATGGCCCCCTGCGTGGTGAGCTGCGGATTTCCGGGGCCAAAAACGCGGCCTTACCTTGTCTCGCCGCCACCCTGCTGGCGCGCGAGCCGGTGCGACTGCGCAATATTCCGCATCTGCGTGACATTACCACGACCCTGGAGTTGTTGAGCACACTCGGCGCAAGGGTGCTGGTAGACGGCCAGCTCGGGATCGAAGTCGATCCGCGCCCGGTACACTCGGTCGTCGCCCCTTATGAGCTGGTGAAGACCATGCGTGCCTCGATACTGGTACTTGGGCCACTGCTGGCCCGACACGGCTCGGCAGAAGTGAGCCTGCCTGGTGGCTGCGCCATCGGCAGTCGTCCGGTGAGCGTCCATCTCAGCGGTCTGCAGGCTTTGGGTGCCGAAATCACTGTAGAGGACGGTTTCGTTAAAGCACAGGCATCTCGTCTGCGCGGCACCCGCATCGTTATGGAGATGGTCTCCGTCACCGGTACGGAAAACCTGCTCATGGCAGCCACCCTCGCCGAAGGACGCACCATTCTCGAAAATGCCGCCCGCGAGCCGGAAATTGTCGACCTCGCCCGTTGTCTGTCGGCCATGGGTGCGCGCATCTCCGGAGCGGGGACCTCTGTCATCGAGATTGAGGGTGTAGCTGAACTGCATGGTGCCGAGCACAGCGTTGTGCCTGACCGCATCGAGACGGGGACCTATCTGGTGGCCGCGGCTATGGCCGGCGGCGATATTTGCCTGAAACGCACCGATGCGGGTCTGCTGGAGAGCGTCATCCTCAAACTACGGGAAGCGGGGGCCGAAGTGTCCGCCGAGGCGGACACGATCCGCGTCCGCATGACACGACGGCCGCAAGCGGTGGATGTACGCACGGCGCCCTATCCGGCCTTCCCCACGGACATGCAGGCGCAATTCATGGCGATGAACTGCATCGCCGTGGGGAGCAGCGTCGTCACCGAAACCATCTTCGAAAATCGCTTTATGCACGTCTCTGAATTGCAAAGACTGGGTGCCGACATCAATGCCGATGGGAAGACCGCGGTAGTGCGCGGAATACCCCGCCTGCGCGGCGCGCCGGTGATGGCAACCGATCTGCGGGCGTCGGCTTCGCTAGTCCTTGCCGGACTGGTGGCGGAGGGCGAAACCCTCATCGACCGCATCTATCATCTGGATCGCGGCTATGAGGTCATTGAAGAGAAACTCAGCGCCTTAGGCGCAGATATCCGCCGGATCAGTAACAGCAGGAGCGTCACATGAGCGCAGGCATTACCATCGCACTGTCCAAGGGACGGATTCTGCAAGAAGCCATTCCCCTCTTTGCGGGCGCCGGCATCCACCTGGCGGAGGACCCGGAAGAATCCCGCAAGCTGATCATCCCCAGTACCGACCCCGCGGTGCGCTTTCTGGTGATCCGCGCCAGCGATGTGCCCACCTACGTGACCTGGGGCGCTGCCGACCTGGGCATTGCCGGTAAAGATGTGCTGTTGGAGCAGGAGGGCCTGGACCTTTATGAGCCCCTGGATCTGCGTATCGGCATCTGCCACATGGCGGTGGCCGAACCTGCCGCGCTGGCAGCCAATGACGCACCGCAAAGCTGGGAACGGGTGCGCATTGCGACCAAATATCCGCACATCACCCGCAACTATTTCCATGCGCGCGGCGTACAGACGGAAATCATCAAGCTTTACGGCAGCATGGAACTGGCGCCTCTGGTCGGATTGGCGGATCGTATTGTGGACCTGGTGTCCAGCGGCCGTACGCTCAAGGAAAACGGGCTGGTGGAAGTGGAAGAAATCATGCCCATTTCCAGCCGTCTGGTGGTCAACCGCGCGGCCATGAAACTCAAGCGCCGCGCCATCGAAACCCTCATTAACCAACTAGAGGCGCAAGTCACGTCATGAACCGTCTGGATACCAGCGACCCCGATTTTACCCGCCAGTTTCACGCACTGCATGACTGGGATGCCAATCTGGATCCGCAGATTGAAGTGCGGGTGCGGGAGATTGTTGCTGCGGTCCGCGATCGGGGCGATGCGGCGCTACGCGAGTACACTGAGCGCTTTGATGGGGTGACGACGGCTTCCGCCGCTGATTTGGAAATCCCCCGCAGCGCCTGGGATGCAGCGCTCATCAGTCTGGAGCCCACCCAGCGGGCTGCCCTGGAAGAGGCGGCGCAACGTATCCGCAGTTACCACGAGCACCAGCGCGGTGAAAGCTGGACCTTTACCGAGGCCGACGGCACGGTGCTGGGCCAGCGCATCCTGCCCCTGTCCCGGGTGGGGATTTATGTGCCCGGCGGCAAGGCGGCTTATCCCAGCTCCGTGCTGATGAATGCCATTCCCGCGCACGTAGCCGGCGTGAAGGAAATCATCATGACTGTACCCACCCCGCAGGGGCAGGTGAACCCTTGGGTGCTGGCAGCAGCAGCTATTGCCGGCGTGGACCGGGTGTTCTGTATCGGCGGCGCACAGGCGGTAGCGGCGCTCGCCTACGGCACAGAAAGCGTCCCGGCAGTAGACAAGATTGTCGGCCCCGGCAATATCTATGTGGCCACCGCCAAGCGCATGGTCTTCGGCCGGGTCGGCATCGATATGATTGCTGGACCCAGCGAAATCCTCGTGATCAGCGATGGCTCGGCACCGGCAGAATGGTTGGCCTGGGATCTGCTCTCACAGGCGGAACATGATGAGATTGCCCAGAGCATTTTCATCAGTTGGGACGACGCCCACATCGAGTCGGTGGTCGCCGCCGTTGATGCGGCGCTGAACGTACTTGATCGCGCGCCCATCGCCCGCAAGAGCTGGGCAGACCGGGGTGCGGTGATTCGTGTGCGCGACCGTGCCGAGGCCTGCGCCATTGCCGACAGCATTGCGCCGGAACATCTGGAGCTCGCCGTGCAGAATCCTGAAGACTGGCTGGCGGACATCCACAATGCCGGGGCCATCTTCATGGGTATCCACAGTTGCGAGGCCCTCGGCGACTATGTGGCCGGCCCCAACCATGTGCTGCCCACGGGCGGCAGCGCACGCTTCTCCTCGCCCCTCGGCGTCTATGATTTCGTCAAGCGGAGCAGTCTCATTCACTGCAGCCCCGCCGGTGCCGCGCAACTGGGGCGGATCGCCGAGCGTCTCGCCTTGGGCGAAGGTCTGACCGCCCATGCCCGTTCAGCAGCCTGCCGTATCCCCAAAGCCGGGTCATGAGCGACAGCGCTACGATAACCCTGATGCAGAGCCTGCTCCGCCCGGAATTGCTGGCCAGCAAGGCCTATGCGGTGGCAGCCGGTGAGGGGCTCATCAAGCTTGACGCCATGGAGAACCCCTATGGCTTACCTGCGGCCTTGCGTGAGCAATGGCTGGAGAGCTTGGCCGATGCGCCCCTCAATCGCTACCCCGACGCGCACCCCAACACCCTCATAGACGCCCTCAAGGCGCATATCGGTCTGCCCAATGGCGTGGAGCTCATGCTCGGCAACGGCTCCGACGAACTGATCCAGATTCTGGTGACCGCCGTAGCAGGTAGCCAGCGCCCCATCATGGCTGTGGATCCCAGTTTCGTCATGTACCGCCTGCTGGCACAACAGCTCGGCCTGTCTTTTGTGGGCATTCCCCTGAACGCGGACTTCCGTTTGGACCTCCCGGCCATGCTGACCGCCATCACTGCGCAACAACCTGCCATCATTTTCCTCGACTGGCCCAACAATCCCAGTGGCAGCCTCTTTCCCGAGACCGATCTGGAAGCGATTGTCGCTGCAGCGCCGGGCCTGGTGGTAGTGGACGAGGCCTATCACGCTTTCAGTCAGGCGACCTTTGCCGATCGCCTGGGACGCACCCCCAACCTCCTCTTGCTCCGCACCCTGTCCAAGGAGGGCCTGGCGGGGTTGCGGCTGGGGATGCTGGCGGGGCCAGCCGCGTGGATTCAGGAACTGGATAAGCTGCGCCTGCCTTACAACATTAATGTGCTTACCCAGCGCAGCGCGTCCTTCTACCTGCGTCATACCGAAGTGTTGGACGCTCAGGCCGAAATCCTACGTGCCGAGAGGGAACGTCTCTTCAAGGCCATCAGCACCTGCGGTCTTTCGATCTGGCCCAGCGCCGCCAATTTCCTGCTCTTTCACGCCCCCGGGCGGGCCGCGGCACTGTTCTCAGGACTACGTGAAGGGGGGGTGCTTATCAAAGCCTTTACAGGCCACCCCCGTCTCAGCGACTATCTACGGGTCAGCGTCGGCACACCGGCCGAAAATGATCGCTTTCTGGCCGTACTGGAGTCTTTACTGTGAATCCGCGTCAAGCCGAAGTCGAAAGAAACACCCTCGAAACCCAGATCCGTGTCACCCTGAATCTCGATGGTTCCGGGCAGGCCGACCTGCACACCGGGTTACCCTTTCTTGACCACATGATCCACCAGATCGTCCGTCATGGTCTTTTCGACATGCACATTCAGGCTCAGGGCGATCTGGATATCGACGCTCACCACACGGTGGAAGACATCGGCATCACCCTCGGTCAGGCCTTTGCCCGCGCCGTGGGAGATAAGGCCGGCATCCAGCGCTATGGCCATGCCTACGTGCCTCTGGACGAGGCGCTGTCGCGGGTGGTGGTGGACCTTTCCGGCCGCCCCGGACTGATCTTCGCGGTCGAATTCCCCCGCGCTCAGGTGGGCGGCTTTGATGTGGATCTCTTCCATGAATTCTTTCAGGGCTTCGTCAACCACGCACAGGTGACCTTGCACCTGGACACTTTGCGTGGCAACAATGCCCACCACATCGCCGAGACCCTCTTCAAGGCCTGTGGACGTGCCCTGCGCATGGCTGTCGCTCCTGATCCGCGCATGGCGGGCACCGTGCCCAGTACCAAGGGCACCCTGACCCTATGAGCGCCGCCACGAGCCGCGTCGGTATTGTTGACTACGGCATGGGCAACCTCTACTCGGTGGCCAAGGCCGTGGAGTATCTGGGCGGCAAGGCGATTGTCAGTGATCAGGCCAGCGAATTGGCCACCACGGACCGCATCATCTTCCCCGGCGTCGGCGCCTTCGGCGACTGTATGGCAGCGCTGGAAGCCCGTGAGCTCAGTGACTTCGTCCGCGTTGCGGCGCAGACCCGGCCCTTCCTCGGCATCTGCCTCGGGATGCAGATGCTCATGGACAGCAGTGTGGAGCATGGCGAACACGCCGGGCTCGGTTTGCTGCCGGGACGGGTCATCCCCTTTCCCGAAGAAGCCCTGCATGCCGCGGATGGCAGGCGCCTGAAAATTCCGCACATGGGCTGGAACGAGCTGCATCAACTCGTGGAACACCCGCTGTTTGCTGGCGTTCCCCAGAATGCCTACTTTTACTTCGTCCACTCCTTCTATGTGGAACCCTCCGCCCCCGAGATACTCGTGGCCTTCAGCGATTACGCCTTTCCCTTCTGTGCGGCGGTGGCGGCGGATAACCTGTTCGCCCTGCAATGCCACCCGGAAAAGAGCGGCACAGCGGGCCTGCGCCTGCTCGGGAATTTTCTCGGCTGGGACGGCGATTGCGGAGCCAACTGTGCGATTTGAATCTGTTTTCTGGAATAACTTTGTGGGGAGGAAGTTGTCATGCTGTTGATTCCGGCCATCGATCTCAAGGGCGGGAACTGTGTGCGCTTACGGCAGGGCCGGATGGAAGACAACACGGTCTTCTCGGATAACCCTGTCGCCACGGCGCAACGCTGGGTGGAAGCAGGTGCCAAACGTCTGCACATCGTCGATCTCGACGGTGCCGTGCAGGGGGAGCCGGTAAATGCACAGGCCATTGCCGCCATTTGCGCACGCTTCCCTGACCTTGAAATCCAGGTCGGCGGTGGCATCCGCAGTGAAGAGCAGATTGAAACCTACATCCAGGCCGGGGTTCGTTATGTGATCATCGGCACCCAGGCAGTCAAAGCCCCCGGCTTCGTCGCCGATGCCGCAGTGAGCTTCCCCGGCCATATCATGGTGGGTATTGATGCCCGCGACGGTAAAGTCGCCACTGAAGGCTGGTCCAAACTTTCCCGTCATGATCCTATTGACCTCGCCCGGCACTTCGCCGCCGACGGCATTGAGGCCATCATCTACACCGACATCAGCCGCGATGGCATGCTCAGTGGCCCTAATATTCCCGCGACAGTCGCACTGGCTCAGGCCGTGCCAGTACCAGTCATCGCCTCGGGCGGCATCGCCAATCTGGAGCAGGTACTGGCGCTCAAGGCCTACGAGGGCGACGGCGTCACCGGCGCCATTACCGGCCGCGCCATTTATGAAGGAACCCTGGACTTTAGCCAGGCCCGCGCCCAGGCCGAGGCCTAAGCAGATGCTCGCTAAGCGCATCATACCCTGCCTGGATATCGACCACGGTCGTGTGGTGAAGGGCGTCCAGTTCGTTGCCCTGCGCGATGCCGGCGATCCGGTGGAAGTGGCCAAACGCTACAACGATGAGGGTGCCGACGAAATCACCTTTCTCGACATCTCCGCCAGTTATGAAGAACGCGGCACCCTTGCCGATGTGGTATCTGCCGTGGCTGCCCAGGTCTTCATTCCCTTGACGGTAGGCGGTGGGGTGCGTTGTGTCGACGATATCCGCACCCTGCTCCTCGCCGGTGCCGACAAGGTCAGCATCAATAGCGCCGCCGTGAATGAACCGGAACTGGTACGCGCCGCCGCCCGGCGTTTCGGTAACTCCTGCATTGTCGTCGCCATTGACGCCAAGCGGGTGGATGATCACTGGGAAGTCTTCACTCACGGCGGTCGGCGCAGTACCGGCCTGGATGCGGTGGCTTGGGCGCAGCAAATGGCCGAATATGGTGCCGGTGAAATCCTGCTCACCAGCATGGACCGGGACGGTACGGGGATCGGTTTTGATCTCGCCCTCACCCGCGCCGTCAGCGATGCCGTACCGGTACCGGTGATTGCCTCGGGTGGTGTCGGAGAAATCCAGCACTTTGCCGAAGGTATCCAGCAGGGGCATGCTGATGCAGTGTTAGCCGCCAGCGTCTTCCACTTCGGCCAGTTTCGCATCTCCGAGGTTAAGGCACAGATGGCGGCCGCGAGGATTCCAGTGCGCGAAACCCGCTAAAGCGCAGTGCATCTGTCAGGCGCAACCTGCGTATTATCGAGCAGAAAGACATCAACGAGGGGTTCTGACCATCATGAGTGAACGGGAAGCGCAGCACGCCGCCATACTCGCCGCCGTGCGCTGGAGTGTGGACGGCCTGGTGCCTGCCATCGCCCAGGATGCCCGCAGCGGCCAGGTACTGATGCTGGCATGGATGAATGCCGACGCATTGCTGGCGACGCTCCGTGATGGCATGGGCACGTACTGGTCACGCTCCCGACAGGCGCTCTGGCGTAAAGGCGAGACCTCCGGCCATATTCAACATCTGGTGGATCTGCGTCTCGACTGCGATGGCGACACCGTTCTCCTGCGTGTCATTCAGGAAGGCCCGGCCTGCCACACAGGGGAGCAAAGTTGCTTCTTCCTCGGCCAACCCGGCGAGCGGGGCTGGCAGCATCAGGCCCCGCCCCCCGGCAGCATCCTCGATAGCCTGCAAGCCACACTACACAGTCGGCGGGCGGCCGATTCCGGCCAATCCTACGTGGCACAACTGCTCCATGGGGGCCAGGACCGGGTATTGAAAAAGGTGGGCGAAGAAGCCACCGAATTTGTCGTCGCTTGCAAGAATCATGAGCCAAAACCGATTATTGCAGAGGCGGCAGACCTCCTCTTTCACCTGATGGTGGCCTTGGAGGAACAGGAATTGCATATTGGTGATGTCCTCGGGGAACTGGCGCGACGTGAAGGCGTTTCCGGCCTGGAAGAGAAGGCAGCACGACGTCCGCAAGCTTGACGCAACCGCTTTATTTTCCTATGGTCAAAACGTTAGTTGTAGCGCGTAAACCCCTGCGGGGGAAGGAGAGCAGTCATGGGCGCTTTTAGTATCTGGCATCTGGTCATCATTTTGTTAATAGTGGTCGCGCTGTTTGGCACCGCAAAACTGCGCCACGTGGGTTCGGACCTGGGTTCTGCCATCAAGGGCTTCCGCTCCGCCGTCAAGGAAGAGGAAGAAAAGAAGGAAACCATCGGCCATACCATTGACGTCGATGTCCAGCCCAGCAAAGAACACGAAACCGTCAATCGCTGATCGCTTATGTTCGACTTCAGCTTTGGCGAACTCGCGCTACTCGGGATTATTGCGCTGCTCGTGGTCGGGCCGGAGAAAATGCCCGAGCTCGCGCGCACTGCGGGGAAGTGGTACGGCGCTATGCGTCGCGCCGTGACGGGCTTGCGTTCTGAGGTCGAACAGCAGTTGTTGCTGGATGATCTGCGCCAGGAAGCCAACAAACTGCGCGAGTATGCCAACGAAGAACTTCTGCCTGTGGATATTACCGCTACGGCCACCCCTAAAGCGAGTGACGAAAAACCGGAAGTCATAGGAGAGCAAAAACAAGGTGAACTCGATATCCTGTCGGCACCGGTGCAGCATGCGGAGCCTCCAGGACCGGAAGACCGCCTGCATTGATTGTATAGCCTGTCATAACCTGATGCGCTAGCCGGAGTTCGCCATTATTACGTCTGCGCACTATGGCTTGATCCTTCACCAAGTATCTTGCAGATTATCAATTTCCAAGCCCACTAATAGATCAATACCGCCTAAGGATATTTTTTAAGCATGGATAAGTTGGCGGAGAACACTTTTATCGGCCATTTGTTGGAATTGCGCCGCCGCGTATTATTTGCAGTGATCGCTATTTTCGCCGGTTTTTTGGTTTCTTATCCATTCTCTAAAACGATTTATAACATTCTTGCTGCCCCACTCATTGATGTACTACCAAAGGGCAGCCACCTCATTTATACCAGTTTACCCGAAGTATTTTTGACTTACGTGCAGCTTTCCTTGCTATCCGGCTTTGTTCTGGCATTACCCGTCGTACTCTATCAATTCTGGGCCTTCATAGCGCCTGGCCTTTATGAGCATGAGCGGAAGGCCTTTTTCCCGCTGATTTTTGCCTCTGTTTTTCTGTTCATCGGCGGGATGTTGTTCGCCTACTTTATCGTATTCCCCAATGCCTTCCGATTTTTCGTGAGTTTTTCGGGCGGTGATATTACCGCCATGCCCAAAGTCGATAGTTATCTCTCGCTCATCGTCAAATTCTCGCTCGCCTTCGGCCTGGCCTTCCAGATCCCCATTCTCATTGTGGTACTGGTACGCATCGGGGTGCTTCAGGTGGCTACACTGCGTCGCAGCCGCCGCTATGCCTTCCTGATCTGCGCCATCGCCTCGGCAGTACTCAGTCCTCCCGATGTGTTATCCATGGTTATGCTCCTTATTCCCATGTATATGCTTTTTGAAGTCGGGCTGTTCTTCGCGGCACGTTTACCGGCAGTCCGGTCCGCAGAAGAGGATACCGCTGATGACACGGCAGAGCCGTCACGCAGCGCTGCCCACGAGATGGATGCTGCCGAGGAAAGCTTCCGGGACAGGGGTGAGGATGAACTGAAGAAATGAAGGACACGGTAAGGAGCCATAAAAAATACCTGGAGATCACATGAGTATCGATCTGCTTCCTGAATTCATCCGCGAAAATCATGAAGTCCACGAGTGGAAGCACGCCTGCGCCATTTTACATCATGATTTTCCTAACGAGTGGGATGATATTCTCGCCGTACTTTCTGATTTCCGATTGAACAGGAGCTGGATTACCAATCCCGGCGGGCGTAAGTCCAAAGTTTCCGAATTTATTGACAGTTATCTATATGGTCGTGACTGGGTTGAAAAAAAATTCCAGACGCATGTTGTTGTCGACGAACACACAATGGATACACCTACCCATAAGATAGATTGTTTTCGCAACAGAGTCGCCCTGGAAATTGAATGGAACAATAAAGATCCCTTCTATGATCGGGACCTCAATAATTTTCGTTTGCTATTTGACTTGCGTGCTATTAGCGTAGGGGTGATCATCACTCGTTGCGACAATCTGCAGGAAATATTTGATCAACTGGGAAGGGGTTCCTCTTATGGTGCGTCAACCACACATATGAGTAAACTTCTGCCCCGGATTGAGGGTAGCGGCGGGGGCGGTTGTCCTTTGCTGGTATTCGGCATCACTCAATCACTCTATACAGAGGACGAATAATGATGAGCGCATCTGACGATTTGCTGGAAGCGGTAGGGAAAAGAAAATTCACCACCGTTCTCGCCGATCCACCCTGGCAGTTTCAGAACAGGACCGGGAAGATGGCGCCAGAGCACAAGCGTCTCTCCCGATACTCAACGATGACTCTGCAAGAAATAAAAGAACTTCCTGTAGAAACAATCGTCACCGACATGGCACACCTCTATCTTTGGGTGCCGAACGCGCTCCTGGCCGACGGTATGCAGGTAATGGAGCACTGGGGATTCACCTATAAAACCAATATGATATGGTACAAAATCAGAAAAGATGGTGGGCCTGACAGAAGAGGCGTCGGTTTTTATTTCCGAAATGTAACAGAGATGATCCTTTTTGGTGTCCGAGGAAAAAATGCCCGGACCTTGCAGCCGGGGAGAAGTCAGGAGAACATCATTTCTTCACAAAAGCGCGAACATAGCCGCAAACCAGACGAGCAATACGCTATCATTGAGGCATGCAGCCCCGGACCCTACCTTGAACTATTCGCCAGAGGTCCACGTAAAGGGTGGTCCGTATGGGGAAATCAGGCTGAGGAATACGCACCGAGTTGGGATACATATGCCAATCATTCACAGTCAAATGTGATTCCACTCAAGCAGAAAAAAATTATTATAACCCATCCAAAGTGAGCGTTACCCTCACCCGCGGAAAACCACCCGCCCCTCCACCAGGGTATATCGCACCTGCCCACGCAACTCCCACTGGCCATAGGGAAGATTCCGGCCCCGGCTCCATTGCCGCGCCGGCTCCACGGTGAAATAGGACTCCGGATCGAAGATACAAAGGTCAGCGGCGGCGCCGACAGCCAGGGACTGCGCGGGCAAACCAAGGGCCTGGGCCGGGCCGACACTCAGCAGGCTCAGTACCGTCATCAAATCCACCACCCCTTCATCCACCAGCCGCAGCGTCAGGGGCAGAAGCCATTCCACGGACGCAATGCCGAAGGGCGCCTGGGTAAAGGTCATGCCCTCGCGGTCCACGCCCCAAGGGCTGTGATCACTGCTGATGGTCGTTATAACGCCCGTAGCCAGCGCATGGCGCAGGGCATCGCGCTCTGCAGTGGAGCGCAAGGGCGGCAGAATCTTGGCGTGGAGATTGAAGAAACCGACATCCTGCTCGCTGAGCAGCAGATGGTGGATACTCACACCACATGTCACCGGCTCACCACGCTGCCGCGCTGCTGCAACCTCGGCCACCGCCGCAGCGGTACTCAAATGCGGGAAATGGATGGAACAGTCGCTGAGCGCAGCAATGGCGATATCCCGCTGCACACCGATCTGCTCCGCCGCCGCCGGGCGTCCGGTCAGGCCTAAGCGGATGCTCAGACGGCCTTCGTGCATCACCCCATGGGCCGCCAACTCTGGCTCTTCGCCATGGAGTAATACGGGCAAACCCAAATCCGCAGCATAGCTCAGCGCCAGCCGCAACAAGGCCGCACTGGGTACGGGCTCTTTGGCCTGACCAAAGGCAATGGCGCCAGCCTCTGCCAAACTCGCCATCTCGGTCAGCGCCGCACCCTGAAGCTGGGTCGTAAAGGCACCGGACAGATGCACCTTGGCCAAGGCCAGACGATCCGCCAGGACGCGCTGCTCCTGTAAAACGGCCGAGGTATCCGCCATGGGCTGGGTATCCGGCCGCAGCAAAACCTGAGTCACGCCACCGGCCACCGCCGCGCATAATTCACTGGCAAGATCACCATCCCGGCCATGACCGGGCGTGTGCGCCTGAAAAGAGGTTTCGACGAAACCGGGGCAGGCGATCAAGCCACTGCCATCCAGCACCTCTTCTGCGGTAAAGTCAGAAGGCAGAGGCCCCCGCGCGACAATCCGGCCGTCGGCTATGGCCAGATCGGTGACCGCGTCAAAGCCATCGCCGGGATCCATGACCCGAATATTGCGTATGATTCTGTGCATGGTCCTCACTCCCCGCCCGCCGCGCCAGAGAGGATGGTGAGCACCGCCATCCGCACCGCCAGACCATGGGCTACCTGTTGGAGAATCACCGCCTGAGCACCATCCGCCACCTCCGAGGCGATTTCCACCCCGCGGTTCATGGGACCCGGATGCAGCACCAGCGCGCCGGGTTCTGCCCACTGCAAGCGCTCCGGGGTCAGCCCGAAGCGGCGATGAAATTCATCGAGACTGGGCAGACGGTGCGACTCCATGCGCTCCCGTTGCAGGCGCAGGGCGCAAATCACATCCACCCCGCGCAAACCGGCCTGCAGATCGTGGTAGACATGCACCCCCAGCGCCGAGAGTTCTTCGGGCACCAGGGTACGCGGGCCGATGACGCGAATTTCCGGACAGCCGAGAATGGACAAGGCATGAATCTGCGAGCGCGCCACCCGCGAATGGAGCACATCACCGACAATGGCCACCACCCGGTCTTCAATCGGCCCCGCCAAACGGCGGATGGTGAACACATCCAGCAGGGCCTGGGTGGGATGGGCGTGCTGACCGTCACCGGCATTCACTACCAGCGCCGAGTCGCCGAGATGGCGCGCGACCAGATGAACTGCTCCCGCCTCAGGATGGCGGATGACAAAACCATCCACCTGCATGGCCATCAGATTATTGACCGTATCCATGAGGGATTCGCCCTTGCTGGCACTACTGCTGCTGACGGCGATATTCAGCACATCCGCCGAGAGGCGCTTGGCGGCCAGTTCAAAGGTGCTGCGGGTCCGCGTGCTGTTCTCAAAAAAGAGATTGACGATGGTGCGGCCACGCAGGGTGGGGGTCTTTTTGACACTGCGGTGGGCAATACTGAGGAAAGATTCCGCCGTATCGAGAATCTGCAGTAACTCGCGCTCCCGGAGCCCTTCGGTACTGAGCAGATGACGCAGACGACCCTGGGCATCATATTGCGGGTTTCCTTCACCAAAACGAAAGATGGTGGCACTCATGGCTGCGGCCTCCGCTGCTCCAGTTCCAGACGCAAGGGGTCGGGGCCGCGCAGCTTAATGTGCTCGCCCGCTGTGGCATTCAGGCGTAGCGCCGCCACATCGGCGGCCACTGGCAGCTCGTGCCCGGCGCGATCTACCAGCACCGCCAGACGGATGCGGGCCGGTCGCCCATAGTCGAATATTTCATTCATAGCGGCGCGCACGGTGCGGCCGGTGTAGAGGACATCGTCCACCAGAATGATATCGCGGCCATCGACATCAAAGGGGATATCCGAGGCGCGCACCTGCGGGTGCAGGCCGATCTGGCTGAAGTCGTCGCGATAAAAAGAGATATCCACCTGCCCCAGGGGCTGCTGCAAACCGAGTGCGGCGTGCAGGGTGCGCGCCAGCCAGACGCCGCCGGTAAAAATGCCGATCATCGCCGCCTGCTCCGGATCAATGAGGGGACGCAGATCACGCGCCATAACCTCCAACAGCGCGCTCACATCCCAGTCGGTCGTCATGCGTCTCCTCCGGCGTTATGAAAGGTCCACAAAATCTCGCAGGCAGCGGCCTGATCCAGCAAGCGGCCCCGCTTTTTTTCAGAAAAAGCGCGATCTTTCAGCACCAGCTCGGCGGCGTGGCTGCTCAGGCGCTCATCCACCCAATGGATAGGCAAGGAGAAACGGCGCTGCAAACTTTCCGCGAATTTGCGTACCCGTCCGACCATGAATCCCTCGCTGCCATCCATGTGCAGGGGCAGACCAAGAACCAGCGCGCGAGGCTGCCATTCTTTGAGAATACGCGCGAAGCCATCCCAGTCCGGGCCACTCTCGCCATTGCGCAGGGTGGCAACCCCTTGCGGCGCCAACCCCGACTCCCCCAAAACCGCAATCCCGATCCGGCGCTCACCGAAATCTATCCCGAGCAGCGGCCCGCTCCGCTCAGGCATGACCTGCCGCACCGCTGAGCAGGCGCATGTCCACCCCCAGCAAGCGCGCCGCGGCCTGCCAGCGCTCACTGGCGGGCAGGTCGAAAATCACCGCCATATCCAAGGGGCCGTGTAACCAGGCGTTATCCTGCAGCTCCGCTTCCAGTTGCTGCGCGCCCCAGCCAGCATAGCCCAGGGTCAGCAGATAACGTTGCGGCTCTTCGTGCTGAGAAATCGCCTGCAGAATATCCGGCGAACTGGTCAGCGCCAGATCGTCATTGACCTCCAGACTGGAAAGCCATTCGCCCCGCGGCGAATGCAGAATAAATCCATGCTGAGGCTGGATCGGCCCGCCCCAGTACACCGGGCGATGGATCATTTCTTCAGAGGGCTGGATGTCCACCGCCCGCAGGGCATCGGACATGTTGATGTCCACCAGCCGGTTGATAACCACGCCCATGGCGCCTTCGGCATTGTGCTCGCAGACCACAATCACGGTACGATCAAAAACGCCGTCGTGCAGCGCGGGCATGGCAATGAGCAGATGATTTTTGAGAGAAGAAAAGGTCATAAGCCCTATGATACGTGTTTTAGCCCGAAAACGGCAGGTGCCCATGACCGGTCACGCGGACCGGGTGCATCATCGCCCCCGCTCCAGACGCTGCCAGAGCAGATCCGCCGCGTCGACCCCAAAGAATCGCCTGATCTCCCGTGCCCCGGTGGGGCTGGTGACATTGATCTCCGTCACATACCCGCCGATCACATCCAGACCGACAAAAAGCAGGCCCGCGGCGCGCAAGGCTGGGCCTATCGCCGCGCAGATGTCCCGATCGCGGTCATTGATCTCCGCCGCCACCCCCGTTGCACCTGCCACCAGATTACCGCGAAAATCTGCGGCCGAAGGCACCCGCAGCAGGGCACCTGGCACCGGGACGCCATCCACCATGAGAATCCGTTTATCTCCCTCGCGGATCGCGGGCAGATAGCGCTGCGCCATCACATAATGCTGACCCCAGCCCGTCACCGTCTCGAGAATACTGCCGACATTGCGGTCCTGCAGGTGCAGATAGAACACCCCTTCGCCGCCACGCGCCGAAAGCGGTTTGACGACAATTTCGCCGTGTTCGGCGAGAAAGGCCCGTAAATCCCCGAGATCGCGACTCACCAGCAAAGGCGGCAGAAACTCTGGGAAATGCAGGGCATAGAGCTTTTCATTGGCATTGCGCAGACTGATCGGATCGTTGACCACCCAGGTACCTGCGTGCTCCAGCAGATAGCAGGCAGTGAGATATTCCAGCCCCACGGGCGGGTCCTTACGCATGAGGACCACATCCATGTCGGCGAGGGGACGTTCTTCTGTCTCACCCAGCGTAAAGTAATCTTCCACGTCATCGCGCACGACGACGGCACGTAATCGTCCCCAGGAACAGCCATCACGCAGAAACAGGTCGGAAAGAGTAAACACCCGGCATTGGTGCCCGCGTGCCTGCGCTGCGAGCAGCATGGCGAAGGTCGTATCTTTAGCCGGTTTGATCCCGGCGATGGGGTCCATAAGTACGGCGGCCTGGAGCGCGCTCATTGGCCGGCCTCCTGCGCATCGTGTATCCGCCAGTCCGCCATCTCCCGTGCCGCGGCCACCAGCGCCAGGCGCGCGATGACGCCATAGGCGTAATAGCGGTTCACCGGTGCATCGGGCGGTGATTTCCGGCAAGGAACCACGCAGGTCTGGCCAAAGGCCATGGGCTCAAAATGTGCTCCAGGGGCATTGAGGTTTTCATCGCGCCCGCGCTCGGTATGCACCCGGTAAAAGCCACCCAGCACCTGCTGACCGATCATATACACCACCGGCTCCGCCACCGCCTCCTGGGCAGTTTGCTCGAAGGTATACACCCCCTCCTGAATAAAAACATCACTCACCGGCAAACCCTCTTTACCTTTAGCCATGCGGGTCCGTTCCTTGCGATTAAGATCCAGAAACTCCTCACCCGAATAGGCGGTCATGATTCCCATACCATAGGTACCAGCGTCTGCTTTCACGATGACAAAAGGGCGCTGGCGAATACCATAGTGGCCGTAACGCTCGCGGGTAATCGCCAGTACCGCATCTACATTAGCGACCAGACACTCGCGGCCTTCGGAACGCATAAAATCAATGCCTTGACAGCGGCGAAAAACGGGATCAATCAGCCAGGGATCGATGTCGATCACCTCCGCCAGTTCCTGTGCTGCAGAGCGATAGTGAGCAAAATGCTGGGACTTGCGCCTATTGCGCCAGCCCGCGGCGAGGGGTGGTAGAATAGGCTGTTCAAGATGTTCCAGTATTTCTGGAACACCGCCTGACAGGTCATTATTCAGCAAAACCAACTGTGCATCGAAACCGGCGGTCGAGATACGCCCACCCTCTCGTCGCAGCGGTTCCAGGAGCAGTTGGTTGCCCGAAGGCAAATCATTGGTCGTGCGCTCTTCCAAAATCAGTGAACCCACCCGCACTTCGAGACCCGAGAGTTCCAGCAACTCGCGCAGCCGCGCCACATTCTCCAGGTAGAAGAGGTTACGGGTATGATTTTCCGGGATCAGGAGCACCCGCTCCAGACCCGGGTAATACTGATTGAGAAAATGCTGGATCGCCGCCACATAGAGCGACGAAAACTCCGGATTGAGGTTATTAAATCCCGCCGAAAACAGATTGGTGTCCACGGGCGCTAGCTTGAAACCGGCATTGCGCAAGTCCACAGAGGCATAGAAAGGCGGCGGCGTCCGCTGCCATTGTCCCCGAAACCAGCGCTCAATCGTGGATTGCTCGGCGATCAGATGACGCTCAATGTCCAGCAGAGCCTCCACCCGATCCGTGGCCAGGAAGGGGATATCCCGTAAAACCTCTGTCATACGTTTTTCCTAAAATCGTTGCGCAATAGGAACATAGCTTTTACCTTGTTCCCCTGTATACACCTGCGTAGGCCGGAAAATCCGGTTGTTCGCCAGTTGCTCCCGCCAATGAGCCAGCCAACCCGCAGAACGCGCCATAGCAAAAATAGGCGTAAAAAGGTCCGCTTTGATGCCCATCTCGTGATACAGCACGCCCGAGTAGAAATCCACATTGGCATGGATGCCCTTGGGACCGAGTCGCTCCGTAGCCTGGCGTTCCACCTCTATGGCGATTTCAAAAAGGCGACTGTGGCGCAAATGACCGTGACTGGCCAGACCTTCCATCATCTCCTTGAGAATCGCCGCGCGCGGATCGCGGGTCTTATAGACGCGATGCCCAAAGCCCCAGATCTTGTCCTTGTTAGCCATTTTCGCATCGAGATAGGCGCCTACCTGCTGGGCAGAACCAATTTCTTCCAGCATTTCCACGACCTTCTGATTGGCGCCGCCGTGCAAGGGGCCGGCCAGAGTGCCAACGGCCCCACCGATAACATGGTAAGGATTGGTCAGGGTAGAACCGGTCACCAGCACCGAGAAGGTACTGGCATTGATGGTGTGCTCGGCGTGCAGAATCAGGCAGGAGTCAAGGATTTTGGCGAGGGCCGAATCCGGATCACGACCCGACAACATATACAGGAAGTTAGCCGCATGACTAAGGTCTGGGCGTGGTGGAATAGGATCGTTGCCAAAACGCATTTGTTCCCACATGGCAACGATAGTCGGCATACGGGCAATAATCCGCATCGCCATGGCATCCAGATGGGGCGTATTTTCGCGCTCGGCATCGGAGAGTTCCTGCTGCGGGTAGAACATGCCCAGACTGGCCACGGCACAGTGCAACATATCCATGGGATGCCCGGTCACGGGCATGAACTTCATGATTTCCCGGACATTGTATTTGACTTGGCGGTGTGTGCGCAGCCCGTGATCGAATTGTCCCAGATCAGTGGCGCTCGGCAGGGCGCCGTCCAGCAGCAAAAGCGCTACTTCCTCGAAGCTGCTGTGTGCCACAAGATCCGCAATGGCAAAACCACGGTAACTCAGTAAACCAGCGACACCGTCAATGTTGGAAATGCTGGAGTGGGTTGCAGCCACACCCTCCAGACCTGGCGCAAAGTTCGGTTCCGCCATACAGAACTCCTTTTATCATTCTGATGATTGACTGCCCGGACCTTCGGCGGTCCCCGCCAGCCAGGGCACTGCTCACGGGCAGCATCCTGCACAAAGGCTTTCGGACGACAGCCGCCAGATCATCATAACCTGCCCGTAAAATAAAAGGGAGGCCGTCAGCCTCCCCTTGGGGGCACTTCCGTACCAGTCAGCGATCAGGCCGAGAAGGAAGATCCGCACCCGCAGGTGGTCGTTGCGTTGGGATTTTTGATGACGAATTGTGCGCCCTCCAATCCCTCGCTGTAGTCAATCTCTGCGCCGACCAGATACTGATAACTCATGGGGTCAATCAGCAGGCTCACACCGAACTGATGCACTTCCGTATCGCCTTCATTCATATTCTCATCGAAAGTAAAGCCATACTGAAAACCGGAACAACCGCCACCCGTCACAAAGACGCGTAGCTTCAGATCTTCAGAACCCTCTTCTTCGATCAGCGAGGCAATCTTGTCCGCTGCATTTTGCGTCAGGGTCATAACCGGGGGGATGGAATCCAGATTGGTCATTGTTTCTGTTGCTGTGCTCATTATGCATCGCTCCATGCGCCGCAGCGCTTCATCCAGTGGATACCCGAGTATTTTGCTCGCTTTTACGCGCAGGCGTCAAGCCGCGATATGGGCCAGCTTAAGACCCCCTCTATGCTGGAATGTTTGGGCACTATCAGCTCCTGCGGGTGTCGTCTCATCTAATCAGCCCGCCGCCCTGGCGGTGCGCCGCAGACGGGACAACAGACGCCGCGCCATCTCGCCGAAGAGTTCGGTCTGCGTTGGATGGGGATGAATGGCTTCGGCCACCTGCTCCAGAGTCAGACCAGCGCTCACCATCAGGACCGCCTCGCCCACCAGGGTATCCGCATGATCGGCCAGGAAGTGTACACCGACAATGCGATGGCTGACTTTGTCGGCGACAATTTTGATCAGACCATCGGTCTCGCCGGTCATCATCGCCTTGGCATCAATGCTCAGGGGTACCTTGACCTCGACCGCGTCAATGCCCGCGGCCTTCGCCTGCTCCAGGGAGACACCGACAAAGGCGCATTGGGGTCGGGTGAAAGTCACACCGCTGTCTTTAGCCGCATCATAGCGAGCGCTATGACCCAGCAGATTAGCCGCCGCAACTCGCCCCTGCTGGCCCGCCGTGTGGGCCAGCATGTAACCGCCAATGACGTCACCCACGGCATAAATATGGGGCACATTGCTCCGCCCGGTCGCATCCGCAGCGATGGCGGCCCGCTCACCGAGCGTCACGCCAGCCGCCGCAAGGTTCAAACCGCTGGTGTCCGGGCGCTTGCCCGTCGCCACCAGCAGCAGATCACAGGCATAGGTCGCGGCCTCTTCACCCGCCTGATAACGGATCTCCAACTGGCCGGCCTGCCCGGCGACATCCGCTACTTTGACGCCGGTCAACACCTGCAAGCGCGGGCTGTTGTGGGCGAGGGCCTTCATCAACTGTTCCGCGACCTCCTTTTCCATCTCCGCCACAGGTCGGGGCAAGGCTTCCAGCACCATGACTTCGGCGCCGAAGTCATGGTGC
>NZ_JAGDVS010000005.1:0-6649 GCF_023255755.1 Acidithiobacillus sp. | reverse complement strand
CATCCCTATGGCTCCGGCACCGATGACACAGAGGCGTTTGGGGGGCTGCCGCAAGTCCCAGACCGTATCAGAAGTCACGGCGGCGCCACTCTTTAACGCTTCCTGAATGCCGGGAATCGGCGGCACAAAGGCGGGAGCGCCCGTAGCAATGACACAAGCACCGAAAGTCAGAGTCCGCCCATCTTTACCGCTAATCTCGACACTATGCGCCCCGGTGAAGCGGGCATAGCCCTCCAACACCTGAATCTTCATACCCTGATCAGTTTTCAGCGCCATTTCCCCACGCGTCTGGAGAATGCCGCGCCGATGCTGCTCCAGTTGCGCCCAGTCCAGCTTCGGAGTACCCAGGGTAAGTCCCATGGCGGCATCGTGCTCACGGTCACGGATACGGTCCGCCGCCGCGCGCCAGGCCTTGGAAGGGATACAACCACGCCAGAGGCACTCGCCACCGGGCAGCGGTGCGTTATTGACCATAGCCACCTTGATGCCGTTTTCTACCAGTTCGCGAGCGCAGTCTTCACCGCCTGGGCCAGCGCCGATGACCAGCACCTGCACGTCATAGTCCCCTTCGGGAATCATCGGCCCGGTGCTGCCCAGCCAAGCTTCCGGATGCTCAATCGCCTGCTTCAGGTCTTTGAGAAACAGGGCCGCCTCGGCGCCGTTCACCACCCGATGATCCGCAGTAATGGTAATAGGCATACCCTCGGGGCCATTCCCGGCAATAGCAATGATGGCCGCCGTGCCCGGAGTGACGATAGCATCGAACTGGGCGATGCCGTACATCCCCATGTTGGAGATCGTAAAGGTCGGGTTCGTATATTCAGGCGGACTGAGACGACGTTTGCGCGCCTTCTCTACCAGTGGGGTCCATTCTGCCTGCAACTGATCAAGGCCTTTACCTTCCACACCATGTAGCACCGGCACTACCAGCCCGCCATCCTCCGTGGTCGCGGCAATGCCAATGTCATGCTGACTACGTTCGACAATCTTATCCGCGGGCTGATAAGCGGCATTCACCAAGGGATGCTTGCTCAGCGCCTGCGAGGCAGCCTTGGCGATGGCCACCGTGACGGAAACCTTGTGCACCTTGGCGGCGCGAATCAGTGCCTCGGGCTTGGCCAGCACGGTGACATGGAAAACCGGGATACTCAGGGAAGCGACCATCGCCTGACTAATCGCTCTTTCGATGGCCGTCATGGCGCGACCGTTACCAGGCACTGCGGGCTCAGCGGGACGTGCAGAGGCCACTGGTGCGGCAAGACGGCCAGCTGCGAGAACGTCAGCAGCCACGACCACACCCGCCGGACCGGTGCCGCGTAGCCCGTTGAGATCCACCCCCTGCTGGCCCGCCAACTGCCGGGCGAAGGGGCTGGCCGCACCCTGCTGCGGACGCGCCGCCGGAGCAGGCATGGCGGTGGCTGCGGTCGTGGAGGTTGCTGCGGGGGCGCGTACGGAACTGACTTTGCTCGCCGTGCCGGTGCTGACTACAGCGCTTTCGCGGCGCACCTGCTCCGGCAACTCCACCAGCCAAGCGATAGGCTCGCCTACCGGCACTACCACATCTGCCGCCACCAACGGACCAGAAAGGTAACCCTCACGGAAAACCTCCACATCCATGATGGCCTTGTCCGTTTCCACCGTCGCCACCACATCCCCACGCTGAATCCTGTCCCCCAAGGCTTTTTCCCAAGACACCAGCACGCCTTCGGTCATGGTATCGGAGAGCTGCGGCATCTTGACGGCGTAGCCCTCAGGGGCGGATACCGCAATGGACGCAAGCTCTGGTGTAACGGCAGCAGCAGGTGCGGCGTAAACAGGCGCCGCCACCGTCTCCACCGCACTATCGGAGATATAGCCAATAGCCCCGCCCACCGGAATGACGCTGTTAGCCTCGGCCAGAGGCCCTGCCAGATAACCGGAGCGGAACACCTCCACATCCATGATGGCTTTATCGGTTTCCACCGTCGCCACCACGTCACCGCGCTCCACCCGTGCACCCACGGGCTTCTCCCAGGAAACGAGAACACCTTCCGTCATGGTGTCGGAAAGTTGCGGCATCTTGATGACGTAAGGTTCAGCCATGTTTCACCATTATCGAGTCAAACCGAGATTGAGAGGGAGGCCGTGACGCCATCCGAAGGATAGGCCACGGTCAGCCGCCAGAACAGTCGCCGGAACCTTACCGGCCCAGCATTTTCCGCACAGCGGCGACTACATCCCCGGCATTGGGGATCGCCGCCTTTTCCAGACGGCGGTTATAAGGAATGGGCACATCCAGGGCATGCACCCGCACCGGCGCGGCATCCAGTTCGAAGAAGCATTCCTCATTGAGGATCGCCATCACCTCAGAACCCACGCCCACCGGGGCTTCATCTTCTTCGACCACAATGGCGCGATGAGTCTTGCGTACGCTGGCGGCGATACCCGCCCGATCCATGGGCTTGAGCGCCCGCAGATCGATGACTTCGGCATCAATGCCATGCTCCTGCGCCAGCTTTTGCGCCGCATCCAGCGCCCAGTGCACACTGATGTTGTAGGCAAAAATGCTGACGTCTTTACCCTGCCGCATCACCTCTACCCCTTCCAGTGGGGTGAAGAACTCCGTATCCGGTATCTCACCCTTCAGGTTGTACATACTTTCGTGCTCAATGATCACCACCGGATCATCGCAACGCACGGCGCTTTTCAGCAGGCCGTAGGCGTCGCGCGGGGTTGCCGGGGTCACTACCCGCAGGCCGGAAATACCCATGAAGACTTTCTCCATGCGCGCCGAATGCTGGGCACCCAACTGGTGCGCCGTGCCGCCCGGCACCCGCATCACAAAGGGACAGCGGATACGACCACCGGACATATAATGGATTTTCGCTGCGTTGTTCATGAGCTGATCCATGGCCAGCCAGGCGAAATTGACGCTCATAATTTCGACGATGGGGCGGGCCCCGACCATGGCCGCACCCACGCCGATGCCGGTGTAGCTGTTTTCGGAGATGGGGGTGTCGATTACCCGCTGCTCGCCGTACTTGGCAAAAAGGCCGCTGGTCGCCTTGTAAGTACCGCCAGCGACGCCGATATCCTCACCCATGGCAAAGACCAGGGGGTCCCGCGCCATTTCTTCATCGTGGGCACGTAGGATACCCTGCCAATACATCATTTCAGCCATGGCTGCTTGCCTCCTTCTGTGTACACATAACGGGCGATGTCTTCCACGCGCGGCTCCGGACTCTCGGCGGCAAAGCGCACGACCTCATTTTCGATTTCATCCTGAATAGCCTTGTCCATGGCGTGGAACTCATCCTCGCTGACCACCCCAGCATCCAGCAGACGGCGCTTGTAGATACCGATAGGATCGCGCTGCGCCCATTCTTCCACCTCTTCTTTGGATCGGTAAGCACCGGAATCCGACATGGAATGACCGCGCAGACGGTAGGTCATCAACTCCAGGAAGTAGGGTTTGCGCTTTTCACGCACATGTTGCACCGCCTTTTCGGCGTGGGCCATGACCACATCAATATCCTGACCGTCGCACTGCGCCGCTTCGATGCCGTAAGGGGCCACGCGCTTGTACTGATTGATTTCCACCGTCGAACGCTCGATAGCTGTACCAATACCATACAGATTGTTTTCGCAGACAAAGAGCACCGGCAGATTCCACAGGCTGGCCATGTTCATGGTCTCATGGAAAGTACCCTGATTATTGGCACCGTCGCCCAGGAAGCAGATGGAGATTTCATCGCCGCCACGCAACTGGATCGTCTTAGCGAAACCGGCGGCCAGCGGGAAGGGTCCGCCAACCAGCGCATAGCCACCCATGAAACGCACATCGGGATCGAAGAGATGCATGGAACCGCCGCGGCCCTTGGAACAACCCGCTTCTTTGCCAAAGAGTTCCGCCATCAACGCCTTGGGATTCATCCCCGACTTCAGCGCATGAATGTGGTCGCGATAACCGGTCACCACGTAGTCCGAACCGGTGCGTGCCTTTTCCAGCACACCGATGGCGCAGGCCTCCTCACCGGGATAGAGGTGCAAAAAACCGCCGATCTGGCGTTCGTGATAGGCCTCCGCGCAACGTTCCTCAAAACGGCGGGCAAAAAGCATTTCACGCAACAGGCGCTTCTGGTCCGTGGCGTCCATGGTCCTCCCAGGCAAAATAATGGACCGCATCGCCGGGATGCAGGTCGCGGGTGAATGTTGAGAGCAAAGTCTTGGGAATGATGGCCCAGGGTACGGCAAAACGTCAAGAGTGCCTGCATATAAAGCACCTTCGCGCCCGCAGGGACGACACCAAACAAAGTTAGATCAGAATTTATAACACCGGAGAAAATATTTGGAACAATTCAAGACGCACAAAAAAGGGCAGGAGGACCGCCCCTGAATATTGCTAACGGAGGGGACGCGGTTACAACAAGTTCACAACACTGCACCGCATATAGGGCAAAATAGATACCAATGCAAGCACCAGTAAAATCGAGGTATATTCACCCGCGCCCGGCAATAATTGCCCACATATTGGGCAGCAGCGTGTTGAGCTAGTGCACTATTCACCGATATGGGGCAAACGAAGCAAGAAATATTCGCTGCCATAACGCATAAAACCCGCCCTACATCTGTGGCGGGTTTTATGCGCGAGACAGCCCCGAGCCTCTCGGGGCTATTGTGATAAGGCGTGCCTCAGATTCAGAACATGAAGCCGGTTTCTAGCATGCCACGAAGCTGGGTGGTGTTAGTGCCGCCAGACAACCCATACCCCGAAGGGGCAGACGCCGTGACATAAGAAAGATCCGCGCGAGCAAAAAAGCCACCGTCCTGATAGGTTGGGGTCACTGTAATAGACCAGGCGTGAGAATCGGCCGGTAAGTCGGTCAAGCTAGACGCTACACTGGAGCTATTAAGCGTTTCCCCCGGATGGCCGCCGACGTCCAAGTACTCCACTCTACCCGCCAGGGATATTGTATTGGTAATGCTATAGTCGGCGAGCACTGCTGCTCCATAATTGGAGAAAGAGTGGTTAACATTCAGCAGTGGTGACTTCGGGGTATGCATATATTGCACATAGGGCTCAATCATCCACGGCCCAGAACTATGTTCATACTCCAAGCCATAGATTTCGCTGGAATCACCCACCGCTCCATAAGCAACATCCGGGGAGCTCAAACGCACGTTACCGAGTGGCCCCTGCGCATAGAAACTCACTGTATTTGAGCCATCAATAGCATAACTCAGTAATCCACTCATCACGTTATAACGATTGGAATAATAGCCATCATTCAAAGATAGCGACGCGCTAATAGGGCCATTACTGGCGTTAAACTGTACGCCACGGCTGATTAACGGCTCCATATCCCACAGCAGACCGCGTTCGATATTGATATTCTGGTAGGTAAAACCACCCTCGGCGCCAATGAGCGTAGGGAGTTTGCCTATCTCCACGGAGTAGTCAGAAGAGGGGACATACTTTAAATACGCGACGGGCAACGCACCGAAATCGTTAATGTTGCTCTCGGATGAAGGAATTGAAGCCGCCAGCGTGGGGAAGCTGTAGGCGCCTGCCTGGATATAAAACTGTAGAGAGCCGGTATTCTTTTGAATAATGAGCATGCCGTTAGTAATATCGGCGCCAACATACTTGGCGCCTAAGGTACCTGCAGCTCCCTGCGGATTATCCTGGTAAAAAGCCATGCCACTGGCAATACCCTGCACATCCAGCTTACCGAGAGGGCCAGCACTGAAGGTCAGGGGGGCAGGCATGGATAGCGGGCTGGCATGGGCCACCCCGGCGATCATGGGGAGGCTCAGGGCAACGGCGGCCAAAACCGTGCGGTGCAACAAGCGGGAACATTGGGTAGCATTGTGATGCAGCATGACCACTCCTTAGGTTTCTATAAAAAATCAACTGGTGTTGCTAAAAAGCAATTGCCATACCACTAGCAACACAAAGCACAAAATTAAATTACTTCTTTATAATCATTATTTTAATTACAATTTTTCAGCATAGGCCCACTAAACAACTGCACCATCACAACGCACAAAGCACCATTATAGTGCATCATTTTGTTGTTTTTATAGAGCATCGCGGATCGGCCGACAACATTCAGACGCAAAAAGGCCCCCCACTTCGGCATATGAAGCGGGGGCCTTATACAACAGGCAGCATTTTAGTTGCCGTTGAGGGTGCGCTCGATGCTAGGGAGTGCTGCGCCTACACCGGCACCAACAGCACCACCAACCGCTGCGCCGACAGCGGGATTACCTGCAGCGACAGTGCCAAGAATGGCGCCACCGGCAGCACCAATGGCGCCGCCACTCAGAGCACGCTGACCGGTGGGGCTCATATTGGCGCAACCGCCGAGGGCCACAACACAAAGAGCCAGCGCCAGCATCCAACGCCGCCCAACTGGAACAGCGCTTGCGTTTCTCAAGATCATTTCCTGCTCCTATTCGTCTTTCTGCCATCGCTGAGCTATTAGACCAGGAATCCATCGCTTCATTCAGCGATCCCCATCATCATGCCGCCACCGCCTCGCCCAGGGAGGCGGGCCGCGGCGTACCCAAGGGCGAGGGCCATAAACTCTCGCGGGCATCGCTGCCACGTAATAACCCGGCGGTGGTGGGGGTGGGGGTGGGGCGTAATAGACCGGCGGGGGCGGCG
>NZ_JAGDVS010000139.1 GCF_023255755.1 Acidithiobacillus sp. | reverse complement strand
TTCCAATCGGCTCCCTACATTTTACTGGAAATGGGGAGTTTTTCGAACTTCCCATAGGATGTTCCACCCCCCGTCAGGCGACGGATAACCGGTATGGACTCAGCTTGGCAATATGCTGCCCGCACCGCAAAGTCATTATCCTCGTAGGCTCTCAGGGCCACCGCGCGGATGCTTCCATAAAATCGCAGCAATGGTAACGAATCCACGCGAGTAACGATAATCTGATGCGAATCAAGGATAATGTTACCTGCGGCATCGTGAAGCCCGCTATCTCCCCATAACAATTGGTCCATAACGCCTCCTTTTTCAGTCGCCCTGTACAGACATGAATTTCATACCCGGTTCACCATACCAATAGCCGTTACAGACGGGTGGGTCGTATCCTTCCGGGGAGATGTATTTCCCATTTAACGCGGCATGAAATACCTGTATGACCGACTTTGTGGCCGTAAGTTGCGGGGATATGCGTACAATATCTATGCCCATTGCTGACATGGACGCCATCTCATTTAAGAGGTTACATGGAATACCGGATTGAAGCTGAATGCCATTTATTGTAAACAGGCGTTCATGCTCCTGGGTGAATAGTGCACGCCCCTCCGAATCGCCTATGCAGCGTTGTTCACATTCGTCCTTACCGACATTATCTGCCTGGGCAGTGAAACAGCGGGCCGAAAACGACAGCGGCAGGTGACCATGCGCGAACACTTCGGTTTCCATTGCCTCGGGTCGCGTGTTTTGTAACATGACGATGGTCGTGACTGCCAGTT
Organism: Acidithiobacillus sp.; assembly: GCF_023255755.1. GTDB lineage: Bacteria > Pseudomonadota > Gammaproteobacteria > Acidithiobacillales > Acidithiobacillaceae > Acidithiobacillus. Next base: position 10,650 of record NZ_JAGDVS010000139.1, on the reverse strand, counting down.
CCACCGGGGGAACCCATCGCGTTGCCCCCAGGTCAGTCGGGCAAGGGCGATTCTGCAGACCGGTAAAATTGCTCTATGTTTTCCTTGGATCAGTAGTAGTAAATCGGGCCTAATGAGATCTTCATCTCCCGCATCTCCTTTTTGAGGATGCTATCTTATTGAATAAATATCTATGACCATGTATCGCGGAATCCGTGCAAGAACGACAGGTTATCGCAAAACACGCCATGCGCGGTGTGTATAGCAACGGCCTCAATGCCAGGGCCGGTGATAGGCCCCAAGAGTATGGGTCTGGCCTTCGGAAAGACGGTCCAGAACCGCAGTCCACTGGGTTCTTACCAAATATCGCTCGGGATCCCAAGCGCAGGTATCTAAGGCCTCGCGCAGGACGCGCGCGACGGATGCGACGTAGGCCGGACTTCGCTGGCGGCCCTCCACCTTGATAGCGGCTATGTCGTGGCGGAATAAGTCCGCCATAATATCGAATACATTCAGCCTAGTAGGTTATTCAATAACCTAATATGGCTGCGCGTCGGTATAGTAGCGACCCTTGCACAAGGTGGGATAACCAGCCGCCTCATTAAGGCCGTGACGGTCAATCAATACGCCATTCAGGCGAGACTCGCGGCCCAGGGCTGTCTCTTCCCAGCGTACCGACTCTGCTGGTGAACAACCCCCGCTGGCGTTAGGGGATCGGCCGGTAATGTAGGATGACAAAGCACAACGGCCTTCTACCATAACGCATAGGCTTCCATAACCAAATACTTCGATTTCTACCGGGCTGTTGACTATGGTATGCCAAAGCTGTTGTAAGGACAGAACCCTGGGCAGAACGGCTCGTTGAATGCCAAATTGCTGGTGGTAGAACTCCAGGGCCTTATAAGTGGTAGCAGACGCCTGCACGGAAAGATGCAAACGCAGGTCGGGGTGGTGACTTGCGGCATAACGCAGCAATCCCGGGTCAGCCATGATCACGGCATCTATCCCAAGCACCGCTGCACGATCCACCGCGGTGGTCCAGACAGACCAGTTATGCGCCTGTGGATAGGTATTGATAGCCAGAAGAGCTTTTTTGCCGGCGCGATGCGCATATTCTATACCGCGAGCGGTATCTTCTGGACCAAAGTTAAGCCCGGAGAAATTGCGCGCATTAGTATCGTCGCGGAAGCCCACATATACAGCATCTGCGCCGTTATCAACAGCAGCTTTCAAGGCAGGCAATCCGCCTGCCGGGCAAACCAATTCCGGTTTACGGTCATTCATATGAAATCATTTCTGATAAACCCACTGGATGAGATACTTTCCGGATGTCGGGCATACGGTCACGCTCGTCGAAATGGCGGCGCGTTGCGGATCGAAAAGTATTGGTGGAGGCCGTTGAATCATCTGGTATATGTATCCGCTCAGGGTTGCAGAGCACGATCAAGCATGTTGTGCAGGCGCCTGTCGGCATGGGTTCTACGAATGGCGCGGTCGATGGTCTGCCTTATTTGCGGACCCAATGGGGCCGGTAGGCAGCTGACCGGGACGAGCCAGTCCAGGTCTATGGAATCCAATATATTCTTAAGGTGGAGTCCAATGGACGTTTCTCCTTCCAACACCAGGCGACGCGCGAAAAAGAGGGTATCCGGATCGTCGAAGCGCAGTGCGAGGCGGCAAAAATCCCTAGCAGTGCCTGCAATGCGCAAATCGACCGGTCCGACCTGGGTTGGGGCAATCCTTCCCAGCCTTATTATTATGCGTATTGATTTTCCGAGGTCGGACACCTCGATCACAACGCGCCGCCCCTCTATCTGAAAGAGATCCGGTTGATGCTTCGCCAGAACCCGGTTAGCCATGCCCACGAAAATAGCCGTGAACACCGGATCCATAAAAATAGTTGTTGTGGCGATAAAATGGCGCGTTAGCGCATACCCAAGCTCCATGAATGTTGTCATTATTAATTTTTGTTGGAAACCCCGGCATTATTGCCAGGAGGGAATAGCGCGGCAAGCTAAGACAGCCCTCCCCTTCCCCACCTCTCCTTTATCAGTTGTTGCGCGCTATTGGGATGCTCAATTGCCCTGTTGACATTCAGATTAAAAAGCGCTAAACCTTCATCGTACAAAACAATAAACGGATGTTAACGTATTTGTAATATGCACGCCCACGGGGCGCAAACGAGGCGGTTGAGATGGACTTGCCATACCTGAAGATTAAAGGGCGGACCCTGCTCCCAGTGATACAGGGGGGTATGGGTATTGGTATTTCAGCGCACAGTTTAGCCGGAGCGGTGGCCGCGGAAGGGGCTGTCGGAACAATTGCGAGCGTGGAGTTGCGCCGCTTGCACGACGACCTGATGCGGCACCTGCGGCGCCTGAGAGACCCGGCAGCCTCAGCCCGGGCAAATCTGACCGCATTAGATCGGGAGATTCAGGAGGCGCGGCGGATTGCCGGCAAAGAGGGATTTATTGCCGTCAACGTCATGCATGCTATTTCCGGCTATCGGGAGCATGTGCTTCAAGCCATCAGGAGTGGGGTCAACGCGGTAATCGTGGGCGCGGGTCTGCCCATGGACCTGCCCACACTGGCGGCGGAATTCCCCAAAGTCGCCTTGATCCCGATCCTTTCCGAAGCACGCGGCGTGCAGGTGGTGGTGCGCCGCTGGATACGCCAGAAGCGCCTTCCGGACGCCATCATCATCGAGAATCCGCAATTCGCGGGCGGTCATCTGGGAGCTACCCGGTTAGAGGATGTTTCCGATCCTCGGTATGGTTTTGCCATTGTCCTACCGGCGATCCGCAAGCTGTGGGAAGAATTGGGCTTGAAATCCGATCAGATTCCGCTCATCGCCGCCGGAGGGATATCTTCCTTTCAGAAAATGCGGGAGATATTTTCCCTTGGCGGGAGCGGAGTTCAGTTGGGCACACCCTTCGCTGTAACCAGCGAGGGCGATGCGCACATCAATTTCAAGCGTGTCCTGGCGGATGCGACACCTAACGACCTCGTGACATTCATGAGTTCGGCAGGATTACCAGCGCGCGCGGTGCTTACCCCCTGGTTGCGCCGCTACCTGGGACGCGAGGGGAGGCTGCGCGCCTGTGCCAGTCCGGATCGTTCTCAATGCCCCAGCCAGACGGAGTGCCTGGTTCACTGCGGTTTCAAGGATGGCCATTCATCTTCCGGACAATTCTGCATAGAGGCGCAGCTTGCTGCTGCGCAGCGCGGTGATGTAGAGCATGGGCTGTTTTTTCGGGGCGCAGGACAGTTACCCTTCGGACAGAAGATCAGAGGCGTTCGCGAACTTTTGGCGTCACTGCTGGGTGAAACCGCACAGACATCCATGGAGGAGTGCATACCCAGGCTGGCTGTATGATCTTACAGCGCTGTCAAAATCGGACCAGCGCGGCTGCCGTGGCTTTTTTTGTGAGCATTCATTAGTTAATCAACAGGTTGGTGAATTCTAACACACCAGAAAAGCGCCGTCCGAAATCTGAAGTTTTTTCTATGTCACTGATTTGTTTTTTCCGATCGGGGCGTGTGGAAAACCTTTTGTGTTTCAGTGTTGACGTATAAGAACTGGTGCGCTGCGTGCCGGACGAAATTGGCAACAGATTTACGGAGTTCCGCGCGCAGACACATTTGAAAAAGGAGTTGTTGCGTTTCTTTCTTCTGGGCCAGCAAAACATACCTATGGGCCCACAAAAAAATGTGAATGGAATACTGGCGGATAACGTCTATATATAACAATGAAGCCAGTTTATTTCAAAGACGGGGTTTTGTTTATAACCGGCCTATAACTATCAAAAAACGGCAAGATGAATTTGATAGTTGCCAGCCCTAACAATCAAGGTGCCACATATGCTACCAAAAAAACCACTTTTATTCATTACTCCACTATTATCAATGACAATAGTCATGGCTTCGGCGGCCTATGGCTCCACTCTCGCTGAAACGGTCTCCACGGTCAGTGCTGTCAGTGTTACTGCGGCGACAGCGTCCGTCACCGCGAGCGGTATTCCCACGGTTGTGCAGTCCACCTGCATGGCCTGTCATGGCATGCAGGGCATAGCGGCTGACGGGGGCATGTTCCCGAACCTAGCGGGGCAATGGCGGCCCTACCTTTTGCGGCAGCTCGATCATTTTAAAACCCACACACGGTCGGATCCGCAATCACCCATCATGTGGGGGATGGTGGCTCCACTGACAGCGGCGCAGATACAGCAGGTCGCCGACTACTTTTCGGCACAGAAGCCCGCATCGGGGCATGTTTATGACCCCAAACTCGTGGCCGAAGGGAAAAAGCTGTACTTTGGTGGCCTGCCCGACAAACACATGCCGGCCTGCATGGCCTGCCATGGTGCAACACTGGCCGGTCTGCCTCCTTATTTCCCCAGGCTGGCGGGACAAAAACGCACTTATGTGATCAATCAACTGACGTATTTCAAATCCGGACAGCGGGTCGCCACCCACAAGGGCATCATGCAATATGTGGCCTCCAGGCTGAACTCTACGCAAATCACGGCATTAGCCGCTTACATAAGGTCTCGGTGAGCGCCATGATGGAGAGCGGTTATACCAAAGCGAAAGGCGACGGCACCCTGGACGGGAAAACCATACTTGTGACGGGTGCAGGGGATGGTATCGGCAAGGCGGTGGCCATCGAGTATGCCCGTCAAGGCGCTACGGTCATTCTGTTAGGCAGGACGAAGCGTAATCTGGAAGGCGTCTACGATGAAATCACCGATTATGGCTATTCCGAACCGGCGATTCTCGTGGTAGACCTGGCCAACCCGGCAAGCGACGCGTTCAAAACCGTGGGCGCCGCTATTTCCAGCGAGTTCAAACAACTGAACGGTATAGTGCATAACGCCGCAGAACTCGGGATGCTAACACCTCTGGAGAACTATGAAGGGGCATTATGGGACCATGTATTCCAGGTCAACGTAAAGTCCCCGCTGTTGGTGACGCAGCAGTGCCTCCCGTTACTGAAAGAGGCGTCGTACGCATCCATTATTTTCACGACGGACGAGTCCGGCGCAAAACCTAAAGGCTATTGGGGCGCCTACGGTGTGAGCAAAGCCGCCATATTACATATGGCCCGCATGTGGGCGATAGAGTATGCCAATACGCTTATCCGGGTGAATATCGTAGACCCAGGTCCGTGCAGAACAGGGCTGCGTCTGCTGACGCATCCCGGCATGCCGATGAAGCGATATACCCCACCTGAAGCCATCACTAGCATCTATACCAAATTAATGGATTGTGACGTTCTGTGTCATAACGGCGAGTTATTTTATGCCCAGAATTTTATCAATCCCGATCTGGATGACAGAACTGAAAAAGATTTGGCAAGTTCTACGGTGTAGTCCATCAAACAACAGACAGGAATCGATATCATGTCAGACGAAAGGCAAGACAGCAAACATGCTCCAAATGTAACACGCCGCCGCTTTCTGACGGCGCTGGTAACGGTGTCCGGCGCGGCGGTGGCAGGCACCATCGCGGTACCCATGGTGAAATCATTGGACCCAACAGCCGCCGCCGCGGCATTAGCCACCACCACCATCGATCTGAACCCTATCGAGCCTGGCATGCAAATGGTGGCGCTGTGGCAGGAGAAACCGGTAATTGTAGTAAACAGAACGCCGGAGATGCTGGCCACCCTAGATGAATCAGAGCAAAAGGGCATATTGAAGGATCCCAATTGCAATGTGCCGCAGCAACCACCCTATTGCAAGAACAAGTACCGGTCGCGCGTTCCGGAATGGTATGTTGGTATAAAAATATGCAACCACCTGTGTTGCATACCGCATTACCGGCCCAAAAAAGCCAGTGTCGCTCCGTGGTGGCTCGGCGGATTTCACTGCCCCTGCCATGGCTCGATGTACGATCTTTCGGCACGCGTAATCAAAGGGTCACCTGCCCCCCACAATATGGCAGTTCCCGAATATGACATCGATGTGGCCAAAAAAACCGTCGTTGTCACCAAAATGTACCCGCTCGCCCATTTGTGCTGAGTGTGGTAGCCGAGAAAGGAGGCTGATATGAGTTTCAAAGAGTGGTTTGTCAAACGTTCTCCGCTGCCGGAGATGTGGCGCGAGCACATGGCTGAATACTATGCGCCAAAGAACTTCAATATTTTCTACTACGCCGGGTCGTTACTTTTACTGATGGTGGTGCTGCAGTTCCTGTCCGGATTTCTGGTGCTAGCGCACTACATACCTACCGCTGAAGGTGCATACGACTCTGTTTACGGCATCATGTACGACGTGCATTATGGCTGGCTCATGCAGTATATGCACGTGGATGGCGTGTCGCTGATATTCGTGCTGCTGTATGTGCATATGGCGCGGGGCATGCTGTATGGCTCCTACCGATCACCACGGGAACTCGTCTGGATCATTGGCTATACGACCTATTTGGCGTTCATGGCGGAGGCATTCTTCGGATATGTGTTGCCTTATTCGAACCTCTCCTACTGGGCCGGTACGGTGATCACCTCTTTATTGAAGTCCATTCCGTTTATCGGTGGCTGGGTTACCACCCTGGTACGTGGTGGTCCTGGCATGAGTGGCGACACGCTGGGGCGGTTTATGGCCCTGCACGTTACATTGGTATTTCTGGTCATTGTCGGGCTGATCGTTTTCCACATCCTTTATCTCCATAAAGTCGGCTCCAACAACCCCGATGGCATTGAGATCAAGGCTAACAAAGGGCCGGATGGCCACCCCGTGGATGGCATTCCATTTCATCCCTACTACTCCGTTAAGGACTTGTTTGGATTCGGTGTGTGGCTGATCATCTTTGGCGCGATCATCTTCTATGCACCGACATTTCATCATATTTTTCTTGAACGTACCATGTCGACGCCCGCGAATCCGCTTAAAAGCCTACCGGATGTTACGCCGCCGTGGTATTTATCACCTTTTTACGCGATGCTGAGATCCATTCCCAATAAGAATGCGGGCATCATATTAATGGTGTTCGCGGTGCTGATCCCGTTCGTGCTCCCATGGCTCGACAGGAATCCGGTGAAATCGACGCGATATCGTCCGATCACCCGTATCATGCTTCTCATATTTTTCATTAACTTCTTTGTGCTTGCCTATCTAGGAGAGCAACCCCCGCTGCCGAAGTATTTTTTCATGGAAAGACTGGGGGCATTCATCTATGTGGCGTTCTTCATTTTGCTGCCATTCGTGAGCAAATTCGAACCGACCCGGACACCGCCGGCGCGCGTCCGTTTCCATGCCCACTGAGTTTGGGCAGAGAGGAGGAGTTATGAAAAGGTATGTGGTGTGGGCAGGTATGGCCCTGGGACTGCTTGCTGGCAGCGCATCTGGTGCATTTGCGGACAATGGGCCACAATTATTGACGCCGCATTATACTTATAATGCAAAGACCATCATCAGCGGCGCAAGGTTGTTTGCAACCAACTGTATGGCGTGTCACTCAATAAAATTTATGCGTTATGAGTTTTTAACCCATGATCTAGGCATGTCAAAATCAGACGTACATAAATATGTCATGTTACCGACGGGATCGACATTCAAGGATAACATGATATCCGCCATGCCGACCGGCATGGCGCATAAATGGTTCGGGCTTCCCCCGCCTGATCTCAGCCAGATGGTCCGGTATAAGAGTCAGGACTGGATATACACTTATTTGCTCTCCTTTTACCGCGATCCCAAGCGCCCGTCCGGGTGGAATAACCATGTATTTCCCAATGTAGCTATGCCAGACGTGCTTGCCCCGTATGGCGGGATCGTAAATGAACATGGAAAGCTGCTTCGTGCGGGGGACGAGTCTCCCCAGAAATTCAAGGAACAGGTCACGGATATCGTCGCGTTCTTAAGATTCGTGTCGGACCCATCCGTCGTGCAACGACACGACAAGGGGCCCTGGGTGCTCGGTCTGCTGGCATTTTTTACCATAGTGGCCTATTTCCTCAAAAAGGAATACTGGAAGGAGGTAAAATGATGAAAGGTTGTTTGGATACATGAGACGGTATCCCACCGATCGTGGTGAGGCAGGCTGTAAAACCGTTAATCTGAAGGAGCGATATCATGAATGAGAAACTGAAGGAAACCGAAAGTTCAAAAGCCGGGAATATAAGCCGTCGTGACATGCTGAAAGGCATCGCCATTACCGCTGGCATCGTGGCTGCCGGCACGGTGGTCGGGGTAAATCCCATCGGCGCGGCCCATGCTGCCGGCAACTGCCCAGGAACCACGCCAAAGGCCGAGGTGCAATATCAGCCGCATCCCAAGGGGAAAGAGCAATGCTCTGCTTGTGCCAATTTTATTGCGCCGAAGTGCTGTAAAGTGGTAGCCGGACCCGTCGCGCCTGACGGATATTGCATCGCGTTCACCCCGATGCCCGCATAGTCACATTTGTCCGTGTGTTCCTCCTGCTTCTCCCCTTCTTCGAAAGGGGAGCTTTTATTTTTTACCGTACCACGTATGCTGCGGCTTCGTTGCCCACAGAAATCCGGCAAATCGTCAGGTTGCAGCAGATGCTGGTGGTACCCTGTGATCATCCAACTGGATACTGGAGTCGAGCATGTCCGGGCAGCAATATGACCTGAAATCAAACCCCGCCATGGTGTTGGCGGATGTTACAGTCGCCCAGTCGGCATATATTGGATCGCTGATTATATTTATCTGCAGCTTTCCGTTTTTGTCTCTCGGCACGGGATTCTTCATAGTAATCGGCGCGGTGTTCATCGTTTTGGCATTTATTGATGTCGCCAACATGGCTACCCTGACGTTTACCACGAGCTGTGCGGCAGACAATGACAAATTGATTGTCAGATACGGACTGATTCGTCCGACAAGCGCCATCATACCCGCTTCGGCCATTCGCCATATAGGGATTGGTCAGAGTTGGCTTGGATCAAAACTAAAATATGGCTCGATAATTATTCTCGGAGATGATCTTGGTATCCGGTTGCAGTATATAAAGGATCCTCAAATTGCACTGGGTGCCATTAAAAACTCCATCGGACTATCGTGATGTTTTCTAGAACCATCAAAGCGGATCTGCGGACGATAAGAACGGGTCCCTGGAAACCCATATCTGTTAGTTTATTCGGTGCTGGTCATTTTCGTCGAATGGTTATGGATATATGGCACTTCCCAGTTTTCCGTTTTGTTTCTATGGAACGGCACCGGAATATTCTCCATCTTCATGGAGATCAGAAACTTCGGGAGATGTATTCTTCCGGAAGGCGGCGATAACATGGGCCTGTCCGGCTTTTGGCATGGAAAAGGCCCGAGAATACGATCCCTGACCTTTGGGGGAACTGGTGCGCAGTACTGGAGTCGAACCAGTGACCTTCGGCTTCGGAGGCCGAAAACTTCACAAATCCCCCCTTTTTGAATCACAAGCGTTTTTATAATATGTTTTTAAACAAGTATATACAAACTATATTTACTTACTGCTACTTGGATTTACGCCTTATTCCCGCGCGCAGGTGCAGCGTAATTGCAGCGCAGAATGCAGCGCTGCACCACAGTAACCTGTGGTTGCATAATAGGTAAGCCACTACATATTGTGCCAAAAAGGCTTGAACTTTTTCGCGGCTGTAGTATCTTAAGGGTCGCCCTCTACCGAAAACTTCTTCGCCCTCTCGGTGGTGGGCAATCATGTTGGGGCGAAGAACGAATCGGTGGTGGGCATCATGACAACATCAACAGCACTGCATTCCAATGGCTCCAAAAACCCGCATTGGTTTCTCGGCTTGATGGCAGTTTTCATTAGAGAACTTCCACGCCTAATCACAACGGGTTTCGTTGACGAATTTTTCGGCACGGGCTATCAGCCTTCGGGGCGGGCGATCTCAGCCAAGCGCAGGGCGGTTACAGCAGTGCTTCATAGGTTTGTTGCGGTGCATCGTTTGGTCCACCGAACTCCCGGTGCCGCAGGCCGTCAAGGTCACGCCAGCCGCCGGCCTGCTCGGAAAGCAGCAAGGACACGGGCCAGCAGCGATGATGGAGACGGTGGTGGCGACGGGGAACCACCTCACCGAGTAAGCCTTAGCCTTACCCCTGAATATGTCGGGGGCGGCGCATGAAAAAGCACCCCCTTGGTCCGCAGCCACACGAACCACAAAGCGTCACTCAACCCTCTGCCCTATCCTCAGATGCTGATCTTCGGCACTACAGATACAATGACGTAGCCAAACTTTTATCCTGTGCCTCACAGACGATCTACAACGGTGTTTCCACGGGACGGTTCCCGAGACCACTAAAAACGGGCGTTGGTCTCCGCTTCACCGCCGAGATGATCCGGCAGATTATTGCCTGTGAACCCCCACAACCGCCTGTACCTGCTCAGCAATCTCCTATAGCCAAGCGCCCCAGGGGGCGCCCCAGAATCGCCACGCAGACCCCGAAGCGGTCGCAAGGCGGCGCGGCATGAGCACCGCTTCCAAGGTGCGCCGCCTGGCTAAACAAAAGCGGGCAAAAAGAAGCGCGGCCAAACCCCGGGCCGGGCAAGCTCCGAAGTATGGGCCACATGCTCAATTCAACACCGCTACGCTGGTAGGAACCACACCCGCCATAGACGGCGAGGCCCTTCTGCAAGAAGCGCCGCACGGACCGACCCCCGTGGGCGACGCCCATTTGCCGCAGGTGCCCACTCCAGACCTTCCCGAACCCCCTC
>NZ_JAGDVS010000164.1 GCF_023255755.1 Acidithiobacillus sp. | reverse complement strand
TCTTGCGGTCGGGATCGATAAAGTGGGCCATCGTTCACTCATCATATTGAATTATAAATAATTATACCTCAATAGGCTGGCCCGTGAAAGTCCGACAGGCTGCTAGTGACGGCCTTGCATGACACGCTTAAGTTCTATTGAAAGTTGGCGCGCCGGATAGAATCCCAGGTGACGTTGCACAACATGTCCATCGGGAGCGACGATAAGCGTATAGGGAAGCATTCCATTTCTATCCCCAATCGCTGAGAGCACCTTGCCAGGATGCGACCCCGCCAAGAGCGTCAGATAATTAAGGTGCTCATCGTGTATAAATTTCTGGGCAGATTTTTTGCCATCCAGCGCTATACCAACGAAGCGAACTTTAGATCCAAGTTTCCGGTGGAGACGAGCAAAATCCGGTGCCTCATGATGGCAAACTGGACACCAGTTTGCCCACAAATTAATCACCATTACTTTTCCTTCAAGATGGCTTAAGTTCACCAAACCTCCAGACAGATCTGGGAGTGATATGCCTGCGAGGACGGGATGGGAGATAGTGACAACGGGGGCCGCATAAGCCATTTCTGGCATCAGGAATACGAAAATAACGCTTGCCCATATTTTGAATATTCGCTTGTTCATTTTTAATCTCTCTTCTAGATGAATCTATTGGCCTCTATCAAAAGACGCGGGGTTGACTCTGCGCACCGACGTACGGGATTGGATATGCACATCTGCAAGGATGACATCTCCCCTGTCGCCTTCGCTCCGCCCAATTTGACTGTGTAATACTTAGGGATTTTATACAGAACCATGCCATGCCAATTATTTGTGGTTACTCACTGTTCGTGAGGCATTCAATTTTGTGAAAAAAACCATCCGAGATTCGCCACAACCAAAGGAGTCAGATAGTTGAAAATTATTTTCAATGTAATGCCGATAGTTACAACCCCTAAAAACATCTCCCCGCCTTCATTCACCAAAGTCAGTAGAGTACCTACAATGACCGCAATCAAGACGGTGCGTCGCAATTGAGAAGAGCGCAATATCTGCAGCGTTTTCATGTAAATATTCTTGCCCACCACCTTCTCCGCCCCTCAGGAACTACGGCATGGGCTGACAGGTCCTCTGGCGCGACCAAACTTATTATCCATCCGGGGAGGATGATTTTACCGCTGCACCCACAGGATGCCCCCAGATTGTTGGGGTCGTATATTTTGATAAATTTTGGATTTCCAGGATCATCGAAATAAACGATGCCCAAGTAGGGCTCGTCATGATCGGTGCGCAGCAGGCGATCTATCTCCTGAATGAATTTATCAAACGTTGCCACGGAGAGTGGCATGTTAGGGACTGTGGCGTTCAGGTAGTATACATACCATTGTCCATGGTTGTTTTCGCGTAGATACCTTGTCAAAGTATCCCAATCACTCCATTGCCGAACTCCAATCAGTATCCCATTGTAAATATCAGAAAAAGAACGATCAGAAGCGTTTACATTATTCGTCATGGGGCACCTCTGCCGTTTCTAATCCGATATATGCCGCGCCCAACATGCCAGCGCAATCTGCGCTGGATGAGGGGGTTATCCTTGTCCGTCCCCTCAGAATAGGAATCAGGTCCGCATCCAATGCGCTTTGAACGGCTGGGGCCATCCATGGCCAAGAGCCGATGAGCCCTCCGCCGATACAGACCAAATCGGCATCCAGAATTTTCTGCAAATGTGCGAGGGCTTGGCCAAGGGCGCGACCAGCTTGCCTGACGCGCCGAACGGTCTCCGGCATCCGCCATTTGTCCTATATCGCGAGCGGTCTTATAACAGCCGGTATATTCTGTGTAACTAAGCTTTACTCCACTCGCCGAAGCATATTGTTCCAGGCAGCCCCGATTACCACACCCACAAACACGTCCGTTGGGTTCCACAATCAAATGGCCGATTTCCAGGGCGCTCCCGTATGCACCAGGATAGACTTGTCCATTCAGAACCAGTCCGCCGCCTATGCCGGTCCCCAACCCCACATAGAGCAAATGTCTAAGGTCTGAGTGATGTGGTCGGGCCAGTAAATATTCGCCATAGGCAGCTGCATTGGCATCGTTTACCAGGCACACCGGCAGGCTAAATCGCTTCTGCAGGAGTGAAATCAAGTCTGTATTTTCCAGATGCTGTAAGTTGGGTGACTGCAGCAACAGGCTATTGCCGGGATCGACAAAACCAGGAATGCCCATGCCGATGTGCTGCACTTGCTTGTGCTTGCACAAAGCATCTGCGATGGCATCGCCAACCAGACGCACCACCAGTCGCTGCGCGTCTTCGCGATTTCCGGCGTGCCTGCAAACTTCCGAGAGGTCGGGCGCTGTGCGATATTCTGAAAGCAGTCGAAGTCCACGAAAAACACCTAAACGAAGATTGGTGCCACCGATATCCAGACCCAGGTGGAGTGCCGCATTTCTCTGGATCTTCGGATCTGCGGCAAGTGCTGGATGAACACTGGTTTTGGCGGGCGTCATGCCAAACCTTCGGCGTTGAAAGCGGGCCTATCGAAAGGCACGCCATCCTTCCTTGATCGCAGAAGCCGTATATACTCGGCATGAGCCCACGCCAAAGGCGTGGCCGAGCCGGTGCCACGCCCGGGATACAAGCCTTTTGCAGGTATGGCTGCCTGATCCCATATCTGCTCCGGGATACAACCTCCCTCATTGGCAAAACACTCCAGGGCACGGATATAGGAAGTCACTTCCTCTCCTGCGGCTATGGCAAAATGCCCTCGCTCGCCGGTTAGCAATGGCCATAAACGACCTTGGCCAAGCCCATCGAATGGGTCACCATCGCCGTGTTCCCCATATCCGTCGCCGTTATAGCGATACCAGCAGGGACCGCAAGGTGTTTCCTGGCGACAAACCCCATCCCAGACCGGCAAGGTTTTCAGAACATGGGGATCATCCGGTCGCCGCAAGCCCAGACGGACGAGTGACAGGAACCCGCCATCTACGACACAGCACTGGGAATGACTATGTATGGCCTCCGGCGGAAGGTATCGAATGGGGAGAAATATCCGGCATTCGGGAAGGTGCTCTCCGGTATCGATAACCGGGATCTGTGCGATACGCTCATAATGATCAGGGTGTCCTGGGAGCAGTCGCCCGCAATGGGTAAAGGTCCATTCCTCAATGCGCTGGCCCCAGGAATCTGCCACCTGATGGTAATTACAACCCCAGGCTTTTCCCTTCTTGCTGTCACAGAGCTGACTTGCGGCACGTAGGGCCGCCACCACCACGGCCAGGGTTTGCGGACTGTAACCGCGATTCTCCTCCCAGCGATCCTGCGGCGTGACCGGTCCCTGACTGACCAGAAAATCCGCAGCTCGATGGACGGTATCGCTCGGATCGGGGATCAGGCTTTCCTGGAATAAACGCCAGGCGAGCAAGATGGGGTAAGCCACTTCATCCAGCTGCAACCCGCGCCAATATGGCGTTCCATCGACCCAGAAATTCTGTGGCCAGGATCCATCGGCATTTTGCCGACGCTGCAGATAATGCCAGGTTTGCACAGGCGTATCGCAATCTCCAGCGGCCAACAGCCCCATGCTGAGATGATACAGGTCGCGCGGCCAGACCAGATGGTAACCCCCTTGAGCGCTGGTGGCGTCGCTTTGTTCACCCCAGGGAATCGAAAGAGAAGCCACACCGGCCCCTGGTTCCTCCTTGTCGAAATGGCAACGAAGAATGGCCACGCTGCGACGATATAATTTGCCGTGATCCTCACTGGAGGGAGACAAGTCGAGAAGATCCGTCTGATAGCTGAGCCACTCGCGGCTGTATTCCCTTAGGATTGAAATGAATCCCATGGTCAGGGAAAATCTGGCGTGAGCCATCGCTTGTTCATGGGACGCACCAAAGCCCAGAGCCAGGGTGCACTCGCCCACACCGAGATCCAGCTCTGCAGTCAGCGCCACATGACCAGGTCCTGCTTCGGAGAAGGTCCAGTGCATATCATGGTGGTAATGGAGGTCCTGCCAGCCATCCGAGGCACCCACATAGCCTGCAGACATGCGCACAAAAGGTGTGGTTCCCGTGAGCGCGACGGTAATATCGTCACGACAGGCGAGGCACCAATCGGTTCCATCGGGTTCGCGTTGACAGACGGCGTGATTGCCCATGCCTGTGTTTCCAATCTGCGGCGCCCATAACAGGAAGAGGCGATAAGGACCCTCTTCTGGAGACAAGACTTCGAAATGCAGGTGGATGAGTAGACTATCGCGTTCGGAATCGGTACATATTTGTTTGGTTAAACGAAACCGTTTGCCGGGATCTTCACTCATGATGAGATAGGCGGGTACCCCTTCCTCGATCCAGCGCACGGTGTGCACCAAATCGCGACGTTCTTCCTGAAAGCCACCGTTGGCATCCAATATTAAAAACTGGAGATCCCGCATATTGGGAGTATCCACTCGGGGATAATAGCATTCGGTGAGCACGCCATCGGCTATGGTGAACCACACGCGTGAGCGTGCACTCAAAGCCGTTCCCACTCCCGTCTTATGGGACGGCGCCCAGTCGGGTGCAAGTCCTGGCATGCCCAAAGCGTGCCCATAGGAAATGGATTTATCGCTCATTTTCGTCCTTCCTTCGAAACCGATGCATTCGTGATGACTTCGACGGTTTCCAGGGACTGCAAAATAGGGCAACCATGATAGCTGCCGGAGCGTTCATTCTCGCAATCCTTTATAAATCGCATTAAGGTGACTTCCAGGCTCTGCAATGCCTGAATTTTCTCGTGCACGGAAGACAGTTTGATTTGTGCCTGAAGATGCACCGTATCGCAGGCTTGCGCGTCATTGATCCGCAGCGCTAGCAATTCACGCGCTTCCTGCAACGTAAAGCCAAGCATTTGTGCGTGCTTGATAAAACGAATGCGCGCGATGGTGTCCTGTGGATAGCGCCGGATGCCGAGATGGGGTTTGACCGGTTGAGGAATAAGGCCTTGCCGTTCGTAAAAACGCACTGTTTCCACATGCACACCAGCGGCTTTGGCCACCTCGCCGATGCGATAATCTGGTTGCAGGGGGTTCCTGTTCATGACCAGTTCTCTTGCCGCTCAGGAAAGGCTTGCAGGAGCGTGGTCTGGAAGGCGAAAAACATCTGTCCTATACACTGCGCCTCTTGCACCGTGTACACAGTGTCTGTCAGGTTCCTGGCGCAATCTGGGCAGAGAAAATAAATAGCCGTACACAGCCCGCTACATGCGGGATGTTCCGTGCGCGTCTGACGATTCAGAAAGTGCATAAACACAAGCGGGGCATCCACCGCACATGGACTATCCACGCAGGGACCCAGATCCAGTTCAATGCCGACGCCACAGGCGTGGCACCGGCTCTCCAGGCGTACCAATGACTTCCAGAAAAGTGGGATCGCGAGCGCATCGACGGCACACATCGCAAATGTAGGCCGGTGTTTCCCATGGGCTACACGGATAGAGGTTTCTTTGGCGCTGAACGGATAAGCGCCCAGTCCCTCTACACTGGACACCACAGCGTCCAGTGCAATCAGCCTCCGCAATGCGGCCTCCGGGAAGTGCTGTGCCGAAGGTGGATTACTCCTGACGATCCAGAACCGCAAAATCTGTGTGTGGGTTCTCTGGATCAGCTCCGGCTCGTTGCTTATCCTGGCCTGCAGAGGAAAATCCCTCTGCAGATTTTCCAGTCCTCTTTCCACATGATCGAGGCGCATGATCGTTCTCCTTCTCCGCTAGCCGGCACAACAAGACAGCTGTTTCACATCTTTGGTAAACGTCTGAGCGCAGAGTTTCAAGCCTTCAACCATGGTCAGGTAGGGAAATAACTGGTCCGCCAAATCCTGGAAGCGTAGTCCGCCACGCAAGGCCAATGCCGCGGACTGGACAATCTCCCCACCCTCAGCGGCCAGTATCTGTGCCCCTAAGAGTTTGCCTGATGCCTCTTCCGCTACCAGTTTGATAAAGCCCCTGGTGTCGAAATTCGCCAAGGCTCGCGGCACATTGTCCAGGCTCAGGGTACGGCTAATCACTTTGATCCCCAGCCGTTCTGCGGCCTGTTCATCCAGTCCGACCGTGGCCACCTGAGGGTCCGTGAAGACCACAGCCGGCATGGCGCTCAGATCCAGTGTGGCATCACCTCCCAACATATTGACTGCGGCACGGGTACCTCCTGCAGCGGCGACATAAACGAACTGAGGATGTGCCGTACAGTCTCCTGTCGCAAAGATGTGGGAGACACTACTGCGCATGTGCTCATCAACCATGACGGCTCCGATCTCGTTGGTCACTACGCCAAGGGACTCCAACCCTAAATCCTGCGTGTTTGGTATACGTCCCGTAGCCACCAGCAACTGGTCTGCGCGGAGCGGGCCGGATGCGATCTGGAGCACAAACTGTCCATTCTCATAATGTACAGATTCCGGTACGGTATGCTTGAGCACCCGAATACCTTCTTCTTCAAATACGGCCGTCAGGCCCTCACCCAAGGCTGGATCATCCTTGGACAACAAGGTGCTACGCGCCAGGATAGTGACTTTCGCACCCAGTCTGCGGAAGGCTTGGGCGATCTCGACTGCCACCACAGAGCCACCTAATACCACAAGGTGACGTGGCAGATCGGCAGCGACCAGCGCTTCTGTTGACGTCCAATAGGGTGTTTGTTCCAGGCCCGGTATTGAAGGCCGGTGCGGATGCGCACCAACAGCGATGAGGATGCGATCTCCCTCAACGGACTGCTCTTTGCCATCCGGTGCACGTACAATGACGGTGTGCGCGTCGGCGAATCGAGCCGTTCCCTGCAGAAAAGTGATAGCTGGGTGCGAAGTCAGTACATTGGCATATTTTTCGTGGCGCAGTTCGTCAACACGTTCCTGTTGCTGTACCACAAGGGCTGCGCGATGCACTATGGGTTCACAATGACCGAGTCCATGGAAGGGATGCGCGCGCTGCCAATGTGCCATTTGCGCGGCGCGGATCATGATTTTGGAGGGAACACATCCGACGTTGACGCAGGTTCCTCCCAGAGTCCCTTTTTCGATCATGGTTACGCGCGCGCCCCCTTCAACGGATCGTATGGCCGCAGCGAAGGCTCCCGAACCAGAACCCAGAATGACAACATGCAACCCCTTTCCATCGGCGTCAGCAGCCCCTGCTTTTTGACTATGCATGCCTGCGGCAGTAGTGGTGGTGGTGTCCATTATCTTGGCGCCATAACCGGCCTTCGTCGTTGCGGCGATGAGCGCGGCGGCAGCAACATTGTCGGTCACATCCACCTGTGCCAAACCTTCCGGGAAGGATGCTTTGGCATTTTTTACACCAGCGACGCCACTAAGCGCTTTTTCTACGGTCACCGCGCAGTGGCTGCAGGTCATACCAGAAATTTGTAATTGAATATGCTTATCCATCATTGTTTCTCCTGGATCCATAACAGGTTGCACTATTTTATCCGTGCACTAAAGATGCGGGATATCCAATTCTCTGAAAGGTCCGCAATAGAACGGGCGCACTCATCTTTTTGGAATCATACGTTACAGTTACCGTTCTTTTCATATCGTCAATCCGGATATGCTCCACTCCAGGCATGCGATGCAATGCAATATAAATGGCTGTCTCACAGGCCTTATCACTACAACTCATAGAAGGCACTTTAAATATGGACGTGGCAGATGCCGCATGGACCACCACAGAGGAAGCCGGGGTGGCCCATGCGGTGGACATGCCGATCATGCTGCCCAGAACGACTGAAAGTGCAGATATTAAAACCCAATTTTTCCTGGAAGTTGCTTTGAAGTTCATACTTTTCACTCCTTAATTTAATGGAAAGATAAAATTTCTACATCAGCAAACGCGGCAACACATGCGGCAGAGCCAGCATAACAATCACAAAAACAGTGCCCATCCACAAAAGAGGCGTTTTCCACCGGCCTAACCGCCCCCCTGACGAACAGGAGCCACAGGCCGCAGCTTTTTGCTCGCGATAATTTTGTATATGGGCGTATCCCAGAAATATCAGAACAATCACATCCAGGTAAGGAGCGTAGGGATCTAGGATTCGCAAGTTGGCCATCCATGCGCCACCGACACCGGCCACAATCAGCAACAACGGCAAAACACAGCAGGCCGATGCCAGGAAACCCACCACGACAGCCACCAGCAAACCCCAAAGCCCTTTCGGTCGGAGGCTCGGCGTATTCAATGCGCTTGTGGCACAAACGTTCTCCGATGGATCCGATTTGATTTCATTCACATTCATGTTGTTCAGAACCTCCGCTTATCCGGATAACATCATCGTTCACGGTGAACTATAACCGCCGTACTATAGTACGGTGTCAAGCGCGAATCAGAGTCCATCTTTTAGGGCGGCGGGAGGGTGGGAGGAGGAAAATAACCCATCGAAATCCGTTGACAAAATCTATGCGTCATAAGTAGTATGAGCAAACATACATATGTAACATGACTTATGTCAATGAGGTGCCTGCCGTGGATTTTGAATCCTGCCCCGCCGTCCTCCTGGGACCCGTCCTCAAGGCCCTGGCTGAGCCCAACCGGCTGCGCATCCTCTGCACATTGGGGACGGAATGTCGGCCGGTGACCGACATTATTCATGCCACCGATCTGCCCCAAACCAATGTGTCCTTCCATTTGCGCATCTTGCGCGAGGCCGGCCTCGTACGCGCAGAGCGTCGGGGGGCCTTTATTTACTATTGCCTCCCCGATCCGGAGTTGTTGGCGATCCTGCAATCGTTGCAGCTTTGGGTGGCCGCACATGCCTCATTGGCCAATACTCAGGATTCGGAAGATATTAGCAACGAAAGCGTTTCTATAACCGAAAGGAGGGCCAACTCATGTGGATAAATGGCGGGTGGGGCTGGACGCCCTGGATGATGATTTTCCCTTTGTTTTTTCTGGTGCTGATGGTGGTTTTCATGGTTTTTATGATGCGCGGCGGCATGGGCGGCGCCATGGGCGGTGGTTCGCACGAAACGCCCGACTCAGGAGAAACTCCGCGGGAAGCCCTGGACCGGCGTTACGCCCGGGGCGAGATCACCCGCGAAGAATACCAGCAGATGCGCAAGGATCTGGAATAGCAGGGAAGGAGTCGGGATGAATACGAAAGAGCAAGCGGCATTTTTCCCGGCCACGGTCATGCCCGATCCCGACTGGTGGCAGGCCCTGTGGCACGATCCGGAGGGGGTCATCAGGGATTTGGGTGTCAGGCCCGGCATGACGGTGCTGGATATCTGCTGCGGGGATGGCTATTTCACCGCCGCCCTCGCCCGGCAGGTGGAGGACGGCCGAATCCTCGGTTTCGATCTGGACGAGCAGATGCTGGCCGCCGCCGCATCGGTGTGCGCTGGGCTGGAAAACTGCACCTTTCTGCAGGGCGACGCCATGGCACTGCATCGGCTGCTCCCCGAGCCGGTGGACTACTGCCTCATGGCCAACACCTTTCACGGCGTGCCCGAGCAGACGGGCCTGGTCTGGGAGATCGCCCGCGTCCTGAAGCCCGGCGGGCTCTTCGCCGTCGTCAACTGGCACGCCCGTCCCCGGGAAGAAACACCGGTCCTGGGGCAGGCCCGCGGACCGCGCACGGAGCTGCGCATGACGCCGGAGCAGGTGCGCGCCGTCGTCGAGGCCGCCGGCCTCCAGCTGGATCGCGTGGTCGAACTTCCTCCTTATCATTACGGCGCCCTTTTTCGGCTTCCCGGTTAACGGGAAAAGTGGGGATGTTCCGCAGGTTCCAGGACATTCCTTTTCCATCAGGTTCTGCAGTTCAGGAGGTTTCAAATGGAAACGAAAGTACCAGAAGGTCAGGCGGAGAGTCCGCAGGAAGCCGCCGCGCCGACGAAAGAAGGCGGTGGTAAACCCATGGGCATGGGCATGGGCATGATGAAAAAAATGATGGGTCAGAGGGGACAGGGCGGCGAAGGCCCCATGGCGATGATGCAGAAGATGATGGGCCAGAAAGGAGAAGGGGCGGAAAGCGGCGACAATCCGATGCAACAGATGATGGGGACATGCATGGAAATGTGTACGGAAATGCTGGACACCATGAGTCGCACCACTTCCCTAGCGGTCTATGCGCAGCCCGAACTACACCAGCTTTTTGAAGAATGGCTCGCGGGCCGGGAAGGTGATGTTCTAAAGCTTATTGAGGAGCGCGGCAGCCTGGACCCGGAGGCTCTGGCCGCTGCGCTGTCCATGAGTCCGGCGAGCGTGACCACCCTGCTGGCCCACCTGCAGAATCAAGGGAAGATCCGCCTGCATGCGGAAATCATCGAAAAGTCCTAACGGCTGACGGTTTCCCCGGGGCGGGCATGTACAGATGCGCGTCCTCCGGACTGATCGCTTGCGCATTGGGCATCATGTCGTTGAGCATGTTGAAAGGGGATACTGATGAAGAAACAAATCACCATCATAGGCAATGGGTTCGCATCCCTGTTTTTCGTTAGGTATTTTCTCGCCATCCCCATCTTTCCTGTCATCGCCTATTTTTTTCGAAGGATATATTCCCGATACGACATCACAGTCATCGGAAATGGTAAATTCATTTATTTTCCAGCAATTCCTGAATTTCTCACAAAGAAGCGAAACAAAGCAGATGTCACCATTGATATTCGTCCATTCCTAAGACGACGAAACATTCGCTTTATTGAGGGTACAGTTGTCGATATACAGGACGGCGGACGGACCGTGATTACCCATGATGGAGAATACAAGAATGATTATCTATTTATTGGTATATGGCCATCCTTTTGAAAAGACGACATTCCTGGAACAGGAGAATACACATATTCGCCATGTTATGGTCCGGATGAGATGGACGTATTTGTAAAGAAGCTGGAATCCCTGAGTGCTGGTATCATATATGTCGGCTACAAGATTAACCGGATGGACGGTTTCGTTGCCGGACGTCCCGGCCCCATGTATGAATGCGCCTGCCTCCTGGATTACGCATTGAGAGAAAGGGGGGTAAGAAATAATTTTGAGATTCATTTCTTCTCCCCAGATAGAAGTCCGGGAGAGAAAGGCGCGATAACCGATCGACTGCGTGAGCGCGGGATTATCCTTGACGATGGATATGCACCAGTAGAATTTTTAGATGGAGGGATGGCTGATAAGGATGGCAGGTTCAGGAAGGCCGATTTGGTCCTCTATTCTCCTGAAATAACGGGACCATCGCTTGTGCAGAAGTCATGCCTTCCCGTGTCTATTGGTGGCCATATTGATGTAGATAAATATGGGCAGGTAAAGGGGCTGCCTCATGTTTTTGCCGCGGGAGATTGCGCTAATCATGAAAACCCACCGCCATGGGTGCCACATCAAGCCCACATGGCCCAACTTCGAGCTAGCGCAGCGGCAAAAAATATGAAGGCCATTTTAAACGGTAAGAGATCCACGAATCTTTATAGACAGGAGCTTTCATGTATACTGGACATGCAGAATGATGCCATGTGGCTATACAGATCGGAAGATGGTAGACCCCCGTTTCGAAATATTTTCCGCGGCGTTCGAAGAATTTGATTTTCGTAAAAGAAGCATTCGAACGAATATTCCTGTTTTATCTTCGGCATTTGTAGTCGTGCATCACCATTCGGGAACCGCATCTAGCGCCATACACTTGATTAATGCCTAGACAACTCATGCCCTCTCCTCTGGAGGTTAGCAGCTATCCAGTACCAACCTTGTTGCCATACGGGTTTAAATTGCGAATGACCGCAATCAGTCTGTACCGGCCATTCAACATAAAAACTCCACCGGTAGCCTTTGGCATAAGGAATACACGGGTCGCGGAAGCATTATCATTCCTACCAGCATACTTCTATATGCCCTCATCACCGAGTTGTGTCTTCCAACTCAAAGCCAGTATAAATTATTAAGGTTTTTGGCCTACAAGTCCATGGGCTTCCAACCACATTTTGCAAATAGTCTTCTAACCCATCTTCTCGCGGCCATACCGCGCCCGCCTCAGAACAGTATAGCCATAGCCTTGTCTGCTGTGACCGCTTCATGGCACGCCTATATTTACATATAATATTGATTATATTACGTCTTCTTCTTGATCTTTCGGATTGTGATTCCGATTATTGCGGGTTCGAGCCCCGTCAGTCACCCCATATTTATCAATCTGTTTTTTTGAGGGGTAAGGCGGAGTTTTCTAGGGGTGTATGGTGGTTTTAAGTAAAGTCTGGAAGGTTACGTCTTTTGGGTAACTGAAGGCTCAAACTCGGCGCGTGTAAACGATTGACTGCGGGCATCCCTGTTTACATAGATTTGCAGGCTACTCCATGACTCATGCAGGCTGATACGCTGAATATCCGGGATGCTCAGCCCATCTTCCGCCAACCGTGAACAACCCTCGTGCCGCAAATCATGAAAATGCAGATCTTCGATTCCCAGGATTTGCATGTGCCGCGTCCAGTATGACCCGATGGTTTTTGGATCAAACGGAAACAGGCGGTCATCCTGCATCGTTTTTCGGCGTGCCACCAGATCAGCGTCCTCTATCGTTGCGTTAATGACGGGCAGAAGGGCATCCGTAATGTGCATCCATTGATGGTTCCCCTGCGATCCGCCAGGGTTTTTGATGTTGCGCACAAGCCAGATTCCACGGTCCTGATCGTAGTCCGAAAGTCGCATGGACATGATTTCCGATTGCCGGCGGCATGAATAGATGGCGAACCAAAAAATGAGATACATGGGTGGCGAGGATTTCCGGTGGCCCAGTGATAAAAATCGCTCGCAGATTCTCTCTATCTCTTCCCGTTTGAGCCGTCGCTTTCTCTTCCGTGATCTCGCTACCAGTCGCTCGGCCCGGCAAAGCTCCGTCGCGTCTCCAATGGCTTCCATGGACAGCGGGATGCCCCATGCCGCGCGTGCATAGCGATAGATTACCCGCAACCAGATCAGATCGTTGAGCACGGTGGATGGCCCTGTTCCGGACACGCGGCGACTACGAATGTGGGAGATAAGGCGCGGCGCATCAACTTCGGATGCCATACATTCCGCGATGGGCAGTCTCCGCAATAGGAGCAGGTGCTGCAACTTGCTACGACCTAGCGGCTCGACCGCTTGCTTTTCCTCAATGTAACGATCGATCATCTTGCCGATGGGCAACGCCGATGAGGGACGCACAGCCTCTTTGGGGTTTTCACGTAGCGCCTGTTCGCGTTCTAATGCCCAGGCTTTGGCGGTCGCTTTCTTGTGGAACGTCCGGCTCTCACAATGGAAGGCTTCCCCATTGCGCTTGAGGCGAATTGTTGCAGTATGGCGAAGGGTACCATCCTTCTGTTTTCGTGAGACAATAGTGGCCAACTCGGTGCTCCGGTGCAACATGGACGGGAAAACGGCTTCATGTTGCACTCTTGTAACACTGGATACGGTAAAATACAAGTTTACGCGGCTAAATGTGGCATAATACAGGCCGTCGAACCATGAGGTAACTCTATGAATAACAATAAAAACACAGTGAATTCAAGTGATAAGATATTGTCCGTCGCCCCCATGCTCGACTGGACAGACCGCCATTGTCGATATTTTCTGCGCCTGGTATGCCCTTCCTGTGTGCTTTATACCGAGATGGTCACCACCAGTGCGCTTCTTCTGGGGCGTGACCCTGAGCGATTTCTCGAATTCTCTGCGGCGGAGCACCCCCTGATTTTGCAGTTGGGGGGGGATGATCCGGCGGCGATGCGAGCGGTCGCGGCGATGGCGCATGCCTATGGCTATGACGGCCTCAATTTGAATGTGGGTTGTCCCTCGCCGCGGGTGCAGAAAGGCCGCTTTGGGGCCTGTCTGATGGCGACGCCTGAGCTGGTCGCCGAGTTGGTGGCAGCTATGGGAGAAAGTGGCTTGCCCGTCAGCGTGAAACACCGTCTCGGTCTGGATCGGGAAGAGGACTACGCGGCGCTGCGTGCTTTCATCGAAACCGTCGCGGTGGCGGGGTGCCGACACTTCATTGTTCATGCGCGTAATGCCTGGCTGAAAGGCCTCAGTCCGGCTGAAAACCGTGACGTGCCGCCCTTGCGCTGGGATTGGGTGCATCAGTTGAAAAAAGAGCTGCCGCATCTGACCATCGAGATCAATGGAGGCTTTAACGATTTGGCGGCGGTGACGGCGCAGTTTTCCTCAGTGGATGGGGTAATGATCGGGCGCGCTGCCTATCATCATCCTTTACTATTGGCGGAAATTGAACGTGCCATGGGGCGCAGGGAGACCCTGCCAGAACCCGAAGTGATCTTATCTGGATTGATAGAATATGCGGAACAGTGGGGGGAGGCGTTGCCTGCGCCGCGGTTAAGCCGTCATTTGCATGGGCTGCGCTTTGGGCAAAATGGCGCGAGAGCATGGCGTCATTTTCTGGGTACGGCTGAACTCGGTGAGAGCGCCGCGGAGTTTCTGCGGCGCGGTATCTCGCTGTTAGATTGAAAGTCAGGCGAGGACGTGGTGACTCATGGCCAGCAGGCGTAGAGTGCGCTGATCCCGGATGCGAAAGTACACACGACTGGCTACCCGTCGCACCAGCACCAAGCCGCTGTCCTGCAATAAGGCAAGATGCTGCGATGCATTGCTATGGCTGGTATTGATGGCTTTCACGAGGCTTTGCATGCTCATTTCGCCTCGTCCCAGCAGGCAGATAATCTTGTATCGCAGGGGGTGAGACATGGCTTTGATCACCTCGGAAAGCTGCTCAATCTTGCGTTCGGGAATAATGGGATTTTGCATGGTTAGGCTCCTTGTCATCAGAATACGATCTTCGCCCATATTTAGCATAGATCGTGCCATATTATCGCACTGGCCTGTATTGTTTGCATAAGTTTGAAAATGCCCGATGATATGATGGCGCGCAGCCGAGCTATATTGTAGCCTGTCGGCTACGCTTTTTTGTGGGGTACCTTGGGGCTATTGAGTTCTATGGGGTTTTTGCTGTGTGCAACGGACGACATCTAACGGCGCTGGCGGAGGAGGTGGCCTCCGCCGGGCTCTCACTCAGATCTGATTGCGCCAGTAGTGGTCTTCTTTGTCCATGATCCGGGTGGCCTCGTCTGGTCCCCAGGAGCCAGAGGGGTAGGTGAGGATGTAGTCGGTCTCCCGTCCCCAGGACTTGATGATAGGGTCGACGACGCGCCAGGCCCATTCGACCTCGTCAAAGCGGATGAACAGGGCTTTGTCGCCTTGCATCACGTCTAGCAGCAGGGCCTCATAGGCATCCAGCTCCTGCTCACCATCTTTGCGGTAAGATGCGTTGAGTTGTACGGGGCGAACGCGCATTTCCAGACCCGGTTCCTTGACCTGGATTTCAATTTTAAGGCTCTCCGGTTCCAGAGAGAGCAATATCCAGTTGGGCTCAATACGTTCGATACTGGTTTCGCGGAAGAGTTGTTGCGGTGTATGACGGAAGCGGATGGCCACGCTGGAGGTCTTGGCAGTAAGACGTTTGCCGGTACGCAAATAAAAGGGCACGCCGCGCCAGCGCCAGTTATCAATGTAAAACTTGGCGGCGACAAAGGTTTCTGTTACCGAGTTGGGCTCAACACCCGCCTCGTCCTGATAGCCGGGGACGTGTTTATCGTGGACAACGCCAGGCCCATACTGCGCGCGCATGGCATAGGCGGTAACAGCCGATTTGGGAATAGGGCGGATTGAGCGCAGGACTTTGACTTTTTCGTCGCGCAGGCTATCTGCCTCCAGCGAAGGTGGTGGTTCCATGGCGACCAGAGTGAGAACCTGCATCAGGTGATTTTGCAGCATATCGCGCAGAGCACCGGCCTGATCATAATAGCCAGCCCGATTTTCAATGCCGATATCTTCGGCCACCGTTATCTGGACGTGGTCGATGTAATTACGGTTCCATATCGCTTCAATCGCCAGGTTGGCGAAACGAAAAACCAGCAGATTCTGGACAATTTCTTTGCCAAGATAATGATCGATACGATATATCTGGTCTTCGTGGAAGTGACGATGCAACTGCTCATTGAGTTGTACGGCACTTTCCAGATCATCCCCGAAGGGCTTTTCAATGACGATGCGGTAGTCGCCATCCTGATTGAATCCTGCCTCGGAAAGGCGTTGTACCACCGGAATAAAATCGGTGGGACGAATAGCGAGATAAAAAATGGTACCTGCTGGTTTTTCGGCCCCTGCCGGGGTCAGCAGGCTGTGGAGTCTGGCGTAAGATTCCGGCTCATGGATTTCACCGCGCACATATTCAAAATGCCTGCAAAAATCGGCAAAGTGGTCCGCGTGATAATTGCTGGCATAGGTTTCCAGTTGCTCATGGAGAAAGTCCTGCCAGGTTTTGTCATCCCAAGGTCGTCGGCCGAAGGCGAGAATGCGCAGTTCTTCAGGCATTCTGCCTGCACAATGCAGATGATAAAGTGCGGGGAGAAGTTTTTTGCTGGCGAGATCGCCGGTAGCCCCAAAAATGACGAACTGACAATTACAGTTACTCATTCAGTCCTCCTTTTGCACGGCATGGCCGCCAAACTGGTTACGCATCATCGCCAGGAGTTTGGCGGCGTAGTCGTCGCGCCCCTGCGAGGCCCAACGCATTTGCAAGGCGAGGGTAATGACCGGCGCGGGAATTTTCAGTGCGAGAGCGGCCTGCGCGGTCCACAAACCTTCGCCGGAGTCCGCTACTACAGGCGCGATGTCGGCGAGCACCTGATCTTTGGCGAGGGTGTCAGCAGTGAGATCAAGAAGCCAGGAGCGGACGACGCTGCCATAGCGCCACATTTCGGCCACCTTGGCGAGGTCCAGTCCGAATTCGGTTTTGCCTTGCAAAATGGCGAAGCCTTCGGCGAGGGCCTGCATCATGCCGTATTCGATGCCATTGTGGACCATTTTGACAAAGTGGCCGCTGCCGACGGGGCCACAGTGCAACCAGCCTTTGTCGGTGCCCGGTGCCAGTGCCTCCAGAAAAGGCGTTACCTGAGCTACGGCTTCCTGGCTGCCACCGACCATCAGGGCATAACCCTCTTGTAGACCCCAGACACCGCCCGAAACACCGGCGTCTATGTAATGCACCCCCGCCGCCTCCACTTTTTTGGATTGGGCGACGGAGTCCTCATAAAAGGCATTCGCGCCATTAATCAGTATGTCGCCCTTGCTCAATAAGGGAAGAATGGAGTCGATATGACTCTGGGTGGCCTCTCCGGCGGGGAGCATGAGCCAGACGATCCGGCGGCTGGGCAAGGCCTGAACGAGGGCTTCCAGACTTTCGGCAGCGTGCATGCCTGTTTCTTTAGCCAGATCAGTGGATTTTTCGGTATGGCGATTGTAAACGGTGACTTCCAGACCCTTGATGTGCAGACGCCGCGCCATATTGGCACCCATTCGACCTAAGCCGACCATCCCGATGCTTTTGTTACTCATTGCTTGCTCCTTTGCGTACACGCCTGCCAGAAAATGTTAGCATGAGTATAGACGTTCGGGCCTTTATGTCGCCGTTTTACTGCTACGAAGGAAATTTCCATGCAACTGGGCACACCACTTTCCGCTTCTGCTACGCGTTTGCTCATGCTCGGTGCAGGTGAGTTGGGTAAAGAAGTTCTGATAGCCGCGCAGCGGCTGGGGGTAGAGACGATCGCGGTGGATCGTTACGCCGATGCGCCGGCCATGCAAGTTGCCCATCGTTCCCATGTGCTGGATATGACCGATCCAGAGGCCATTCTGGCCATTGTCAAACGCGAGCGTCCGCACTTTGTGGTGCCGGAAATTGAGGCTATTGCGACTTCCGCATTGGCGGAAATCGAGGCGCTGGGGTTGGCCACCGTGGTGCCCTCGGCACGGGCAGTACAGTTGACCATGGACCGCGAGGGTATCCGCCGCCTCGCTGCGGAAGAGTTGGGCTTGCCGACATCGCCGTATCGCTTCGCCGGGACGCTGGCAGAGTTGGAAGAGGCGGCGGCGGAGCTGGGCTTTCCCTGTGTGATTAAGCCGGTCATGTCCTCCAGTGGTAAGGGGCAGTCCGTAGTGCGTGGCGCGGCGGAACTGGCGCTGGCCTGGCAGGAGGCGCAGACGGCGGGTCGGGTCGGCGGCCAGCGGATTATTGTCGAGGGCTTTGTGGATTTCGACTTCGAGATCACCCTGCTGACCGTGCGCTCTGTCTTGGGGACGACTTTTTGTGCGCCTATCGGGCATCGTCAGGAGGCCGGCGATTATGTGGAGTCCTGGCAGCCGCAGCCGATGAGCGAGGCCGCTTTGCAGCAGGCGGAAAAGATGGCGCAATTGGTGACCGGCAATCTGGGCGGACGGGGACTGTACGGAGTGGAGTTTTTCGTGCGTGGTGAAGAGGTCATCTTCAGTGAGCTCTCGCCGCGCCCTCATGATACGGGTCTGGTGACCCTTGCCAGTCAGCGTCAGAGTGAGTTCGACCTGCACCTGCGTGCCATTTTGGGTTTGCCGGTCGATCCGGGCTTCCGGCGTCCGGCGGCGTCTGCGGTGATTCGCGGGAAGGAACTCGGTTGGGGGCCGGTGTATTCTGGGCTGGAGGAGGCGCTGGCGGTGCCGGAAAGCGATCTGCGGCTTTTCGGCAAGCCGACAGCCAGCAAGCTCAGGCGCCTCGGGGTAGGTATTGCATGCGCCGATGATGTGGAGGAAGCCCGGGAGCGCGCCCGCCGGGTTGCTGCGGCGATCAAAATCTGCCCCGCTTCCTGAGCGGGGTTGATCCTGCGGTAACGCGATCCCGGTTCTCGGGGCGGTCTAGGCGTTGATAAAAGCGCTGATGCGGTCCAGGGCCATCTCCAGATTCTTATCGCTGGTCGCGAAGGACAGGCGGATATGGCCAGGCGTGCCGAAGGCTGAGCCCGGTACTACTGCCACTCCGGCCTCCAGCAAGGCTTCAGCCAGGGCAAGATCGTCACGCAGACTTTTCGCCGCCATGACTTCGCGGAATCCCGGAAAGCTGTAAAAGGTACCATCGGAGGGCATGGCAGCAACGCCGGGCAGCGCTTTCAGGCGGTCGTAGACGTATTGGTGGCGCCGCTTGAAGGCATGCACCATTTCGTGGATGGCGCTGTCGCCACCTTCCAGCGCTGCCTGGGCGGCCACCTGGGCGATGGAGGTGGGATTGGAGGTGCTCTGGGACTGTACCGTATTCATTGCGGTGATCAGCGCTTTGGGGCCGGCGCAGTAGCCGATGCGCCACCCGGTCATGGCATAGGCCTTGGACACGCCATTCATGACGATGCAGCGCGGGGTCAGATCCGGGCAGGCATTGGCGATATTGACAAAGTCTTCATCGTAGAAACGGATTTTCTCATACATGTCATCGCTGGCGATGAGGATATGCGGATGACGGCGAAGTACCTCGCCCAGGGCTTCCAGTTCCGGGCGGCTGTAGGCCACGCCGGAGGGGTTGGAGGGGCTGTTGATGACCAGCAGGCGGGTGTTGGGGGTAATCGCCTCATCCAGTTGCTCCGGACTGATCTTGAAACGCTGGCTGGCGTCGGTATCGATGATGACAGGCCGTGCTTCCGCCAGTAGCACGATGTCCGGATAAGACACCCAGTAGGGCGCGGGAATGATGACTTCATCACCCGCATCCAGAAGGGCCTGACAAAGATTGAAGAAGCTTTGCTTGCCGCCGACGGAAACAAGAATTTCATCGGGGCGGTATGACAGATGGTTGTCGTGCGCGAATTTGCCGATGATGGCGGCTTTCAGCTCCGGCGTGCCGCCGACGGCGGTGTATTTGGTGAAGCCCTGCCGGATGGCGGCGATGGCCGCTTCCTTGATGTACTCCGGGGTGTCGAAGTCCGGTTCCCCAGCACCCAGACTGACAATATCCTTCCCTTCGCGGCGCAGTTGCTGGGCACGGGCAGTGACCGCAAGGGTGGGGGAGGGGCGCACCGCATTCACGCGGCGGGAAAGGCGGATATCCACAATCATCAACTCCAGGAGCAATTTCATCGGGCGCGGAAAATGCGCGCAAGAGCGCAAATGATAAGCATCCTTCGACTAAAATCAACTATTTTGCGCGAGGCAGGTATTTGCCGGGATGTGGGATGTGAAGGATTGACATTACAATCGACTAGAAGAGTACGATTTTCACCATGTATCCAGTCGACACCGCTTGAGTGGCCGGAAGGCAGGGGACGTGATTATGGCGAACGTAGAAATTGGAATAGAGGGCATGACCTGCGCCTCTTGCAGCAGCCGGGTGGAGCGCACCCTGAACCGCTTGCCGGGGGTGCAGGCCGCGGTGGTGAATTTGAGTACGGAACAGGCCACAGTGCAGTACGATCCGACGCAGATTACCCCTGACGCACTGACTGCGGCCATCACAGAAAGCGGCTACACGCCCGTGATCGCGGAGACGGAACTGGTTATCGAAGGGATGACCTGTGCGTCCTGCGTGGGGAGGGTGGAGCGCAGTCTGCGCCGCCTGCCCGGCGTGCTGGAGGCGACGGTCAATCTCGCCACAGAACGGGCGGCACTGCGCTATCTGCCGGATACTCTGGACCAAAACACCTTGATCGCCGCAGTGACCGCGGCCGGATATGGGGCGCGCACGGTGCTGGAGGATGTGGCCGTCGCTGACCGCAAAGCGCAGGTCATCCGCGCCATGCGCCGGGATGTCGTCATCGCGGTGGTGCTGGCTCTCCCCATTCTGCTGCTCTCCATGGGCATGGCGCTGGTTCCGGCACTGGATCGTCTGCTGGGCCGCCTGGAGCTTTTTCCGCAGTTTTGGGCCTGGGTGCAGGCGGGATTGGCGACGATCGTGCTGGCGGGTCCTGGTCGGCGATTTTTCCGGCCGGGTTTTCTCGCCTATCGCCATCTGTCGCCGGATATGAATTCCTTGGTAGCCACGGGAACTGGAGCGGCTTGGCTGTATAGCATGCTGGTCCTCGTGGCGCCAGACTGGTTCCCCACCAGTGCCCGGCATGTCTATTTTGACTCCGCGGCAGTGGTGATTGCGGCGGTTCTCTTCGGTAAATATCTGGAAGAACTGGCGAAGGGAAGGACTTCCGCAGCGATCAAGCAGTTGCTGGGTCTGCAGGCAAAGGAGGCCCATGTGTTGCGCGACGGCGAGGAGTTGCAGGTGGCGATCGGCGCCGTTGTTCTGGGCGATCAGGTGGTGGTCAGACCGGGGGAACGTTTGCCCGTGGATGGCGTGGTCGTGGATGGCGACTCCCACGTGGACACAGCTATGCTCACCGGCGAACCACTGCCAGAGCATAAAAAGCAGGGTGATCCGGTGGTGGGCGGCACGGTGAACCGCGAGGGGCGTCTGCTGATCAGGGCGACCTCGGTGGGCCGGGATACGGTGCTGGCGCAGATCATCCGGCTGGTGGAGCAGGCGCAAACGGGCAAGTTACCGATTCAAGGCCTGGCGGATCGGGTGGTGCGAATTTTTACACCGCTGGTGATCCTTATCGCTCTGCTGAGCTTTGTCTTCTGGCTGCTGTTCGGGCCGCCGCCCGCGATCACCCTCGCCATGCTCTCGGCGGTGGCGGTGCTGGTGGTGGCCTGCCCCTGTGCGATGGGGTTGGCGACCCCGGCGGCGGTGATGGTCGGTACCGGACGCGCCGCGGAACTGGGGGTGCTTTTTCGCAAGGGGGAGGCACTGGAGTCTCTGGCAGCGGTGGATACGGTTTGCCTGGATAAGACCGGGACCCTGACCTATGGGCGTCCGGCGGTGACGCAGATTGAGGCGACGGATCCCGGGTATTTATTGCAGATGGCTGCTGCCGTGGAGAGTGCTTCCGAGCACCCCCTGGCACACGCGGTACTGGTGGCTGCGGGCGAGCGTCATCTGGATCTCCCGGCAGTGCGTGATTTTATGGCATCCCCGGGGAAGGGTGTGCAGGGCAGGGTGGATGGAGAGATCGTGCTTGCAGGTACGTTAGCCTGGATGCGTGAACACGGGATCATTATGCCGGAGTCTTCTGCGGGCGATTTGCAGCAGACCGGCAGGACCATCGTCTATGTAGCCAGGGATGGCCGCCTGCTGGGACTGCTGGGGATCAGCGATGTGGTCCGGCCGGAATCTGCCCAGGTGGTCCGGGCGCTCAGGGCGTTGGGCTTAAGGGTGGCGATGGTGACGGGCGATGCCGAGGCTGCGGCCCGGGTGATTGGCGGCCAGTTGGGGATTGACGAGATCTATGCGCAGGTATTGCCGCAGGATAAGGCGGAGATCGTGCGTCAACTACAGGGAAAGGGCCGCAAAGTGGTTTTTGTCGGGGAGGGCATCAACGATTCGCCGGCGCTGGCGCAGGCGGATGTGGGCATGGCCCTCGCCTCAGGTACGGACATCGCGATGGAGGCGGCGGATATCACGCTTACCCATGGAGATCTGGGGGGGGTCATTACCGCGATTCAGGCGGCACGCCAAAGCATGCGGACCATTCGCGGTAATCTGTTCTGGGCTTTTTTTTATAACATTCTGCTGATACCTGTTGCTGCCGGTGTGGCTATTCCCTTCGGAATTCAGCTCAACCCGATGCTTGCAGGCGTGGCCATGGGACTGTCTTCGATTTTTGTACTCAGCAACAGTCTGCGGCTGAAACGTTTACAGCCCTGGGCGGCAGCACCCTGAGCACCAGGCGGGTGAATGGAGTATGCTGAGGCATTCTCCGTGTATTGTCAGGTGATATGTGGCGCAAAATCCGTGGCAACGTCCGGTCAACAGAAATGTCTGGGTGTTGTGGAAGCTCAAGCCGTTTTTGCTGACCCGTCGTGTGTATCTGCTGTTCTATGCACTGGCCCTGTTGCTGAGCGCCGCCAGTGCGCTGGTGCTGCCGCAGGGCGCGCGCTGGATTCTTGATAAGGGATTTCACAGCTACCCGGCGCTGCTGTGGATCAGTGCCGCCCTGCTGGGATTGGGACTGTTCACTGTCGCCATGCGCGCCCTGCGCGATGCCCTGGCCACCTGGATCGGACAAGGTGTGGTGGCGGACCTCCGTACTATGGTGTTCAGTCATGCCTTGCATTTGCCTGCTGTTTTTTATGAGGTTTTTCGCACCGGAGAGGTCATTTCCCGGCTCAGCAGCGATGTGACCATCCTGCGTTTTGGCTTGACCGGGGTACTGGGGCGCAGCCTGCAAAGTGGCATTACCCTGATCGGGGCGCTGACGCTGATGGCCGCCACCCTGCCGCAACTGATCATCCCCGGCTTGGTCGCCTTACCTCTGCTGGTGCTCATCAACCTGAAATCCGGCCGCCTGCAACGTCGCTACAGCCGCAACGAGCAGGACTACCTAGCTGATCTGAGCGCGCATACGGAAGAGTCGGTCAATGGTATCCGGGTGATTCAGGCGTTGACCCTGGAGCCGCAGACGGAGGAACATTATCGGCGCGATATCCGGTTGTTACTGGGGCAAGTCTGGTCCCGGGTGATGGTGCAATTGTGGTCCACCTTTTTGACCGGCGGGCTCGTATTCCTGGCGCTCAGTGTGATGCTCTATTGGGGTGGGTTGGCCGTGTTGCGCCACGAAGTGGGGATCGGGGTGCTGGCGGCTTTTCTGCTCTACGCCCTGATGGCAGCGACTTCTCTCGCCGCCCTCGGCGAACTGTGGGGCAGCATGGCGCGTTTAGCCGGGGCGACGGAGCGGCTGTTGGCCCTGCTGGATGAGACGCCGGAGGCAAGTGCACCTGTCTCCTCCATACAGGATGCAGCGCCACCTCATGTGAACGACGGACTGCTGGCGCAGCGGGTAAGGCCCGCCCGCCTGCGTCTGGATGATGTATCTTTCAGTTATCCGTCACGTAGCGATTGCCACGCGATTGCAAATATCTCTTTCGACATTGCCGAGGGAGAAACGATGGCCTTTGTGGGTGCCTCTGGTGCTGGTAAAAGTACGTTATTTTCCCTGTTGTTGCGCCATTATCAGCCGAGTCGGGGCCACATTTTGCTGGACGGGGTCGATATTAACACCTTGCCGCTCCATTCGTTGCGGCAACAACTGGCGGTGGTGCCTCAGCATCCGGTGATTTTCTCCATGAGTATTGCGGAAAACATCATGATGGCCCGTCCGGACGCGAGCGAGGCTGACCTTCTGGAGGCGGTGTGTGCGGCGCGGGTGGATGAATTTTCTGATCGTCTGAAGGGGCGGCTGCAGACCCATGTGGGGGAGAAGGGCGTTACTTTGTCGGGCGGGCAACGTCAGCGTATTGCCATTGCCCGGGCCATTCTGCGTAATCCACGCGTACTGATCCTGGATGAGGCCACCAGTGCCCTGGATGCAGAGAACGAACGCATTATTCAGGAGGCGCTGGGCAATCTTACCGCTCAGCGCACCACCCTCGTTGCGGCACATCGGTTGGCGACGGTTATTCATGCGTCACGTATTGCGGTGCTGGATAAGGGAAGGCTGGTCGCTGTGGGGAATCACCGGGAGCTTTTGGATTCTTGTCCGATTTATCGTCAGTTCGCGCAATTGCAGCGCTTGCATGAGGGAGTGGAAGATATGCCGGAACTCCAAAAAGTTCGTGCGTGATCGGGCTTGGCGAACTAAAGTTGAGACGAAGAGTCTCATTTCAAATGAGCAGCGCGTTTTTTATAAACATGAGTGGGGTACCGCATATCGGGTGTATTGGTGGCAATCTAGGGAGGGAGGCCCTGTATGAGTACGGATTTTGAGCAAAATATGGCCTGGATCAGGCGGGCACAAACAGACATGAAGGCTTTTGTGGAAGGGTTGGCGACGCGTCTTGAGGGTGACGTGCCGGGTTTTGTGGAGGTAGAGCGCAAGAAGGACGGATTCTTTGCGAAAACCAGCCACATTGAGTCAATTATTATCCACACCAATAATAACGACTATATCCTCAAAAAAGAGGGCGCCCATATCAGCACCGTGCGCGCGAAAACCGTGCGCGGCGTAGTGCTCAAACACGAAGATTTATCGTTATCCGTCTGGCTGGAAAGTTTAGTCGCGGATCTGGCTGATCTCTCCGGCGAAATGCAGGGCGCCAGCAATACCTTGCACGACTTTCTTATGGGGTAATCTGAAGGAGGGTTTATGTCCATTTGGGACAAGATCAAACACGGCATCGAGGAAGTCGCACATGATGCCCAGCGTGCCGCAGAAAATATCGGTCAGAGTGCCAGCAAAGGCATTCGCTCACAAACCCCCGAAGAAATGCAGCGTTACTCCGAATGGGAACTGGCGCTGCGCCAACACCGCCTCCCTTCTTTCGTTCAAAGCCGCATGTTTCAGACCAGCCAGGGGCGATTGCCCTGGATCAGTACGGCGAAGGCGTCCGAGTTGCTGCTACAGCGCAGCCACGGTGTGCAGCCCATTGGTATGGTGACCGGCAACTGCTGGTACCATTTTGGTTATTCCTGGACCCAGGGGCACTATGATGGCTGGCACACGGCGGTAGAGCGCATGCGCCTGGAGGCGCTGGCCGTGGGTGCGAATGCCATCGTCGATGTGCGGATGAAGGTGCATCATGGTGAGCACGAAGATATGGATTATGGCGTTACCGGCACGGCCATCCGCATTCGCGGTCTGCCACCGTCCGCGGAGCCGGTCGTGGCGACGGTGTCGGCACTGGAGTTTGTACGGCTGCTGGAAGACGGGGTGGTGCCTGTGGGTATTGCTATAGGTGCCAATTTTGACTGGTACAGCCCGTGGATGGGTACCGTAGCTGCGCAGGCCGCTCAGTCTTCTCCCTTTGCGGCACGCTACTGGAATATGGAAATCACCGACCTGTCGGCATTCCAGGAAAATGTCCGCCGTCGTGCTCTCTACGATTTACGTGAAGATGGACGGCGTATGGCGGCTGCGGTACTGGCCCATACCAGCACTACCCAGATGTTCCATGTCGCCGGAGATCAGGACAACCCAGAACGCTTTCTTTGCCGACACATCAGTATTGGCACGGCCATCAGTTATTTGCCGCAAAATGTCCCCCAGCACGAGTTGATTCCGATGATTTCACTCCTTGACCATCCATTGAAAAGTGCCACCACGACACGAAAGGATCTTATATGACTGATACCGCTGAACAACTGGCTCCTCATGCCATCGAACGTCTGAAAGGCTTGCGTTCGCAGGGCAGTCACGAAGGCATATTTACCTCCGATCTTTCCGTCAATGAATTCGTTATGGTCCGTAAGGCCAATTTTGAGCCTTTAGGGCTGGTGGTGGGTTCCTGCATTTACCACATGGGTATTCAGTATGGTAACTGGAATCAGAACATGGAGATGGATGTGCTGTCCCAGGCGATGTACCAGGCCCGCGAACTGGCCATGAGTCGCATGGAACAGGAGGCTACCTTGCTACAGGCGGATGGTATTGTTGGTGTGCGCCTGGAAGTCAAACGCATGGAATGGGATCAGGAGATTCTCGAATTTATGGCGATTGGTACGGCTATCGCGCACCGTAGCGGCGCCTCCGGATTTAAGGGGGTGGGGGGTAAACCGTTCACCAGCGATCTCAGCGGGCAGGATTTCTGGATGTTACTACAGGCGGGCTATCGGCCGATGGAAATGGTGATGGGCTCCTGTGTGTATCATGTCGCCCATCAGGGCCTTTTGAAATCTCTGGGCAATGTGGGGCGCAATACCGAAATGGAGCAATTTACCCAGGCTATGTATGACGCGCGTGAGCTGGCCATGGAGCGTATGCAGCATGAGGCCCAGGAGGCCCAGGCTGATGGCATTACCGGCGTGCAACTGCATGAAGGTAGTCACAACTGGAAGCCGCATGTCATTGAGTTTTTTGCGGTGGGCACGGCAGTGAAGGCCATGGAGAATGCGGATGCACTGGTCGATGGTCTGAGTCCGCAACTGGTGATCCCGGTGAATGATTGATGCAGTGAACAGCACGATGCTGTCCTAAGGAGTGATCTGATGTCGATCTTTAAGCGTGCCGCAGAAATACTGGAAGGCAAGGTGAATCATTTTCTCGATAATGCGGAGGACCCTGCAGAAGCCCTGGATCTTTCCTATGAGAAGATGGTTACGAATTTGCAGGATACCAAAAGACATCTTGCCGATGTGGTGACCGAACGGGTCTCTCTGGAAAACCAGATGGCGCAGGCGCAGAAAGCGTCCGATAAAGCCGACGCCGATGCCCGTATGGCGCTGGGCGCCAACCGGGAAGATCTGGCGCGCGCTGAATTGGCCCAGAAGCAGTCCGAATTGCAGAAGATCGCTTCCCTCAAGGAAGCGCATGATACCGTCGCCGCCCAGGCGCAGAAGCTGACCGATTACGAGAATAAGCTGCGGGACCATATCGAGCAGTTCAGAACCCAGAAGGAAGTGACCAAGAGTGAGATGACCGCGGCGCAGGCGGAAGTCAAAGTCAGCGAGTCGCTCACCGGTATTGGCAAAGGCATGGATGACGCCGGTGATGCCATGCGCCGCGCTCAGGGTCGTACTCAGAACATGGAGGCCAAGGCAGCGGCCATGGATGGGCTGATGGAATCTGGTGCGCTAAATGATCCTTTGGATAGCCGTAGTCAGATCGAGAAAGAGCTGGATAACGTGCGCGCTACGAGTGGTGTGGATGATGATCTCGCCAAGCTCAAAGCGGAAGTGGCGAAGGATAAAGGCACATCGGCGAGTGGTGCCAGCGGTAGTTGAGGATCCTGGTTGGGTTGTTGGGGCGGAGGATTGACCGAGCCCCCTTCTGTGGGTATATTACGCCCTCCACGCGCTCGTAGCTCAGCTGGATAGAGCAACTGGCTACGAACCAGTAGGTCGGCGGTTCGACTCCGTCCGAGCGCACCATGTAAAACAAGGGCATTGAGGTATATCCTCTTTGCCCTTTTGTTTTTTTTGGTTGGTTATCGCGTCGGTTACCCCTTGCTTTGATCCCGGTCTGTGAAGGAGATATCTGTTGCGTATTGGTAGAACGGTTCAGCATGCGCCCGCCGTGGATGCTACCCGGATCACGGCCTTGTTCTCGCCCTGCAGGACCTGGCGATACCGGCTTACCCTCCCGTTTTCCGGCCGCGCGGGGGATATGATCGCCGTTTTTCTGAAAAATCCTTCCAGCGCGAACGAAATAGCCGCCGACAAGACCGTACGCACGGCCTCAGAGTATGTCTGGCGCAAATTTCCGCAAGCGGGCGGGTTGCACATTTTGAATCTTTACGCCTTACGCGGCACTGACAGCAAGGAAGTAGGCGGTGTGCTGCGACAACGGGGCGAGTCCTATGTCATAGGTCCGCAAAATGACGCCACCATTCGTGAAACACTTGGTGCGAGCTCTGCTGTCATTGTTGCTTGGGGTGGCCATGCGGGCATTCCGCCTGCCCTTTACGACAAGCGCGTTGCACGGTGCCTCGAAATTTTGTGCGAGAATCAGCCAGCCATTTGGAGAAACGGGAGAAAGGGATCAGACAAATATCCATTTCATGCGTGCTACTGGGCTTATGATGATCGCCTGACGCCTGTACAAATGCCTTAACGATATCTGCTCAGGGCGACACATGGATGATCATGACAGCCAGGACGATGGTGATACTCAGCAGAATGACTCCGTAGAGGCCATAGAGGAATTTGTGGACATGATAACTACCTTCGTCTACTTTTTTGACCGTGCGAATGAAGTTGATACCACCAATCACCAGATTGGTGACCCCGAGAAGAATGAAAACAATGCCCATCCCGGAAAAACCTGCTCCCGTCACGAGTTTGGTATGGAGCATGAGGGAGAGCTGCTCCAGAAAGAAGTCGAACTTCTCAATGACGAAACCAAAGGCGATCAGGCCGATGCCTGTGCGCACCCAAGCCAGGAAGGTGCGTTCGGCAGCCATATAAATGCGCGGATCAATGATTTCTTTCGCAGCCACGGGAGGTCCTTTTCCGATGTGTTCCAAGTCTGACATAAAACGAAATCCTACCACAAAAATTAGGATGATGGCGGGCCAACTGAGCCAATAGAAAGTTTCAGTAAAAAAGTCTCCCAGCGTGGCGTAGTGGAGCGCCTTAAACAGCATCGCCAGACGTGCAGAGACCAGGCCGGTACCTATAGAGACGAAGAGGAGCTTGAAATAGCCCAGGTAGGTGCGCTCCAAGGCCATGTAAAGACGCGGTTCCTGCACCGTCGGCAGGTGTCTCAGGAACATCATGACTAAGGTAACCGTCTTTGGTGGGACATTGGGTGCGCGATATGGGCTAAGACCGGAGCGCAGTGTAACGTGAAAAAATGGGTGTGAGAAGATCAAAAAATGATTGACCCTGATGCCTTTGATTGGTATTTTGTGCCCTCTCCAGATGAGAGGCACTCATTTTGGGCGGTTAGCTCAGTGGTAGAGCACTGCCTTCACACGGCAGGGGCCAGTGGTTCGAACCCACTACCGCCCACCAAATAAACAGTGGCTTGGCAAGAAATGCCAGGCCGTTTTTTTGTCATCACCCGGTTTACCGCGCCAATTCTTTGAGTGCGTAGAGCAAATCCAAGGCCTGCCTGGGGCTGAGTTGGTCCGGTTCCATCTGACTTAATCGATGCACCGCCGGGTGCGGAGCGGCCTGGAAGAGGGACAACTGGGCGGGCGCTGTATTGCGGGTTGGCTGCTGGGCGGTTTCTTCCAGTAGACTGAGCCGATGGCGGGCGCGTTGCACGACCGGGTCAGGAATCCCGGCAAGCTTGGCAACCGCCAGTCCGTAGCTCTGCGCGGACGGGCCACCCTCCACCCGATGCAGGAATACGACCTGATCCCCTTGTGTCAAAGCATCGAGATGGGCGTTACGCAAGCCGGGAAGATCCATCTCCGTCAATTCAAAATAGTGGGTGGCGAAGAGCGTGCAGGCGCCCCGTTCCACCAGTGCTTCGGCCGTGGCCCAGGCGATGGAGAGACCGTCATAAGTGGCGGTGCCCCGCCCGATTTCATCCAGGATCACCAGGCTTTGTGCCGTAGCGAGATGGAGGATGCGCGCTGTTTCGCTCATTTCCACCATGAAGGTGGAGCGACCACCGGCCAGATCGTCGGCAGCACCGATGCGGGTAAAAATCTGGTCGATGGGGCCAATGATGGCTTCGCGGGCAGGCACCCAGCTGCCGATGTGGGCGAGCAGGACGATGAGCGCTGTTTGCCGCATGTAGGTGGATTTGCCGCCCATATTGGGACCGGTGATCAGCAGCATCCGCTGCTCTTTATCAAAATCGAGATCGTTGGGCACGAAATTACTGCCGATCTGGGCTTCTACGACGGGATGGCGGCCGTCGCGGAGATGTAAAACCGATTCTGTGACGAAATGCGGGGCATACCAGTGCAGGGTGATGGCGCGTTCAGCCAGCGTGCTGAGACCGTCCAGTTCGGCGACGGCGGTCATGGCGTCTTGCAGGGCCGGCACTTCGGGGGCTGCCGCTTCCAGGACTCGCATGAAGAGCAGGCGCTCGCGGCTCAGGGCCAGACTCTCTGCCGAGAGAGCCTGATCTTCGATTACTTTCAGGGCGTCATTGATGTAGCGTTCCGCGTTCTTGGTGGTTTGGCGGCGGCGATAGTCGTCGGGAATGGGTCCTTGGTAGCTGCGGCTGATTTCGATGTAAAAGCCATGCACCCGGTTGAACTGGATTTTAAGTTGGGCGATGCCGGTGCGCTGGCGTTCCTGCTGTTCCAGATCACGCAGCACCTCCTGCAAATTCTGGCTGAGCTGCTGCAGTCGATCTAACTCGGCGTCGTGGCCTGCACGAATGTAGCCACCATCCCGCTGGGTCATGGGCGGGGCATCCACTAAGGACTCTTCCAGCAGTGTGCGGAAGGCGGCAAAGAGCGGTATGCGCTCCTGATAAGCAGTTAGTGCAGGATGCCCTGTTTCTTCGAAGGCGGCGCGCAGCGTGGGTAGCGCCTGCAAGGTGCTGCGGAGTTGGGCGAGATCACGGGGGCTCGCCCTATTCAGGGCGACGCGGGTGAGAATGCGTTCCGCGTCCGCGATACCGTGCAAGGCCTTCTGAATGGCAACCGGCCCGCTGCCTTGGATGAGCGCTGCGACGACTTCCTGACGGGCCGCAAGCACGGGTCCCTGGCGTAGTGGTCGCAGAAGCCAGCGACGGAGCAAGCGGGCGCCCATAGCCGTCTGGGTTTTTTGCAACAAGGTGAGCAAAGTGGGACCATTCCCTTGTAGGCTTTCCACCACTTCCAATGCCCGCAAGGCGGTCGCGTCCAGATAGAGCTCTTCTTCAGTGCGCTCCGGATGAATTCGTTGAACTTGGGTCAGGCTGCTGCGTAGTTGGGTCTCGGCATAATTCAGGAGTGCGGCGGCGGCGCGTAAGGCGAGGGGCCAGTCATTGCACCCGAAACTCGCCAGTCGTCCCCC
Organism: Acidithiobacillus sp.; assembly: GCF_023255755.1. GTDB lineage: Bacteria > Pseudomonadota > Gammaproteobacteria > Acidithiobacillales > Acidithiobacillaceae > Acidithiobacillus. The sequence goes on along the minus strand of NZ_JAGDVS010000164.1, from coordinate 21,062 downwards.
AAAATAGCGTTCAAGTACTGCCTCGGTGCGCCGAGTTTGAAAGCCGGTTTTCTCCAGGAGTTGCAATTTTTGCGGGTCGATTCCGACTGGAAGCGACGTCTCTTCCGGGGCAATGATTTCTGCGACGGGACGCCGCGCTATGGTATCTGCGATGGCGGTGTCGGCTACCTCACTCACCATGAGGCGTCCTCCGGCGGCATCCAGCCAGGCCAGGCCACAACGCGGACCGTCCGGACAGAGGGCCAGGAGCAGAGGCTCCTGGCCGGCATCCAATAAGGCACCGTCAATGATGGTACCGGGGGTGATGACCCGCACGATGGCGCGTTCCACAGGACCTTTGGCGGTGGCCGGATCGCCAATCTGCTCACCGATGGCCACCCGTTCGCCCAGACGCACCAGTTTCGCGAGATAGCCATCTATGCTCTGGACGGGTACCCCCGCCATAGGAATAGCCTGTCCTGCGCTCTGTCCGCGGCTGGTGAGGGTGATGCCGAGAAGGCGGGCGGCTTTTTCAGCATCGTCAAAGAATAGCTCGTAGAAATCCCCCATGCGATAGAAAAGCAGCGCATCCGGGCATTGTTCCTTCAGCCCGAAATACTGGCGCATCATGGGGGTGTGGTTTTGCAGAGAGGTGGAATCAGTCATGGTTTATAAAACGGGAAAAGGCGATGTCTGACATCCCCGGTGGCGACATGGCAAATAGTGCTTGCCATGCTTTCAGAAAATCGTCCTTCCCACCGATGCAGGAAGGACGCGGTAATCAATCGCGACTGCCCCCAAAGATTTCGAGCAACGCCATGAAGAGGTTGATGATGTCCAGATAAAGCCCGACCACCAGCAGGACCGGCTCCTGAATGCCGCCGCGGATCATGCGCTGGGTGTCAAAAAGGATCAGGCCGCTGAAGACCAGTACCAGCACGCCAGCAATGGCCAGTTGCAACGCGGGGATATGGAACAGGAACATGTTCAGCAAAGAGACCACGATGGCCAGCACCAGGCCGGTGATCAGGAAGCCGCCGATGTTGCTGAAATCCCGTCGGGTGGTCAGGGCATACGCGGACAGTCCAACAAACATGGCTGCGGTAGTACCCAAGGCCTCGGCGATGATTGAGGCGCCACCCGGCATCCGCAGATACATCTCAATGGCCGGACCCATCATCATGCCCATGCCACCGGCGAACAGGAAAACCAGCGGAACCGCAAAGGGACTGCGGTGGGCGCCAGTGTACTGCACTGCAAAGAGCAGGGCGAAGGAGCCGATCATCAGGATGAAGGGATGCTGGTAGGCGAATGCCGAGTGCATGCCATACACAGAGGCAATGGCAGACACCACGAGCGTGGCCGCGAGCAGCGCATAGGTTTTGCCCATGAGTGCGCCGATAGATGTGCCTCTGCTGGCCCCCGCCGGATTCATACTGTCCGGAAACTGGTATGGGTTCTGATTCTGGTTCATGTCTGACTCCTGTGAACGAACACGCTGGCATGATAACGTAAATTATGTTTTTTTGCTCCTCTCTTTATGAATGGGGTTGCTGGATGAAAAAAGCAACGTCTGGATAAAGTACTCGTACAAACAATGAGATGTTGTGTTTTCCGTAGGGTTCCACCGGGCATTGGCGCTTGCCCATTGCGAAGCAGGCATTTACCCTGCATCTTTTCGCCGGATCCGGGATGAGGTTTTGCATGCGCGCATTGATTTTTGATACCGAAACGACGGGCCGTGTGGAGCCTGATCTGATTGAGGCAGCCTGGCTGGCGGTGAGCGATCTGAAAACGCTGGAGGTGGAGGAACAATTCGTGCAGCGTTACCGACCGGCCAAGCCCATTGAGATGGGAGCGATGGCGGTACACCATATTCTCGAGGAAGATCTGCTGGAAAGCCCGCCCGCCAGCAGCTTTCAGTTGCCCGAAGACACAGGGTATCTCGTCGGCCACAGCATTGATTATGACTGGGGCGTCATCGGCAAGCCGGACGTCAAACGTATCTGCACTTATGCCATGACCCGCAAGCTCTGGCCCGAGGTGGATAGCCATTCCCAGTCGGCATTGATGTATCACTTCAGCAAGGATAAGCACAAAACCCGGGATAACCTCAAAAACGCCCACTCGGCACTGGCGGACGTGAAATTTTGCCGGATTCTTCTGAATAAGGTCATCCTCTCGGTGCGGCCCAATTCCTGGGAAGATTTATGGGAGTTCAGCGAGCGCGCACGGATTCCCGAGACGATGCCTTTCGGCAAGCACAAGGGCGTGAAGATTGCCGATCTGCCCGATGATTACCGACGCTGGGCCCTGAATAACCTTACCGATATGGACGTTTATCTGCGCAAGGCGCTGGAGGCCTGAGCTTCGGTAACGGCGTTTAATAGCACGGCGCCAGTCTCTGCGGCGCTGTGGCCCGCGGCGATGAGCCCGTCTTCGTGACCGGCCATCCGGATGAGCAGGGGTAACCGCCCCTGTCTGGCGAGATGAAATACGGCCAAGGCCATGGCGGGGGTGCCATATTCAGCATCGAGCGGAGTGGCCGGTAACCCCAGGGCCGCGGTCTGTTGCCAGAGCAGCGGATCGTGAATGTGGAAGACCCAGCGAATTTCCGGATGGGCGTCATAGCAGGCCGCATGGCTGAGGGCTTCAGAGGAGGGCGGCTGTGGTCCTTTGGCCCAGATCTGGTTGTGGACGATATCCCAGCGGGTCACCTGACAGAAATGCTCCGGTGCCAACGTGGCGAGGTGGCCGGTCTGGGTGGCGGTGATCAGAAAACCGCCGTAGCAACGACAACTCACATTGCCAAAACCGATGCCGTCGTAACGGGCGGGATCGGCGCCGATCAGGCCGCGGACATATAGTACGTCGCGCCAATGACCGAGAATGGCCCGCTCTGCGCAGGCGATGACGGGACCGGCCTGCCAGTCCAGGTGAAATTTGCTGACGCCCTCCTGAGCCATATTTGTCCTTAGCGTTTGACGAAAATGCGTTGTAGCAGGCGATACCAGCCGGGTGCGGATTCCGGCACCCGCGCCTTTGAAGCCGGTGAACTGCGGGGTGGTAAGGGTGCGTCCGGCGGATAAATATCGACCAGGGTCGCGCCCCAACTGCTGCGGTCATTGGCCAGACGGAAATTCCGGACCATGGGCTCGCGGCGGAGCAGCGCGTGAACGGTCTCGCGCAGCACGCCTTTGCCCTTGCCATGGATGATACGAATTTCCGTGATTTGGGCGGCGCGGCAGGCCTGGAGATATTCGCGCAGCAGGTCGGGTACCTCCTGCGGGCGGAAGGCGTGCAGGTCGAGCACGCCGTCAAGGGGTGCTTGTGCGGGACGTGTCTCGGTGGCGGAGCTTTCCATAGGGCTGCGCTTGCCCTCAGCTCGCCGCATCTGCTGCGGGGCGCCAGTACATCCAGAGGGCCAAGGCCACCAAAACGGCCGGCAGGGTCATAGCCAGTATCGGTATGTCCGTCAGCAGAAAAGCAAAAACCACGGCGCCCCCGAGATAGGCTAGTAAGGCAGTAAATTGCTGGCGTAGGGCAAATGGCAGAGGAAGGCGTTTGTGCAGGCTTTGAATGAAAGTCAGCACGATACTGGTCAGGGTGTTGGTGAAAACCACGGATGGTACGCCGGCGACATTCACCAGTCGTGCCGCCACACTCTGCAACCCCATGCTCATGGCGGAGAATAGAATGAGCGCATAAAGGGGAAAGCCCTCTGGTGGAAAACCCCAGAGTAGCCAGCAGAGTGCGTATGACAGGAGAAAGATAACTTCCAGTCCCAGTATCCAGCGCAAGCCGAGGAGACGTTCTTTCCAGAGTGCGGCGATGGCCACCCCGGTCACGAATCCCAGTAGCGCGGAGAGGGAGTGGGTCGCGGAAAGCAGATGTCCCTGGCCGATGGCGATGCCGAAGAGGGCGAGGTTGCCGGTCATTGCCGAGGTGAACACCATATGAAACTTCAGGAAAGCGACGATATCCGCCGCCCCGGAAGTGGCCGAGAGCAGGTGCATGGAACGGTCCGGTTTGCCCAGTCGCTGGGGTGGCGGGTTGGCGGCCATCAGAGCAAGACTCGCTCAATACCCCCCTGGCGAGCGGCGTCGATAAAACCCCGTTGCCACTGTGCGCCGAGGATTTTACGTGCCAGTTCGACGACAATGTAATCGGTGTCGAGACCCGTATCTTCGCGGTAACGCTCCAGGCCCTGTTGACAGGCGGGGCAACTGGTGAGCAGCTTGACGTTGCCATTCTCCGCACGCAGGCTGCCGGTGAGCTGCAGGATGCCTTCCTTGAGTACCTCTTCCTTACGGAAACGGAGCTGGGTGGCAATATCCGGGCGGCTGCTGGCCAGGGTACCCGCCTCTCCACAGCAGCGGGCAGAGTCCAGTACCTGTTGCCCGAGCAGTTGTGACGCCACGGCCTGGGGCTTGTGGGTTTTCATGGGGCTGTGGCAGGGGTCGTGGTAGAGATACTGCACACCCTCTACGCCTTCCAGAGCGACGCCCTTTTCCATCAGGTACTCATGGATATCCAGCAGACGGCAGCCGGGAAAGATCTGCTGGAACTGGTATTGCAGCAATTGATCCATGCAGGTGCCGCAGGACAGGATCACGGTCTTGATATCCAGGTAGTTCAGCGTGTTCGCCACGCGATGAAAGAGCACCTGATTGCGCACGGAGATTTCCTGCCCCTTGTCTTCATGACCGCCCGCCGTTTGTGGATAGCCGCAGCAGAGGTAGCCGGGTGGCAATACGGTTTGCGCGCCGACATGATGCAACATGGCCAGTGTCGCCAGACCAATCTGGCTGAAGAGCCGCTCACTGCCGCAACCGGGGAAATAGAACACCGCATCACTCTCGTCGGTGACTTTGGCGCTGTCGCGGATGATGGGGACGGTCTTGTCATCGACAATGGCGAGAAGCTGGCGCATGGTCTGCACGCCCATGTCCGTAGGCAGCGGTTTGCGCAGGAAGTGGATGACCTCGGCGCGTAGCGGGGCCTTGCCGGTGGTGGCCGGTGGTGGCCCCTTGGGCAGCAGTGGTTTGACGATTTTATGGGCGATGGCCTGCGCATTGTAGGCGCTTTGCAGCACGCCCCGCCGTAAGAGGTGGACTTTGCCGGGCTCTGTGGCATTGAGATAGCTCATGGCCAAGCGCGTGCCGAGATTAAAGGATTTCTCACCCCGCGCCCGGAGTATGTTACGCATGTGAATGGAGACCTTGCCGAAGTCAATATCCACCGGGCAGGGCGTCTCGCACTTGTGGCAGGTGGTGCAATGGTCGGCCACATCGTTGAGGGCGGCAAAATGTTGCTGAGAGACGCCACGCCGCGTCTGCTCCTCATAGAGAAAGGCCTCGATGAGCAGGCCGGTGGCAAGGATCTTGTCGCGCGGCGAGTAGAGCAGATTGGCGCGGGGGATATGGGTCATGCAGACCGGCTTGCATTTGCCGCAACGCAGACAGTCCTTGATCTCACGATTGAGGGCACCCAGTTCGCTGGCTTCCAGCAACAGCGCTTCCTGTTCCACCAGTTGTAAAGAGGGCGTATAGGCAGTTTCCAGCCCGGAGCCCGCCAGCAGCTTGCCCGGATTGAAGAGGCTGTCCGGGTCCACTTTGGCCTTATAAGCCGCGAAAGCAGCAATCTTTTCCGGTTCCATCCAGCGCATCTTGGTGATGCCGATGCCGTGCTCGCCTGAGATGACGCCACCCAGTTTCTGGGCGATGGCCATAATCCGGTCCACCACCCTGTCGGCCTCGTGGAGCATGGCGTAGTCGCTGGAGAGCACCGGGATGTTAGTGTGGATATTGCCATCGCCGGCGTGCATGTGCAGGGCGACAAAAAGACGGGCACGGCGTACTTCTGCATGGATCTCGCGGATACGCGACCGCACGGCAGCAAATGCATCGCCAGCGAACAGCGCCTCCAGCGGCTTGCCGACGTGCTCACGGTAACTGACGCGCAGGGCACCGCGTAGTAGGAGACCGGCCAGGGTGTCATTGGGATGCACGGCGGACAGCATGTGTGCATCCAGCAGTTCCGGATGCTCCATAGCCAGTATATCCAGTTTCTCCAGCAGAGATTGCCAGCGCTGACGTGTATCGCCAATCAACGCCCTGGCGGCGGATTTTTTGGCGTCGACGATGGCCTGATCTTCACTGCTTTCTTCATAATCCTTAGCTTTGCGGATTTCTGCGAGATCACCGGAGACATATTCCTCCAGTGCGCTGAGGCTGGCCAATTTACTGCTGATGGACTGCTCGATATTGATACGCTCGACCGCGCGGCTATACTCCGCCAGCCTCTCCAGAGGAATGACCACATCTTCATTGATTTTGAAAGCATTGGTATGGGCGGAAATGGCGGCGGTGCGGCTGCGGTCGGCCCAGAATCGGCGTCTTGACTCGGGCGTAGTGGCGACAAAGCCCTCACCACCTCGGGCGTTGGCAATACGTACTACCGCCGCTGCCGCCGCACCCGCTGCATCGGGGTCATCGCTGGCGATATCCGCGAGCAGCAGCATCTTCGGGCGTTCGTGGCGGGGGGCCTTGTTGCTGTACTTGATGGCTTTGAGATAGCGCTCGTCCAGGTGCTCCAGACCAGTGAGCAGGACATGCCCCAACCCCTCCACGTAGGATTTCACTTCGACGATGGCTGGTACCGCGGCATCCAGATCGGTGCCATAAAACTCCAGGCAGACCGTGCGCACATGGGCTGGCATCTGATGGAGCAGGAAGCGTCCGGAGGTGATAATGCCGTCGCAGCCTTCCTTCTGGATGCCTGGCAGACCGCCGAGAAACTTATCGGTGACATCCTTGCCCAGCCCGGCCTTGCGGAAGCTGGCACCGGGCAGGGTGAGCACTTCCGACTCCCCGAGCGACGTATGCCCGTCGGTGGCAAAGCGATTCAGGCGGAAACGGACCACCGGCTGGTCGTGAATCTTGCCGAGATTATGGTCCATGCGTTCCACTTCCAGCCAATTCCCATCGGGGGTCACCATGCGCCAGGAAAGCAGGTTGTCGAGGGCCGTACCCCAGAGCACAGCCTTCTTGCCCCCCGCATTCATGGCGATATTTCCGCCGATGGTGGAGGCGTCCATGGATGTGGGATCGACGGCAAAGACGAGGCCTGCCGCATCGGCCGCATCGGCCACGACCTTGGTGACCACACCTGCACCCGCAAAGATGCTGGGGACGCTGGTGTTCAGGCCCTGTGGCGTGACCATTTCGATCACCGACATTTGTTCCAGCTTTTCGGTATTGATGACCGCGCAGTGGCGGCGCAGCGGAATGGCACCGCCGGTATAGCCGGTGCCACCACCGCGCGGGATGATGGATAGCCCAATTTCGCGGCAAGCGGCCACCATGCGCTGCACTTCGGGCTCGTCGGCGGGATAAAGGACGACAAAGGGTAATTCCACACGCCAGTCGGAGGCGTCAGTGACATGAGCGACGCGGGCATAGGCGCTGAAGTCGACATTATCTCTTGCGGTGATTTTGAGCAGGCTGCGCTCCGCTTTCTTGCGCAGGGCCAGATCCTCATCAAATTGCTGCGTAAAGCTACTCACCGCGACGCGAGCGCTCTCCAGCAGACGAATCACCAGCGGATTGCCCTCAGCGCGCTCAGTAATATCGTTCAAGCGATGTGCCAGAGCGTCCCAGAGGGCCTGACGGCGATGCCGATCCTTCGCCAAATCATCCTGGATGTAAGGATTGCGCTGCACCACCCAGAGATCGCCCAGCACTTCAAAGAGCATCCGTGCAGAGCGTCCAGTGACCCGCTGTTCGCGCAGGTCTTCCAGTATCCGCCAGGCATTCATCCCGATCAGGCGGCACACGATCTCGGCGTCTGAAAACGAGGTGTAGTTGTAAGGAATTTCGCGCAGGCGAGTGTTCATCAAGGAACTATAACATTGTCGATGAGCCGAGTCTGCCCCAGCCGTGCAGCCCCGAACCAGCGCGCATCAGGCTGCGGAACGTCAAGTGCCTGCAAAGTCTGGGCATCGCACAACTCCAGATAGTCCGGCAAAAAACCGGCTTGCTCCAGCCTTTCCCAGCCTTCTGTCGTGAGGCTTGCGATATCCGCTGCGCTGGTGCTGCGTCGGGCGAGATCGAACAGCGTTTGCGCGAGCAGCGGAGCAACCTGCCGCTCTGCCGGGTTCAAAAAGGTGTTGCGCGAGCTGTATGCGAGCCCGTCTGCCTCTCTCTGTAAGGGGCCCGGCAAGACCTGCACGTTGAGGTTCAGATCGGCCACCATCTGCTGAACAATGCGCAGTTGCTGATAGTCCTTTTCGCCGAGCAGGAGGATTTCTGGCGCGACTATGTGCAATAGTTTGCCGAGTACGGTACAGACCCCGGCAAAATGGCCGGGACGACTGGCGCCGCAAAGCACCTTGCTCAGGCTGCGTGGTGGCATAACGATGCTGATATCCTGGCGTCCCCGCGGATACATCAGTCCGTCATCCGGGGTAAATACGGTCTGGCAGCCAGCGTCGTGCAGACGCTGCAAGTCCCGGCCAAGGGTGCGCGGGTAGTTTGCAAAGTCTTCCCGGGGCCCGAATTGCAAGGGATTGACGTAGATGCTGACCAGCACCTGTTCGGCTCGGGTGGCGGCGAGTTTCACCAGCGCGAGATGCCCATCGTGCAGGTTGCCCATGGTGGGCACCAGGGCCAGGGGGCCACGCAGACTTTGGCGCCAATGGCGCAGGCTGTTGATATCTTTGAAGATCGCCATTTCAGCGCTTGCGACGTGGCGGGAACTGGACGTTGCCCACGTCTTGCACATATTCGGCGAGGGCATCCCGCATGATCTGGCCGCCTTCGATATAGCGCCGGGCAAAGGGTGGGCTTTCCGCGCCAAGCCCCAGCAGGTCGTGCATCACCAGCACCTGGGCATCCGTATCCGGCCCGGCCCCGATGCCGATCGTGGGTATGGTGATATCGCGGGTAATGTTCGCCGCCAACGCATCGGGGACCGCTTCCAAAACGACGAAGCGGGCACCCGCTTCCGCCAGTGCTCCGGCATCAGTCTGCAAGCGGCGCGCACTGTCCGCGTCGGTACCCTGCCGCTGAAAACCACCCCATTGCCGCACCCGCTGGGGGGTCAGGCCGATATGGGCGCAGATATTGACGCCCCGTTCCGCGCAGAAGGCCACCGTAGGCGCCATCTCCGCACCACCTTCCAGCTTGATGACATCGGCACCGGCGCGCAGCAGGGCTACCGCTGCATCCCAGGCCTGCTCCGGACCCTTTTCGTAGGTCCCGAAGGGTAGGTCAGCAAATATCAGGCAGTCACCTGCTCCTCGCGCCACCATCCGGGTGTGATAGGCCATCTGCTCCAACGTAACACTGAGGGTGTCGTTGGCGCCGGTGACCACCATGCCGAGAGAATCGCCTACCAGTATGCCATGCACCCCCGCCTCCGCCGCGAAACGGGCGAAGGGATAGTCATAGGCCGTAACCACGGCGCGTCTGATGCCGTTTTTTTTGTCCTGCACCCAGCGGGCAATTTTCTTATGCATCTTGTTCCTCAGCCTTTTTCAGCCGATATCTGACGGCGTCGATCAGTTGCTCAGTGTGCCGCGGATCGTAGACAAAATCCACCTGCGCCGAGTCGATATCCAGGCAGGGCAAGGAATAGTCAGCCTCCCACGCACGGTAAGCCGCACTGATGATGCGGGGATTGGTCATGCCTGGGCGGAACGGGTGTTGTGCACGGACGTTTCCTGAATGTTGTCAGGAATACGGGTGATGGATTGCCCAGCCACGGCGGACAGGTGGTCGGCGATGCGCCCGCAGCCGGGAATGACCAGTTCCGGATCAAACTCGGCAAGGGGGATGAGCACGAAGGCTCGCTCGTGCAGGCGGGGATGGGGTAGGATGAGTTCCGGATCCGTGGAACGGGTAGTCCCGTAGCTCAGCAGATCGAGGTCCAGCACCCGCGGACCCCAGTAAATTTCCTCGGCGCGGCAGCGTCCCGCTGCTGCCTCCAGGGTTTGCAGGTGACTGAGGAGGGCGCGGGGTTGCAATGCCGTTTGCAGCCGGGCGACCGCATTGATGAACGCAGGCTGGGTGACACCACCCACGGGTGCCGTCTGGTAGAGATGGGACTGCCACAGGAGGGTGCTTTCCGGTACAGCGGCCAGGGCCTCCAGCGCATGCCGCGCCTGTGCCACGGGCAGGCCCAGGTTGCTGCCAATACTGATCCAGGCAATCACGGTTGGATGGATGGCAGGATGCCTTGTCTGATAAGCCATTGTCGGGCAGTTTCCTTGTCTTTAATCGCGCCATCCAGGCGGGCATCGCGCAGGCGACGCAGTACCTTACCAAGCTGTGGACCGGGCGCCAAGCCCAAGGCTTGCAGATCCCGGCCATTGAGCGGTGACGTCAGACCACGCTGTTTCAGCAAGTAGTAGCGGCCACTTTCGGTGACGGCATCGGTTTCCGGGTACTCTGCGAGTAGCGCCAGTATGCCTGGCAGAGACAGCGATTCCCATAATCGCGCTACTGCACTGGGGCGACTGGCCTTCGCCAAGGCCACAGGCATTTCTGACAGCAAGTGCAGATCGTTCAAAATATGACGCCCATCAGCCAGCGGCCAATAGTGTAAGCGTTTCTCCACCTCCGCCCAAGGAACATCCCGCCAGAGTATGGTCAGCAAGACGGCGGCGCCGAAGAGTTTTTCGCCGGAGAAGTGGCAGTGAAACCAGTTGATTTCCTGTTGACCACGCCGTACCCGGGGAAGGAGAACCTCCAGTTCCAGCGGTGCCGGGCGCAACAGTGGCCATAACTGCCAGGCACCCAGCTTCTCTAAAGCCGCAGGGAGGTCGGTGAGTTCGAGCAGATACTTCAGTTCACGCCACAAACGCGCGCTGCTGAGTCGGGCGAAAATATTCTGGGCCAGCGCCTCCTCCAGTAGTCCGTGCGTGTCGGTTTCCAATTGGAGTTGAAAACGCACGGCGAAACGGAGTCCGCGCAGAATGCGGGTAGGGTCATCCAGAAAAGAAAGGGGATGGAGTACGCGCAGCAAGCTTTGTTGCAGATCTTCACGGCCTCCATAGGGATCCAGAAAGTCGCCAAACTTTTCCGGATCCAGGGAGATGGCCATGGCGTTGATGGTGAAATCGCGGCGGATCAAGTCTGTCTGAATGTCTCCAGGCTGCACTTCCGGCAGTGCTGCGGGCGCTGGATAATGTTCTATCCGGCAACGCGCCAGATCCAGTTGGAATCCGTCGGGGTACTGGAGGATGGCGGTGCCAAATTGCGGATGATATGTACATTGCACGCCGGACAGTTCCGCGGAGCAGGCCCCGGCGACCGCGCGGACGTCACCCTCAATGGCCAAATCTACGTCTGGTGTGGGATGGTTTTGCAGGAGGTCACGGACAGAGCCGCCCACAAGATAAGCCGGTGTGCCAAGCTTTGCAGCAATCCTGCCGATGGCGAGCAGGCGCTCTAGCAGCGCGTCTCCCCATCGCTGTTGCAGCATCCTCTGAATCTCTTCGGCGGGTAGGTGGCCTGCCTTTGGGGTGGCACTGTGAGCGTCCAGCGAGTCGTGTCCCGTAGAAATGAGCGGATCCGGATTAACCGTTGGCGGTTTGTCCGTCGTCATAACTGTCGTCCGCGCCGCCCGGTTGGGCCACGGCGCCCTGATCCGAATGGTTACTGCGCCGTCGCCGTCGCCGGGGACGGCGACGTGACGTTGCCGGGAGTGGCCCCAGCGCTGGTTCCTGTCCGGTTTCTTCGAGACGGGCCTGCTCGATGAGGAGGCGCCGACCATCATGATCTGCAGTCTGGAATTGTTCCCACCATTCCACCAAAGTGGCAGGTATTTCTCCACTGTGGCGGCGCAGACTCAGGAAATCGAAGGCCGCGCGAAAGCGTGGATGGGCGAGCAGAGCATGAGGACGACGTCCGCCACGGCGCAGAAAACGCGCCTGCAAATCCCAGATTTCGCGCATGGGCAGGGCGAAGCGGCGGGGGACAGAAACCCGCCCCACGCATTCCTTCAGCACGTCGCTGGCAGCCTGCTGCAACGCGACCGTGGCGGGTTTGCCCTGTTGTTCGAGCAACTGGCTTTGCAGTTGCAGGGCTGGCCAGAGCAGTGCGGCAAAAAGGAACGCGGGCGTCACCGATTTGCCGTCGCGTACCCGCGTATCAGTGCCTTCCAGCGCGCCTTGCAACAATGCACGCGCTGCGCCGTATTCCGCGTTGTCGAGGAGCACATCCACCTGCGGAAACAGGGCGGCAAACAGTCCCTGCTGACGTAGGTGTTCGAAACTGGTCTGCGCATTACCGTTCAGAAAAAGTTTCAGCGTTTCCTCAAACAGCCGCGCCGAGGGCACCTCCTGCAGACGCTCGCGGCAGGCCGCTATGGGCACCTGTGCGGCTGTATCCATTATGAATCCCAGCTTGGCAGCAAAGCGAACGGCCCGCAGCATCCGCACCGGATCTTCCCGGTAACGCTGCTCGGGATCACCAATGACGCGCAGACGACCGGCCTGCAAATCTTCCATGCCCGTGGAGAAATCCAAAATGCTGCGGTCGGCAATATTGTAATAAAGGGCATTGGTGGTGAAATCCCTTCGCCGCGCGTCCTCTTCCAGCGAGCCATAGACGTTGTCTGCCAATATGCGCCCTGTTTCACTGTGCTCGCTGGCTTCGTCTTCCTTGCCGTTCGCGCTACCACGGAACGTGGCTACTTCAATAATCTCGTTACCAAACTGCACATGGACCAGAATAAAGCGTCGGCCGATCAGTCGTGCGTTACGCCGAAACAGCTTCCGGACCTGCTCCGGGCGCGCATCCGTCGCGACATCGAAATCCTTAGGCTCCCGTCCCAGCAGCAGATCGCGGACACTGCCGCCGACCAGATAGGCCTGAAAGCCGGCGCGGTGCAGGCCATTGAGCACTTGCAAGGCACTGTCACTAATCTGGCGCCGGGATACGTTGTGCTCGTTGCGCGGCGTCACTCGTGCACCGGGGATGCCGGGTGATGGCGACGAAGGCGCCGCCGCCGTTTCGATGGCGCTGTCGGGCAGGTTCAACTGCTTGGTAATAAAGGATTTTATGGATACCAAGGGCGATCTCTGGGTTGGTAGGCGGTAATCTGGGCGACAGTGTACCTGAAAAGTTGCGGAAAATGCAGTGCTCGCCGGGAAGCGCGTGCCTTTCTCTTAATGTCCAATAATTATGGGTTGTCTTCTGATCGAATCGCGTTAGGTAAATTGACCATTCCCCAGGCTTGTCTGACCAGGTATACCGGCCTCTGCTTGCTTTCCTCATAGATCCGACCGAGGTATTCACCGATCACCCCCAGGGCCATGAGCTGCACGCCACCCAGGAATAGCAAGGTAACCATCATGGATGGATAACCCTTTACCGGGTTTCCATACACCAGGGTGCTGATGATCAGCCAGACGGCATAAAGGAAGGCCAACAGCGAAACCACAAAACCCAGATAAGCGGCAAGTTGTAATGGTACCTGGCTAAAAGAAGTAACGCCTTCTACGGCGAGATTCCATAGCCGCCAATAGTTCCAGGTGGTTTTCCCCGCATGGCGGGGCGCACGATGGTAGTAAACATTCGTGCTGCGAAAACCGACCCAGGCAAACAAACCCTTCATGAAGCGCCTGCGTTCAGGAAGGGTCTGCAAGGCATCGAGAACCGGACGGGACAGCAGCCGGAAATCCCCCGTATCCGGCGGTATCTCCACATCGCTCATGCGATTGATGATCCGGTAAAAGACATGCGCAGAGGCGCGTTTGAGCCACGATTCTCCTTCGCGGGAGAGTCGGACGGCGTTCACCACATCAAACCCCTCCCGCCATTGGGCGAGAAGCTCGGGAATAAGTTCGGGCGGGTCTTGCAGGTCAGCATCCAGCGGAATGGCGGCTTCTCCCCGCGCGGCATCCAGCCCGGCGGTGAGCGCCGCTTCCTTGCCAAAATTTCTGGATAAATCAATAACCCTGACCCGTCGATCCTGGTGATGCAGGGCGATCAACTGCAACAGTGTGTCATCGCCGCTGCCGTCATTGACGCAAATCATCTCCCACGGCTCACCCGCCTCGTCCATGACGGCACAGACCCGGGCGTAGAGTGTCGCGAGATTCCCGGATTCGTTGTGGCAGGGGATGATGATGGAAACGGTCATGATGCTTCGATGTGGGCCGGGGCGTGGAGATGATGGAGCCATCGCAGAAAACTACAAGAGTGTGTCCGCCACGTCAAACAATGCTGGAAAAAAAGTGTTCACTTGGGTATAGTGCGGGATGCTTTGGACCATGGGGCTGGGACGCCACTGCCCAGCCCCTTTCTTGTTAGGTGAACCACTATGCAATTGATCGGCGAAGCCCTCACCTTTGACGATGTGCTCCTCGTTCCCGCCCATTCGGCGGTGCTCCCCCGTAATGTGCAGATCGCGACCCAGCTCAGTCGCCGCATCCGGCTGAATATCCCACTGCTCTCGGCGGCGATGGATACAGTAACCGAGGCCGCCATGGCCATCGGACTCGCGCAAGAGGGTGGGATCGGCATCATTCACAAGAATATGTCCCCGGACCAGCAGGCCGCTTTGGTGCGGCGGGTCAAAAAGTTCGAGTCTGGCGTTATTAAGGACCCCATTACCACCCGCGCCGATGTGAGTATTCGCGAAGTGTTGCAGGTGATGGCCGTGCACGGAATTTCCGGCGTGCCAGTCGTGGATGGTGAGCGTCTGGAGGGCATCGTGACCCACCGTGATCTGCGTTTTGAAACGCGCATGGATGCCCCGGTGAGCAGTGTCATGACCCCGCGTGAGCGCCTGGTCACGGTGCCGGAAGGAACCAGTCTGGACGCCACCAAGGCATTGCTGCATCAGCATCGCATTGAAAAAATCCTGGTGGTTAACGAGAGTTTCGAATTGCGTGGGCTGATTACGGTCAAGGATATCCGCAAGGCTACTGAACACCCGCTGGCCTGCCGTGATGGGCAAGGCCGCCTGCTGGTGGGTGCAGCGGTGGGCGTCGGCGAAGGCACCGACGTGCGGGTACAGGCACTGGCGGAGGCGGGGGTCGATGTCATTATCGTCGATACGGCCCATGGTCACAGTCAGGGTGTGCTCGACCGGGTACGCTGGGTGAAGGATCATTTTCCGGATGTGGATGTAATCGGCGGCAACATTGCTACCGGCGAGGCAGCCCTGGCGCTGGTGGAAGCGGGCGCTGATGCCGTCAAGGTGGGTATCGGACCGGGCTCTATCTGTACGACGCGTATTGTTGCCGGGGTAGGTGTGCCACAGGTCACGGCCATCAGTAATGTGGCGGACGCGCTGGCAGGTACCGGTGTATCGCTCATTGCCGACGGCGGCATCCGCTATTCCGGGGACTTCGCCAAGGCGTTGGCCGCGGGGGCGCATGCGGTCATGGTCGGTGGCCTGCTCGCGGGTACCGACGAAGCGCCGGGCGAAATCGAACTTTATCAGGGGCGTTCCTACAAGGCTTATCGTGGCATGGGCTCGCTGGGGGCCATGCAGCAAGGGTCTGCCGACCGCTATTTTCAGGATGCCAGTCCGGAGGCCCCCAAGCTGGTGCCCGAAGGCGTGGAAGGCCGGGTGCCCTATAAGGGACCGGCCGGGCAGGTGATTCACCAGCTCCTCGGTGGCTTGCGCTCCAGCATGGGCTACCTGGGGGCAGAAGATTTGTCGGCTCTGCGCAGCCGTGCCCGCTTCATCAAGATTACCCAGGCGGGCGTGCGCGAGAGCCATGTCCATGACGTGAATATCACCAAAGAAGCGCCCAATTACCGGGTGGAGTGAACCATGCAAGAACGTATCCTGATTCTCGATTTCGGTTCGCAGTTCACCCAGCTTATTGCGCGGCGGGTGCGCGAAGCGCACGTTTACTGTGAAATTCATCCCTATAATATGCCACTCGCGGACATTCGTGCGTGGCAAGCGCAGGGGATCATTCTGTCCGGCGGACCATCGTCGGTACATGATGTCGACGCTCCCATGGTTGATCTGGACGTGTTTACCCTGGGCCTGCCGATCCTCGGTATTTGCTACGGCCTGCAGTTGATGGCGCATTTGCTGGGCGGAAGAGTCGGCAAGGCGGAGCATCGGGAATATGGCCGGGCGCACATTCAGATAACAGAAGCGGTCGGCCCGTTCTTACCCTTCGGGGCGGCAGACACTGCCGAAGAAGTCTGGATGAGTCACGGCGACCGGATCGAGTCCGTGCCCGATGGTTTCCGAGTCCTGGCCAGCAGTGCCAATTCGCCGCTGGCGGCTATTGGCGACCCTGCGCGCAACTTCTATGGCGTGCAGTTTCATTTGGAGGTCGCCCATACCCCCCGTGGTGCGGAGATGCTCACGGCCTTCGTGCGCGGCGTATGCGGCTGCACGGGTGATTGGACCATGCACTCTTATGTGGACACGGCAGTGGCGACGATCCGTACCCAGGTGGGTAAGGGCCGGGTCATTGCCGCGCTTTCCGGCGGGGTGGATTCGGCCGTAGCGGCCGTGCTCATTCATCGCGCCATCGGCGACCAGCTCACCTGCATTTTTGTGGATAACGGGCTGTTGCGCTTTGGGGAAGCGGAGAAGGTGGCGACGGTCTTTCGCAATTACTTTCAGATTCCCCTGCAGGTGGTGGATGCCCGACAGCGTTTTCTGGATGTACTGGCGGATGTCACTGATCCCGAAAAGAAGCGCAAGGCCATCGGTAATCTGTTCATCGAGATTTTTGAGGAAGAGTCGAAGCATCTGGAAGGCGCCGACTTTTTGGCCCAGGGTACCCTTTATCCCGACGTGATCGAGTCTATTTCGTTTAAGGGTCCCAGCGCGACGATCAAGTCTCACCATAACGTGGGTGGCTTGCCGGAGCGCATGCACCTGCAACTGGTCGAACCTTTGCGTGAGCTGTTCAAGGACGAAGTGCGGGAACTCGGCCGTGAGCTGGGCATGCCCGAAGAAGTAATCCGGCGTCAGCCCTTCCCGGGGCCTGGTCTGGCTATCCGTTGTCTGGGGGCGATTGATGAACATCGCCTGGAAGTCCTGCGCCGTGCCGACCGTATCGTCATGGAAGAGATCCGTGACGCCGGACTATATGACCGCCTCTGGCAGGCTTTTGCGGTATTGCTGCCGGTGCGCAGTGTCGGCGTGATGGGCGACGCGCGGACCTATGATGAAACCATCGCCCTGCGCGCGGTGGAGTCGGCGGATGGCATGACCGCAGACTGGGCGCACATACCCTATGAAGTGCTGGGGCGCATCTCCACCCGGATCATCAACGAGGTCGCCGGGATCAATCGCGTGGTTTACGATATTTCATCCAAGCCGCCGGCCACCATCGAGTGGGAGTGAACTGACGTCCTTCGGGGACTATCGCCAGGTATCGAAAAACTGCCGTAACATTTTGAGTTATAAATAAATACGTCACAGCAGCTATTGATGGCTATCGTCGGCTAGAGGAACAGGTTGGCGTTAAAAGTGGCGGCAAGAACCGGAGGCCGGATTAAGACCCTCCCGTTCACTATCTAAAGTCTAAGTCAAAGACTTATAAGACTTCTGACCGCGATGGGATGTACGTGACGGTATCGCCTACCGGTACCGTCACCTTCCGCGGCGATGCGCAAGAGCATCGTCGATAGGGACATTCCGCCGGCCTTCCAGAACCGGCAGCTCAACGAAATCACCGCTGATGACCTGCGCGCCCTCTGCAACAAGGTGAAGGCACGCGGTGCGCCCGCTACCGCGGTCCACATCCGTGACATCGTGAAGCAGGTCTATGCCTTCGCCATCCAGCACGGCGAGAAGGTGGACAACCCGGCCAAGGATTTGGGCGCCGCGTCGATTGCGGCTTTCGTGCCGAAGGATCGCGCCTTGTCACCGCTGGAGATCCGGCTGATGGCATGGCAGATGGAGTCGGTGGCGACCTATCCGACCATCCGGCTGGCGCTGCGCATGATCCTGCTGACGCTGGGGGGCAAGAGCGAGCCGGTTCACGCCACCTGAAGCCGGCGCCATCCGAATTGGAGCAGCGCGAGGCGCGGCTACGGGCGCAGATGGAGGCCAAGAAGGTGAGACGCCAGGGTAGGAAGGGGCGTGGAGCTTGACGCAGTCTTGCGTGGATGACTGCATAGTTCTGTGATTGCAGTCACAGAAAGCAAATGAGGAGTATTGAATTATGGCAATCCTGACTGTAAGGAATGTGCCGGATGACGTGCATCGCGCTTTGCGCGTGCGGGCGGCCCAACACGGCCGCAGCATGGAAGCGGAGGTGCGCGAGATTCTGGCGGCCGTGGTCAAGCCGGAGAAGCGCGTGCGCTTGGGCGAAGCCCTGGCCGCCATCGGCCGCAAGATCGGTCTGACCAATGAAGATTTCGCCGTTTTCGAGAGTGTGCGCGACAAGACGCCGGCCAAACCGTTGCGCTTCGACTGAATGATCGTCCTGGATACCAGCGTCGTTTCCGAGGCGATGAAGCCAGAGCCAGACGCGGCCGTGAGGGCCTGGCTGAACGACCAGGCGGCGGAAACCTTGTATCTGTCGAGCGTCACGCTGGCCGAGTTGCTGTTTGGCATCCGGGCGCTGCTGGCGGGCAAGCGCAAGAACATGCTCGACCGCGCCCTGACCGAACTGCTGGAGCTGTTCAAGGATCGGGTCCTGCCCTTCGATACGGATGCGGCGCGCCACTATGCCGACCTGGCCGTGACGGCCAAGAACGGCGGGCGCGGCTTCCCGACGCCAGACGGCTACATCGCGGCCGTTGCAGCATCGCGGGGATTCATCGTGGCATCACGCGACACATCGCCCTATGAAGCGGCAGGCGTGGCCGTCATCAACCCTTGGAAGGGTGCATGAGGAATTCACGCCCATGAGAACGCCGTAGAAATCGAACAAGCCATCACCGACCTCGCGGAGCGGCCCTTTGACCCCGCAGAGTTCCCCTACACCTTCCTTGAAGCCTTTGACATCCGGGCCACCAGCCGCCTGAATCGCCTGTACGTCGAACTGTTGAAAGACAACCCCGAATCGTAACGCGCGCTTTACTGCGGAATAGCTGCCAGTGTATCCGTGATTACGTACCAAAGCAGCGTGAATAGTGGTGCCCTGTATGCCTTCTCCTGACCATCGGGCAATGCGCTCCTCATGTTCTTTGAGGGTGGAGACACACTGGTTGGGCACGGCCTGCTTGCGCTGATGCTGCAGGGCAGCGAGTTCACCGTCGTCGGGTAAAGGCTGCTGGGGGTCCAGCCAGTCGTGCAGTGCTGCTTGATGACGTAATACGCCTAACTTCTTGCGCCCCATGAGTCCGGAATGGGCGATCTCCCTGTCCCTATCACCTTGGCGCATCAGTACCAGGATTTGGCGAATCGTAAACATCTCAAACCTCCGATTACTCATGGTCACCTGAGTACGGTCAAAGATATTGATGGCTTTAGACGCGCTGACGGTCACGTAGCGTGAGGGGCTGGGGGTAAACCCCCTCGAAGAACTTGAACAAACGCGCCTGTTGGGGGAGTGTCACTTTCCGACCAAGAAAAGGACCCCGTCAGTGTGCCACAACCTTCTGCATGATCCCAAAATATTTCAGTTGTTGTACCGCGTTGATGAAGCCCTTGCCGAAGAAGCCAGGGCCACTCGGTGTGCCTGTGGTGGGAAGTGGCATCGGGCGGACTACCCCCGCAAGCCCAGAGGCTGTTTACGGGATTTCAGAATGCGGTACGCCTCGCGCTTCAGTTTCTGCTGCAGCCACTGCCGCAAGCGCAGAACATCACCCTCCGTGCGGTTTTTCGGGCGCCGGGTCTATCTGGCCCTGGTGATCCTGCTGATGGCCGGACGGCTGACCGCCAGAACACCGGGCGCCCAGGCGGTTTGCGCTTTGCTCGACGTGCCCGGACGCACCCTGCGGCGCTGGCGAGACTGGTGGAGGCAGGACTTCCCGCTGACCTCCCTCTGGAAGGCGGAAGTCGCCTGCTATCTGCCGCCGGTCCACCGGGAAGATCTGCCACTCAGCCTGCTGGCCCGGTTTGCGGGTCCACCCGTTGCTGCCGTGCTGGACGGTTTGGCACTGCTCACGCCGCTGACGATCCGCCAGGGGTAAACCAGGGGTAAAAATCCCGCGGAATGAGGGTTGCAGATTTCCCGCAGAACTTGGCAAGTGTCACCCTGGCCGAGGGTTTGTAAGCTGGGTCCCCCGTGCTGCCCTGGGCGGCACCACCTCTGGAGACCTGACCATGAAGACCCGTATCGACTCCCCCCAACGGGATCGCTGGGCATTGTTGCGCTTTGCGATCATCGGCCCCTTGCTGGCGGCACCACCGGCCCCAGGGGAACTGGCCCTGGCATTGAAGGCGCTGGCCGCCCGGTCGTGGCGTCATCCGCTCACCGGTGAACCAGTCCAGTTTGGATTCTCCACCCTGGAGCGCTGGTATTACCTGGGCCGAACTGCCCAGAATCCGGTCATCACCTTGCGTAATCGGTTACACGGTAACGTCGGCCAGTTCCCGAGTATCACGCCACGGGTGATCGAGACGCTGACCACCCAATACCGGGAGCATCCGGGCTGGACGGCCCAGTTGCACTACGACAATCTGCAGTCCGCCCTGCAGGGGCATGACGTGACGCTTCCGTCCTACCCGACGATCCGCCGCTATCTCAAGGCACATGGCCTGTTCCGGCAGTCGCGGCCGAAACGCGCCGCCGTCGGTGCGATCGCCGCCCGGGACCGACTGGAACGGCTGGAAGTGCGCAGCTATGAGGTAGAACACACCGCCGCCCTCTGGCATCTGGATTTCCACCATGGCTCCCGCAAGGTGCTGACCCGCGCCGGCACCTGGGAGACACCCATGCTGCTGGGGATCATCGACGATCACTCGCGGCTGCTCTGCCACCTGCAATGGTATCTGGACGAGACCGCCGAGAGCCTCATCCACGGCCTCTGCCAGGCCTTCATGAAGCGCGGCCTGCCACGGGCGCTGATGACCGACAATGGCGCCGCCATGGTGGCCGAGGAAACCACCAACGGGCTGGCCATGCTGGGGGTGCTGCACCGGACCACACTCCCATATTCCCCGCACCAAAATGGCAAGCAAGAGTGCTTCTG
>NZ_JAGDVS010000201.1 GCF_023255755.1 Acidithiobacillus sp. | reverse complement strand
GAGACAGGCTGCCAGACCTGCGGCACCGGCAATAAGATGCGGGTCCTGCTCGCGTTCACCCACGGCCTTGCCGCGCGGATAGGCCCAGATGACGGCCAGCAATCCCATGGCATGGGCATCCTGAATGATGCGTGCGGCTTCGCTGAGCATGGTCGGCTCAAACTCGGAACCGGGGTAAATGGTGTAACCGACCCCAACCACCCGGAGACCGGAATGGCGCACAAAGTCGTGGACTTGCGCCATGCTCTGCCATTGCAGGCTGATTGGATCGCGTTGTGCCGTCTTGATCAAATGCGTCTTGCTGTTGAGTTTGAGCAAGTAGGGCGTGTCGCGGTAATCCATGCCATAGCGGGCAATGAGGCCCATTTGTGCGGCAAAGCAGCCTACGGGCGCTTCACTGGCGATGCGGAAAAGGTGTTCCGGGTCGGTATCGTCCGTCGCTACATACCCGCCGATAAAATCATCGTTGAGATGTTCGACTTTCTGATCGCCCGCCATCAGGAACAGGCGACCGCTGTCCTGGGTGGCGAGACGATAGTTTTCTGTCCAGTGCCGAGTGCTTTCGGCGGACATGCCGAGCGGTGCTTGGGCAATTTTAGGCATGAGGGGCTCCTGTAATGCAGGGCTGGAGAGGTTCGTAATGGCGCCGCAGGGCGTCACCCGTAGCGGCTACCAGGGGATGCAGGGAAGGCGTCAGGCGGGGTTGGCTGCCAAATTGCATACTGGCCAGATCGGGTGCGGAGGCGTGCATCTGTATGGCGAGACCGATAGTATTGACCAGTTCGCCGGTGGTGGCACCGCCGAGAATCTGCCCCCCGAGAATCTGCAGGGAGTCGGCGGCGAAGATGATCCGGCAGTAAATCTCCGTGGTATTGGGCATGGAGGCGGGGTGATGATCGGGCAGGCGGGCCTCGCCGACCAGAATGGGGAAGCCTTCCTGCTCGGCCTGATGCTGGGTCAGACCCGCCACCCCGAAGGCCAGACCATCAATCTCGCTGGCATAGACGCTGACGGAGCCTGCGTTGTAGCGGAGCTGGCGCAAACCATAGAGGTTCATGCCAGCGATACGGCCCTCGGCCGCCGCCTGAGAGGCGATCATGGCGTGATTGGCCTTGCGGGTGAAAAAGTCCTGCTTGTGGGCGCAATCTCCGACGGCAAAAATATCGGGATCTTCGCGGGAACGCTGGAAGGCATCTACCCAGACCCCGCCGGAGCGGCTGAGCGTTAAGCCCATATCCCTGGCCAGCGCGACCTGGGGGCGGGTGCCGATGGCGATGAGCACTGCGTCTACCGTCAGCGCTTCCTGCCCGGAGATCTGTACCTGTCCGACGCGCTTGCCGCTGGCATCGGGCAGCAGCGCCTCCACCCTGGCTCCGGTATGAATATGAACGCCATGGGCCTGCAACTGCTTCTCCACTGCGGCGCAGGCATCCAGGTCAAAGGCCGCCTGCATCAGGTGCGGCAGCATCTCGACGATGTGCACCTCAATGCCGCGCTTGCGGATTTCGTCGGCAAACTCCACCCCGATGAAGCCACCACCGATAATAGCCAGTTTTTTGATCTGCGGAATGAGGGTACTGAAGAGCCTGTCCAGATAATCGTAGTCTTTGTGAATGCTGAAGACGCCTTCCAGATGGGTGCCCGGAATGGGGGGGATGAAGTTCTCGGCGCCGGTGGCCAGCACCAGGCGTTCCCAGTGAATAACATCGCCATCGGCCAGGGTGGCGCTGTGTGCGACGCGGTCGATCTTCTGGACCGTGCCCATCTGAAGTTGTCCGCCGGCCGCCAGCAGGGGCGCACGCCCGGCCATATCCTCATCGGTGCCGCCCAGGGTGCCGAATATATAGGGGATACCACAGGGAATCACCGCGTCCGTCTCCGGACGGATCACCAGCACTTTTTTGTGCGGTGAGAACTGGGCGGCGGTAATACCCGTCATCATGCCGGCGGGGCCGCCGCCAACAATCAGGATATCCGTGGTGTCAGCCATCTGTTACTCCTGGTCAGTTGCGGGTGGAAAAGGGATACAGCGGCTGGTTCATGGTCGCCATCAGGATCCTCCATGGGCGGCTTCGTCCATCAGTCATCAGTATAGAACAGTCGGGGATTTTGAGTGCTCGAGCGGATGATCCTGTAGCCCCCCGTGGGGGCCTGAGCAGTTTCAGCAGAAATGATGCAATGCTATGGCGGATTAGTGTGGACAATGGGCCACAATCGTAACAAATTGTTTATTATTATATATATTATATTACCTTGGGATAATCGTCGTGTTCTAGCGACAAATTTCCGGAGTGATCTCCTTGATCATCCCGGCCAGGCTCGGGATGAAACCGGCAAATCCCCATCCATACAATTGGTTATTAAATATGGCACGACTACTGCTTGAATGTTAAAAGTGGTAAAAGTTCCCACATAGTGTAGCGGCAAGGGACGGTTCCCTTCACCCGTTACTGAACCCACGCCGGGAAGCGGGCATGCTGGTGAAAACCTTTTTGGAACCTTTTTTGGAAGAGGAGCACGTTATGTACAAAGGCAAGTTTACAGCATCGATCCTGTTGGCACTCGGTCTCACGGTTCCGGTCCTGTCCTGGGCAGAAGGGACCCTACTGAACCTCAGAAACCAGGCCGAAGGTTCTCCTGCGGCCTTGCAGCAACTGCAGAACCAGGCCGATACCGGAAACAGGACTGCCGGGTATTATCTGGGGACGCTCTATGACCCCGGCCTGAAATTGGGGCATATCGAAAAGGCCGACTGGGTCCGGGCGACTTACTGGTACCAAAGGTCCGCACAGTCACAAAAGGACCCGGTCACCTGCTACCCCAACAAGGCAGTGGCCCGGACCGCCGCAGGGATCGGAACCTGGTGGCGCACCGAAGCGGAGGAGAATCTGAAAAACGGCGATAACGACAACGGGCATTGCTAAAGGCCCGTTCTCATGATGCGCCGGGAGGGTGCGCGCCAATCACCCCTGTTTGATCCGCAGGACGAATGATCCGTCTTCCATACCTCCCTTTGGCCCTCCTCGCGAGGGCTTTTTTTGCGGACACAGTCAAATATCCAGCACATGCGCTTCCGTTGTCTGAAGCAGTTCGTCCAGATCATTATGGGAAAAAATCTCGGTACCCGGCCGGGCGGCCGTGCCGCTACCGCAGGCGACGCCCAGACGCAGGGCTTCTGCCGGACTTTGGCCGTGGGCCAGCGCGGCGACGAGACCAGCGACCATGGAATCGCCCGAGCCGACCGTCGACTTCACCGGAACGGGGGGCGCCTTGGCGAAATAGCTGCCATCGGGTCCGACCAGCAGCGCACCGTCGCCCCCCAGGGACACACAGACATACTGCACGCCTTCCCGCTGTATGGCGCGTGCCTCCTTCGCCACCTCTTTCAGCGTGGGGAGCTCGCGCTGGCGCAGCAGGGACAGCTCATAGCGGTTGGGTTTGATCAGGAAGGGGTGATGGGGAAGGGCGTGTTGCAGGAGGGCGCCATGGGCATCGACAATGGATTGGCCGCCGCTGGCGCGGACGCGATCGACCATATCTCCGTAGAAATGGTCATCCACGCCAGGGGGGACGGAGCCGGTGAGCACCGCAAAACCGTCTTTGCACAGACCCAGAAAGGTTTCCCGGACTTCGGCGAGGATGAGTTCTGAAACCCGCGGCCCGATGCCGGTGATTTCAAACTGCGCGGCGGGGTCACCCTGCAAAATGGTAGCATTAACGCGGGTTTCCCCCTCCACATGCACACAGTGGGGATCATCCAGTTGATGCTGCAGCAGTTTTTGCAGCAGTTCGCCGATATTGCCAGCCACGACACAGCAACTGTGGGCGAAGACCAGTAGCTCCTTGAGGGCGCGGGCGACATTGATCCCATTACCGCCGGGATCGTAGCGGGTGGATGTGGCATGACTTTTCTGATCCGCAATCAGGTGCACCACCTCGTAGGCAATGTCTACGGCCGGGTTGAGGGTGAGGGTGGCGATGGGCGGGCAGCGGGCGTTGCTTTCGATCATGGCAGCATCTGGAGATGATGATAGTGCACCAGCGCCGCTAGGCCAGCGGAAACCAGACGGGCACGGGCGGGATCAGCGCGGGAGGTGAGGATGACTGGCACCCTGGCACCCATCACGATCCCTGCCAGTGTCGCCCCGGCCAGATATTCCAGATCTTTGGCGAGGATATTGCCGGATACCAGATCGGGCACCAGCAGAATATCGGCATCTCCGGCTACGGCACTCTGTATCCCTTTGATCTTTGCCGACTCTTTGGAGATGGCGTTGTCGAAGGCGAGGGGGCCGTCCACCAGCGCGCCGGTAATCTGCCCGCGTTCCGCCATTTTCGATAGACAGGCGGCATCTATGGTCGAGACGATAGCGGGGTTGACTACCTCCACTGCCGAGAGAATGGCGGCCTTGGGTTGCGTAACGTCCAGAATCCGCGCCAGATCAATGGCGTTTTGCAGAATGGCCGCCTTGGTGATCAGGTCAGGTGCAATATTGATGGCGGCATCGGTGATGAGCAGGAGTTTCGGATACGTCTTGATATCCGCAACAAAGACATGAGAAAGACGACGATCCGTGCGCAGTTTGGCGAGAATGGGGTGGAGGAAGGCGTCGCTATGCAGGTGTCCCTTCATCAGCGCCTTGGCCTCTCCGGCAAGCACCAACTCGACGCCTTTTTCCGCGGCGGCTTCGGCACTGTCGGCGTGGAGGATGCGAAAGTTGGGACAGACGCCGGAATCGTGCCCCAGCTTGAGCAGCAGGCTGCGAATTTTGTTTTCATCGCCGATGAGGATGGGTTCTACGATGCTTTGCAGTTTTGCCTCGCAGGCACCGCGCAGAACATGCTCCTCGGCGGCATCGACCACGGCCACAGGGATGTCGTCCAGGGGAGCGACGGCGGCTAACAGCGCATCAAAATGGGCATAGGGCATGTCTGATCTCCTTCTCTCGATGCTTCATTGGGGCAAGGCCGGTCCGTGGTGCTCTTCCAGCGTCAGGCCACGGCCTTGCACACGGAAGCTGTAAGTAAGCACTAGACCCAGCAGGCTGACCGTGCCCATCAGCAGCAAGACCATGGTAACGCCCAGCGCAGACTGGATCACCGGCAGCAAAAAAACGCTGATGGTGGCGCCGATCTTGGCTATGGCGGCAGCGAACCCGGCGCTGAAGGCACGGACCTGGGTGGGGTACATTTCTGTTGGCAAGATGAAGGTCGTGGCGTTGGGGCCGGCGGTCATGAACAGATTGAACACCATGAAACCGATCAGAATGAGCTGCAGGTGGGCAGCTGCCCCTCCGGCCATGCCTGTCGCCAAATAGAGCAATCCCATGCCGAGCGCCATGCCTCCAAAACCGATCATCTGCATATGAATCCGGCCCAGCCAGGGTACCGCCCAGAGGGAGAGCACGGAACCGAGGAGGAGGAAGATATCTACCTTGCCGCTGTCCAGGGCATTGGCAAGGTCCCTGCCGACCACACCGATGATGCCGCCGTTCCCGCCATTGCGCATGGTGCCGAGCAGGATGGTGGTGAACAGGCCGACGCCGTAGGTGGCCACGTCCATAAAAAACCAGGGCAGGGTCACCAGCAAGGTGCGGCGTCGATATTCCGGAGAAAACAGGATCCCTATACCCATGTGGCGACCTGGTCGGATCTTGGCCACATGGTGGATTTTTTTGCCCAGATGCCGGGCCATGGCGGCGAGCATCTCTGTTTGTTGAGGCGCGATGCGTTCGAGAATGCGGGCGGCTTCGGCGTTGTGACCACGCCCCATACACCAGCGCACGCTCTCCGGCAGGGTGAGGCGGCCGAGCAGGTAGGGGAGCACCAGCAGTGCTTCTGCGGCCAGCAACCAGCGCCAGGTGTTGTCACCGGGATGGGCGCTTTGCAAAAGGACCAGAGCAAAACCGGCACCTGCTAGCATGCCGATGGATTGCACGGCGATGGCGGCCGCCATCATGCGTCCGCGCCGCCTCTGGGGCATGAATTCCGCCAGATAACTGCTACCTACCGGAAAATCCATGCCAATACCCACGCCGACCAGTAATTCGGCACCAATGAGCACCGCAGCATTGGGCGCGAGCGCGGCCAGCAGGGCGGCGATCATGAGCAGGATCATGTCCATGACCATGACGGGTTTGCGCCCGAAGTGGTCAGCCAGGTGCCCGCCGACCAGCGCGCCAATGACGGTGCCGCCCATGAGCATGGCGGCGGCAAGGCCGACGCTGGTGGCGGGCAGGGCAAAAATGGGTATCACCAGGGGCAGCGTGACACCTAGCAGAAACATCGAGACGCCGCTGAGCAAGGTGCCGCCGGTGGATAACGCCCAGATGCGATAATGAATCGGCAGCATGGCGCTTTCGTCGAGAATCTGGGTCATGCTGGCGTGATCGGGGTGTACCGGGTGCGCGGGCTGCCGCGCACGCTGATGCGTTTTATCGGATTTCAACGACGGTGCTCCTGCCCAGGCAGGAGCCGGTGACAGTGCCGGGCAATCATCAGGTCTTCATTGGTGGGGATAACGAGGATTTCTACTGGGCTGTGCGGCACGGAAATGCGTAGTTCGGGGTCTTCATTGGCGACCGGGTCTATCTCCAGCCCCAGCCCCAGCAGGGGCTGGCAAATGGCCCAGCGGATTGCGGCGGCGTGTTCGCCAATGCCTCCCGTAAAGACGAGGCGGTCCAGTCCGCCCAGCACCGCCATCAGGCTGCCGATGGCCTTGCGCGCACTATAGGCAAATATTTCGATGGCCTGCGCTGCATGGGGATCGCCATTGCGCAGCTTCAGTAGGGTCTGCATGTCGCCGCTACTGGCGGAAATGCCCAGTAAGCCGGATAAATGGTTGAGGAGCCGCTCGAGTTGCCCGGCATTGTAGCCCTTTTCTTCCATGAGATAGAGCAGGACGCCGGGGTCGAGATCGCCGCTGCGCGTGCCCATCACCAGGCCGCCGGTGGGGGTGAGGCCCATCGTGGTATCGCGGCACTGCCCGTTATGCACCGCCGCCATGCTTGCACCATTACCGAGGTGGGCGATGATGGTCTTGCCGGTGGCGTGATTGGGGAGCCGACCGACGATGTACTCGTAAGAGAGACCATGGAAACCGTATTTACGGACACCTTCCTGCCAGAGATTGCGCGGCAGGGGCAGGCGGCTGGCCATTTCCGGGATGCTACGGTGAAAAGCCGTATCGAAGCAGGCGACTTGCGGAATATGGGGCCACACCGCTTGTACGGCCTCTATGGCGGCGATTTCTGCAGGAAGATGTAAAGGGGCAAAACGCAGGGAGGCGCGCAGATCGCTGAGCACCTGGTTATCCACCAGGCAATGCGCCTGATGACGCGGTCCGCCGGAGACAATGCGGTGGCCAACGCCATCCGGCGTCGCGCATTGTACCTCCGCCAGTGCCGCAAATACGGCCTTTAACGCCTCCTGCTGCTGCGGCAGGGCCAACTGCCGGTCAATGGCCTGCTCTTCTCCGCGTTGCAGCCATAAACGCCCGACGCTCTGCCCAATGCGCTCGGCGGCGCCTTCCGCGAGTTTCTCTTCCCCTGCAGCCCCCAGCGCAAAAACCGCGAACTTGATGGAGGATGAACCGCTGTTGAGGCAGAGGACATGTCGCGTTGCCGCTATGCTCACAGGCCTCCCTCGCCAGTGGCTAACCAGGACAGGTCCTCTAGCCGCTTGCCCAGCCGCTGCAGAAAGCGCGCCGCGTCAGCGCCGAAAATCACCCGGTGATCGCAGCTCAGGGTAAAGTCCGCCCGCCCATCACTGCCCGCGGCAGCCACGGCCAGTATGGCGGAGGCGCCCACCGGCACGATGGCATTGAAGCGCTCTACTTCCGGGAAAACCCCGAGATTGGAAAGATAGAAGCTGGCCCCCTGGTAATCTTCCGGATAAATCCGCCCTTTTTTGACTTTGCCGAGCAGGATCCGCCAGTCCTCCACCAGTTCCTTGAGCGGGCGGCTGGCCGCATCGCGCAGCACCGGTGTGATCAGCCCGTCGCCGGTGTCCACGGCGATGCCTACATCCACCCGGCTGCGCTTGGCCAATCCCTGACGGGTCCAGACCTGGTTAAACCAGGGATCTTCAGCGACGGTCAGGGCACAGGCGCGGGTCAGGGCGAGGGTCAGGCTGAGGCCCGCCTGTTTGGCGGCAGCATGCAGGGGCGCCGTGGCAAAGCGGCTGCTGATGAGAAAGGTGGGGGTATCGAGGGTCGCCGACATATTGCGGGCCACCGCTGCGCGGAGCATGCTGGGTCGCTCGATGGTGTAGGGCGGGCCGCGGCGCAGGTCCGCATCTTCGGGCGCTAAAGCGCTGGCCAGTACCTGGGCCGCATGAATGATTCCATCGGGACCGGGCTTTACCTGGCTGAGGTCCAGTTCCAGATCACGGGCGAGGGCGCGGGCATACGGAGAAGCCTGGAGACCACCGGCGTGCGGAGGTTGCAGCGCAGCAGCGGCGGCTGTCGGGGTGTGCGGCGGCAGGGGAGAGGCAGGTTTCTCCGAAGGCGCCGTATCGGGTGGTGTTGCGGCGGCCGCAGGGGCGGTCGGCTGCTGGGTGTCCGGTGGCGCGGTCTTTTTCTCTGGAACCGCTCCGGGTGCTGCTGATGGTGGGGCGGGCGGTGCGGTTGTCGCGGCAACTCTGGCCGCACCGCCTGAATCGGTCTTTGTCGCTTCCGGCGTATCGGCAATGTAACCGATGACCTGCCGCACCGGGATGTCCGTGTCCACCGCGGCCAAAGGGCCTGCCAGAAAACCGTCGGCAAAGGCCTCCACATCCAGAATCGCTTTATCCGTTTCGACCTCGGCAACGGCTTCGCCCTTCTTGATCACTTCACCGACGGCCTTGTTCCAGCGGGTGAGGCGTCCGGTCTGCATGGTGTCGGACAGTACCGGCATGGTGATTTCTGCTTTCATCAACCTCTCCTCCTACTGCTGGGCCATCATCTGCCGGGCCGCCTGTACAATGTGTTCCCCGCGGGGAATGCTGGCGGCCTCAAGCGTACCATTGAAGGGGGTAGGGATATCCATCCCCGCTACCCGCTGGATGGGGGCGTCCAGCAAGTAAAAGCAACGCTCCTGCAAGGTGGCGGCGAACTCCGCACCGGCACCGGCAAAGCGGCAGTCCTCTTCGACGATCAGGCAGCGGTGGGTCTGCTCCACCGCGCGCACGCAGGTGTCCCAGTCAATGGGCGAAAGGCTGCGCGGATCAATCACTGTGAGTTCGATGCCTTCTGCCGCCAGCGTCTCCGCGGCCTGCAAGGCCAGCGGCAACATCCGCGAGTAGGCGATGCAGGTGATGTCTCGCCCCCGCCGTCGTGCTACCGCCTGATGGATGGGCGGAGCCAGCGTCGCCTCGTCTACGTCGCCTTTACTGAAATAGAGCAACTCATGTTCCAGCACAAGAATGGGGTCATCGCTGCGAATAGCCTGGCGTAACTGCCAGTAGGCATCCTGCGGGGTGGCGGGGACCACGATGCGCAGGCCGGGCACATTCATCAGCATGTGCTCCAGCCGCTGCGAATGCTGGGCACCTAACTGTTTGGCGACGCCACCGGGCATGCGGATGGTGAGGGGCATGGGAAACTGGCCGCCGGACATAAAGGGAATCTTCGCCGCCATGTTGACGATGGCGTCCATGGCGAAGAGGGCGAAGTTGATGGTCATGATCTCCACCACCGGGCGCAAGCCCAGCATCGCCGCGCCCACCCCGAGGCCGGTAAAGCTGTTCTCGGAGATGGGCGTGTCGCGAACCCGCCATTCGCCGTATTTGGCCATGAGGCCCTCGGTCACCCGGTAGGTGCCCCCATAGAGACCCACATCCTCGCCCAGGGTCAGTACGGTCTCATCGGCGGCCATCTCGGCATCCATGGCGCGGTTCAGTGCCTGCCAGTAAAGCATCTCGCTCATTGCGCGGTCTCCATGAGGGTTTCGAAACGCCGATTGCGGTGGAAGGCCTTCCAGGCATCGTCCATGTTCGGTGCGTCACTCTGTTCGGCAAAAGCCACCGCATCCGCCACTTCCTCCTGAATCTCCCGGCGCATACGCTCGACGGCCGCATCGTCGAGATGTCCCCCCTCGCAGCAGTGGTCGGTGAAGCGGGTCACACAGTCGGCACCGGCTGCGGCAATGGCATCGGCGCTGGGGTATGGGTGCTCCGCCACATGGACGGCCGCGGCGATGGGGTCATTGGCCTGATAGGCATTGAGCTCAGCGGCCGGGCGATAGCTGCCGGGGTCGGCCATGGAGTGTCCCCGGTAACGGTAGGTTTCCAGTTCCAGGAACTGCGGCCCGTCCCCGGCGCGGACCCGGTCCAGTGCCCTTTTGGCCGCCTTATGCACCGCGACGACATCCATGCCATCCACCTTTTCAGCCGGTATGCCATAACCGCAGGCGCGCTTGTAGACCTCGGTGATGGCGGAGTGCCGGTGAATCTCGGTGCCGATCTGGTAATGGTTGTTTTCGCAAACGAAGAAAATAGGCAATTTCCAGAGCGCTGCCATATTCAGAGATTCGTGAAAGGTGCCCTGATTGATGGCGCCGTCGCCGAAGAAGCAGATCACGGCTTCGGGCAGGCGGCGGTAGGCCACGGCATAACCTGCACCCAAGGCGATGGGGAAGGTTTCGCCAACGATGGCGTAGCCGCCGAGAAAGCGTCGACTTCGATCAAAGAGGTGCATGGACCCCCCCATACCGCCGCTTACACCGGTCTTTTTGCCGTGTAATTCTGCCATGATCTGCCGCGCCGGAATGCCGCGCACCAGGGCATGGACATGCTCGCGATAGGTGCTGACCACGTAGTCGCCCGGCTCAGCCGCATGCAGTACACCCACGGCCACTGCTTCTTCACCCGGATACAGGTGCAGGAAACCAGCAATATGGCCCTGCGCATAGGCCTGTGCCGCCGCCTCTTCAAAGGCCCTCGCGCGCAACATATCGCGGAGCATGGCCGCCATTTGTGCCTTATCCATGCTTTTCCTCCGGCAAAAATTCATTGACGGCTTCGGTGAGGGAGACCAGATACATCAGGGCCGGACCACCATGCATCAGCACCGCCATGAAGCCCGCACTCATGATTTCATCGCGGGTGGCACCCGCAGCGACAGCTCCTTTGACATGAAGTGCAATACACCATTGGCACTGCGCAGCTACCGAGAGGGCCACGTTGATGAGTTCTTTCTGGGCCATGCCCAGTGCCGGATTGCCTTCTGCCTTACCCATAAATACAAGAAATGCATTGATTTCAGATGGATATTTATCTTTCAGGCCGTCAATGAGCTGGTTGATTTCGGTGACGCGATCATTGGCACTCATAACGCGATACTCCTTTTTCTGCGGGACAAAGTAGCTTCAGGCGATTCTGGGCGGTTTCAATTCTGAAGTGCAACACTGCTGTTTAACTCTTTGATCTTCTGTACCATTACTTCGGCTGGCGTTCGAAAACCCAAGGATTTTCTGAGTCGATTGTTCATCTCCTCGGCAACCTTGGTCAAGCACTGCTGGGAGTATTGCGACAGATCCGTTCCTTTGGGGAAGTACTGCCGGAGCAGACCGTTGGTATTTTCATTGGTCGGGCGCTGCCAGGGACTGTGCGGGTCGGCAAAGTAGACCATCAGATGGGTGCGTTCTTCCAGTTCCTCATGTCGAGCCATCTCCCGACCCTGGTCATAGGTCAGGGTCTTCCTCAATG
>NZ_JAGDVS010000196.1 GCF_023255755.1 Acidithiobacillus sp. | reverse complement strand
CGCCGATGCCTTGGCCTGGCACACAGAGGGGCTGGACTTCGCCGATTCCCTGCACTTGCTGGCCAGCAGCCATTGCACGGAATTCATGAGCTTCGATGACCGTCAATTCGCGCGCCGTGCCAAAAGTCTTAGTGTTGCACCTGCAGTCGTTGTGCCTGCCAAGTAGCCGCCGTCATGCCGTTACCCATCAACATCAACGACCTTCTGCACGGCAAACCCGTCGAATGGGAACGCCTGGAGTTCAAGGAAGGCTGGAACCCGGAGGCCGTTCTGCATACCCTCTGCGCCTTCGCCAACGACATCCACAACCTGGGTGGCGGTTACATCCTGATCGGTATCGCGGAAAACAATGGGCGTCCGGTTCTGCCTCCGGTGGGTATCAAACCCACGCAAATCGACGCCATCCAGAAGGAACTGCTAAACCTCGGCTTCAATGCCATCGCGCCCTATTACCACCCCATAGCCGTTCCGGTCGAAATCGAAGGACGGCATGTGCTGGTGCTCTGGGCCTTGGGCGGACCGACGCGCCCCTACAAGGCCAAGATCAGCCTGAGCAAGGATAGCAAGGACTACGCTTACTACATCCGCAAGAACTCCAGTACCATTCGCGCCAAGGGGGCCGACGAAACCGAACTCATGTCCCTGGCGGCCACCATTCCTCACGACGACCGCGTCAACCAGCAGGCCAAGGTGGAAAGTCTCTCCCGCGCACTGATGCAGGACTATCTGCAACAGGTGGGCAGCGATCTGGCCAGACAGGCGCCCAATCTTTCGTTGGTCGAACTCGGCCGCCAAATGGGCGTTATCGGCGGCCCGGACGAAGCGCCGTTCCCCCTCAACGTCGGTTTGATGATGTTCAATCCGGAGCCCTGGCGCTTCTTCCCTGTCATGCAGATCGACGTCGTCTGGTTTCCCAAGGAAGGGCCGGGTGGCAACAAATTTTCGGAAAAAATATTCAAAGGCCCGATACCCCGCATGACCCGCGACGCGCTCGATTACATCAAGCGCAACCTGATTACCGAAACCATCATCAAGCATCACGGACGAGCCGAAGCCACCCGCGTCGAAAACTTCCCTTACGACGCTATCGAAGAAGCCGTCGTCAATGCGGTCTATCACCGGGGCTACGACACGCGCGAACCCATCGAGGTCCGTATCGAGCGCAACGAATTATTTGTCATCAGCTATCCGGGGCCGGATCGGTCGGTGCGACTGGAGCAACTCCGCGCCGGTCGCGCCCGGCCACGGCGCTATCGCAACCGGCGCATCGGTGAGTTTCTGAAGGAACTCGAATTCACCGAGGGCCGTTCCACTGGCATCCCCAAAATCATGGAAGCCATGGAGAAAAATGGCTCCCCTCCCGCTGAATTCGAGTTCGACGAAGACCACAGCTACTTCATGGTGCGGCTGCCGATCCACCCGGCGGCGCGGGAAGTGGCGGAGTCACAGGCGGGGGTAAAGTCGACCCAGTCGAGGCCAGAGTCGAGGCCAGAGTGGGGGCCAGAGTCGATCCATTACCGAATTATGGTGGCGATTGCTCGTTTCCCCTTGGGCCGTTCGGGAATTGCGCAGGCATTGGGTCACAAATCTATTTCCGGCGCGGCCAAGCAGGCCATCGCCGATCTCATGGAAGCTGGCCTGATCGAATACACCCTCCCCGACAAGCCCAACAGCCGCCTCCAGAAATATCGCCTGGCACAAGACAAGAAGAACGCTCGATGATCTACCCCAGTATCCGCCCCACCGACCTCTACAATCTCTTCCACACCCGCGACCTCACCCCCGCCCAAGTCGCCAAGGGCAGCAAGAAATCCGCTGAAGAAGGGCCGACACTGATCATCTCGCCCTTGCTGGCGTTGATGGGCAATTTTCTAACCAGAGGACGAACGCCCCCTCGCATCGGGTGCTGGTGACTGTCTAAATCGCACTTTTTACGGAGAACGCGTAATCTACAGCCCAATTAAAGCACAGCCTTGCAAAATGCGGGTATAGAAAAGGGTATGATTCGCGAGTGTTTTATAGTAAAATACATACAAATCAATAGGATAATTTTGTCATGTTGCTCATGATTGATAACTACGACAGCTTCACCTACAACCTGGTGCAATACTTCGGCGAACTGGGGGCGGAAGTGCGGGTCGAGCGCAATGATGCCATCGACGTGGCGGCCATTGAGAAACTGGCACCCAGCCGCATCTGCATTTCGCCCGGCCCCTGTACCCCTAACGAGGCGGGTATCTCTCTGGACGTTATTCATCATTTCGCCGGGAAGATCCCTTTGCTGGGGGTCTGCCTCGGGCATCAGGCCATCGGCCAGGCCTTCGGCGGCAAGGTCGTCCGCGCGGCGCAGGTGATGCACGGCAAAACCTCGCCCATTTTTCACCAGGGCCAGGGGATATTCCGGGATTTGCCGGACCCCTTCGCCGCCACCCGCTATCACTCCCTGATCGTCGAGCGCGACTCACTACCCGAAGCGCTGGAGGTGACGGCCTGGACCGCAGAAGGAGAAATCATGGGTTTGCGCCACCGCAGCCTGGATGTGGAGGGTGTACAGTTTCACCCCGAATCCATTCTCAGCGAGCACGGCAAAATCTTGCTGCAACACTTTCTGCAAGGAGGCGCACGATGATCGTCCGGGACATACTGGAGCAAATCGTCGCGGGGCAGGACCTGTCGCGCAAAGAGGCACAAACGGTCTTCGCCGGCATCATGGCCGGGGACTGGACGCCCGCACAAATCGGCGCCTTGCTCATGGGCCTGCGCATGAAAGGGCAGCGAGTCGAGGAACTGGTGGGTGCCACCCAGGCCTTGCGCGCCTGCATGACGCGGGTACAGGTCTCCACCGATCACCTGCTGGATACCTGTGGCACTGGCGGCGATGCCCTGAGCACCTTCAACATATCGACGGTGTCTGCCGTGGTGGCGGCGGCTGGCGGGGCACGGGTGGCCAAGCACGGCAACCGTTCCATGGTCAGCCGCAGCGGCAGCGCCGATGTGCTGGAAGCCGCGGGTTTGCCCATGGACATGAGCCCTGAAGACGTCGCCAAAAGCATTGAGCGCATCGGCATCGGCTTTCTTTTTGCTCCAGCCCACCATGGCGCCATGCGTTACGCCGCCGGTCCGCGCAAGGAACTCGCCATCCGCTCCATCTTCAACCTCATGGGACCACTGAGCAATCCGGCGGGGGCGCCGCATCAGGTGCTCGGCGTTTATGCCGAGCGCTGGCTGATCCCTCTGGCGGAGGCTGCGCGGGAACTGGGATCGCGCCATGTCCTGGTGGTCCATGGTCATGACGGTCTGGACGAGATCAGCCTGTCCGGGCCAACGGATGTGGCTGAATTAAAAGACGGCGTGATCAGCCGCAGCCGGATTCAGCCGGAGGATTTCGGGTTGTCGCGAGCACCGCTGTCGACCCTGCAAATCGACAGTGTGGCGGCGGCCCTGGCGGCGGCAGAAGAGGTATTACAGAATCGGCCCGGCCCGCGTCGCGACGTCGTCCTCCTCAATGCCGGAGCCGCACTCTATGCGGCAGGCGTGGTCCCCGATATGGCGGTCGGCGTGGTAGTCGCCCGGGCTGTGCTCCATTCCGGCGCCGCCTGGGACAAGTGGCAGGCATTGCTGGGCAGGACCCCACAGGGATAGGACATGGCCGACATACTTCAAAAGATTATTGCCCGCAAGCGAGCGGAATTAGTAGAGCGCCAGACTCGTCTGGGCCTCCCGGAGTTGCAGGCGGCGGTGGCCCTGGCGGCGCCGCCCCGCGACTTCATCGGCGCCATTCAGGCCAAAATCGCCCGAGGCCAGGCGGCCGTCATTGCCGAGATCAAGAAGGCGTCCCCGTCGGCGGGGGTTATCCGCGAGGACTTCAACCCGGTGACCATTGCCCAGGATTACGCAGCCCATGGGGCGGCCTGCCTATCGGTCCTGACCGATGAACACTACTTTCAGGGTGTTGACCTCTATCTGACTGCCGCCCGCGAGGCCTGCACACTGCCGGTATTGCGCAAGGATTTCTGTATCGACCCCTATCAGGTTTGGGAAGCACGCGCCATCGGGGCCGACGCCATCCTGCTCATCGTCGCGGCCCTCAGCGATGCCGAACTACAGAGCCTGGAAGCCACCGCGCAGGGCCTGGGTATGGCGGTACTGGTAGAGGTGCATGATGGTGCCGAGTTGCGGCGGGCATTAAAATTGCGTACGCCCCTGATCGGCATCAATAACCGGGACCTGCGCCGCTTTGTCACCGAGATTGAAACCACGCTGAAACTGCTGCCGGAGATTCCCGAAGGGCGGATCGTTGTCACCGAAAGTGGCATTCGCCGCAGTGAAGAGGTGGCAACCCTGCGCGCTGCGGGGGTAGCCGCCTTTCTCGTCGGCGAGGCGTTTATGCGCGCCACACAACCAGGAGAGGCCCTGGAACGCCTGTTTTTTGACTAAATGCAGTTTACACGGCTAGTTGATTGTCATTAAATGGGAATCTGTAATTTCCGGGAATAGGGAGTGGTGTGTGAAGGCACGTGTACAGTGGATGGGTCCTGAGCAGATGAGTTTTGTCGCTGAAGCCGATAGCGGTCACGCCCTGGTCATGGACGGTTCCGTCGAGATTGGCGGGCGCAATCTCGGGCCGCGCCCCATGGAACTCCTGTTGATGGGTCTGGGCGGCTGCTCCAGTATTGATGTGGTGATGATCCTCCAGAAGTCCCGGCAAGACGTCCGCGACTGTGTCGTGGAAATAAGTGCCCGGCGCGCGGATCAAGACCCTAAAGTATTCACCGAGATCCATCTGCATTTTATGATATCCGGCAAAGCGCTGGATCCCAAACGGGTAGCCCACGCCATCGGCCTGTCCGCAGAAAAATATTGCTCGGCCAGCATCATGCTGGGCAAAACCGCAGTGGTCACCCATGACTATGAGATTCGAGAAGAATGCTGAGGATGCCGTTATGCTACTGAGTAAAACCAGCGAATATGCCTTACAGGCCCTGATCTATCTCGCCGCACTGCCGCCTCGGGAGCCGGTGCTGAGTCGGGACATATCCGATTATCTGCGCGTTCCCGCCCAGTATCTGGCGAAAATTCTGCAAGATCTGGCGAAGCGCGGGGTGCTCGACTCCTTCAAGGGTCGCGGCGGCGGTTTTGTCCTGCGTCCCGGCGCGGAGCAGATGAACATCCTCGACATAGTCGAGGTCGTAGAAGGCCAGCCCTTTGGTCAGGGCTGCGTACTGGGCCTCAAGACTTGCGCCGATGAAACCGCTTGCCCTGTGCATACTCAGTGGAAGCCACTCAAGGCCGAGGTGGTCGGCCTGCTCGGCAGGCAGACCATTGGCAGCATGGCGGAGGCCGTACGTGCCGGGCGCTATCGCATTCACTTGCCAGGTGGTACGGAATTGAAGATGCGTCCGATCCCGGTATCCGGCAGAAATCTCTCCTAAGCGATTATATCCAGAGCGCTCCCTGGGTCAGGACTTTTGAAAAAATTCCCATAGCCATACGTACTGGCATGGGCAGTTTTTCTGCACCCAGCGCTTCCGCTTTTTCGGCGTGCCCGACTTCGTCGTCCCGCATCTGCGCCACAATGGCGCGGCTGCGCTCATCATCGGCGGGGAGTTCATGCAGATGGCTGTTGAGATGTTCTTCCACCTGATTTTCCACCGCGACGACAAGGCCGAGATTACTGGCCCGACCGCGACGGGCGGCCAGAAAACCCATGCCCCAGCCGGCGCTGTACCAGAGCGGGGCGAGCAGGCTTGGGCGACTGTTGAGTTCCCGCAGGCGGGCTTCACACCAGCGCAGGTGATCTTCCTCCTCGGTGCGGGCCTGCTGCAGTTGCTCACGCAGGGCAGGGTCATCCGTGCCAGTCGCCTGCCCCGTATAAAGGGCCTGCGCCATGATCTCACCCGCATGGTTGACCCGCATCATGCGTCCGGCCCGCTGTCGTTCCCAGGGACGCAGGAGTACGTCGGGAATGTCCCTGGCCGGATACGGTCGATCACTGCCAATCTGCTGTCCGGTCAGGGTACGCAAGGCATTATCGATATTGGCGATGACTTGATCGCTGAGCATGGCATCTCCACACGCTGTCAGTAAGGGCTAATTCAGGTATGATGTCCCTGTATGAAGAGAGGGTCAACGCTTATGGAAGGTGCTTTTTATCAACGGCATATGTTTCTTTGCCTGAACCATCGCGACAATGGCGAGCAGGCCTGCAATAACAGCGGCCTCGCCGAAGAGATGTTTCATGTGGCCAGGAAGCACGCCAAAACCCTCGGTATTCATGGCGAAAAACAGGTTCGGGTGAACCGTTGCGGTTGCCTGGGGCGGTGTAGTGAAGGGCCAGTGGCCGTGGTTTATCCTGACGGCGTCTGGTACACCTATGTAGATGCTGATGATGTGCGCGAAATTGTCGAATCCCACCTGCGTGACGGTCTGCCTGTCGAAAGGCTGCGGATCTGATGCTGCCTATCGACCGGAGTCACCTCTATGATGGCGGCGAACTGGCCAGCCTGGAATGTGTAGGCCAGCGCGTTATCATTCCGGGTCCGGCGGGTCCGCTGGAAGGCATTACCGATTGCCCCGACAAAGAGACGCGCGGCGCGGTGGCGGTCATTCTCCATCCGCACCCCCTTTATGGCGGCACACTCCACAACAAGGTTGTGCATTATCTGAGCAGGACCTGCAACCAATTGGGTATCCCCTCGCTACGTTTCAATTTTCGCGGAGTCGGCGAGAGCGGCGGCGTCTATGACGATGGTCGTGGCGAAACCGAGGATTGCCTGGCGGTGCTCGACTGGGTGCAGGAGCGCCGTCCCGGCTTCGATATCTGGCTGGCCGGATTTTCCTTCGGAGCCTATGTGGCCTATCGCAGCGTGCACCGTCATCCGCGCATCAGCCGTCTGCTGACCGTCGCCCCGCCCGTTAATCTCTTTGATTTCACTGTACTGCCAGCACCTTCCTGTCCGTGGACCCTGATTCAAGGCGAACTGGACGAACTGGTACCCGCCGTGAGCGTAGAAAATTGGGTTGATACCCTGCCCGTTCAGCCCAGGAAAATTTTGCTTCCCGCAGACCACTTCTTTCATGGTCAGTTGAACGCTTTGCAAGCAGCACTGTTGGAATCCCTCAGTGAAGAAGTAAGCGAGATGGGAGTCAGCGGCCCCTGTCGTGAATCCAGCTTTTCTTGAACTGCGGGCGCTGCATAAGCGTTATGGCGGGCGCGAGGTGCTGCGCGGGGTAGACTTCGCCGTTGCCGCCGGGGAGTGCTTCGCCCTGGTCGGTCCCAATGGGGCGGGCAAGAGCACCACGGTGCGGGCAATCCAGGGGCTGACGCCAACCGATGGCGGAGAGATTCACATCGGTGGTCGAGCGCTTGCAGAAATGGGGCGTGCGGCGCGGGCAGACATGGGGGTGGTGCCCCAAACGGATAACCTGGACCCCGATTTTACCGTGCAGGAAAACCTCTGGACCTACGGCCGTTACTTCGGCCTGCCGAAAGCGCTGATCCGCCAGCGCAGTGCCGAGTTGCTGGAGTTTATGGCCCTCAGCGGCTATGCCGCGCAACCGATCCACTCTTTGTCCGGCGGCATGCAACGCCGCCTGACCATCGCCCGCGCCCTGATCAACGCCCCAAAATTGCTGCTGCTGGACGAGCCCACCACCGGACTCGACCCCCAGGCCCGTCATCTCATCTGGCAGCGTCTGCGCGAACTACGGCGGCAGGGCACCACCCTGTTGCTGACCACACACTATATGGACGAAGCGGAGCGTCTGGCAGACCGGGTCGGGATCATCGACCATGGCCGGATTCTGGCGGAAGACAGTCCGCGCGGCCTAATCACCACCCATATCCCCGGGGGCGTCGTCGAATTGCGCCGGGTGGACGGTGAACTGCCGGATCCGCAGGATCTGCATCGTCAGTGGGTGAGTACCAGCGAGCGCGTCGGCGATACCCTGATCTGCTACGGGACGGATCTGAGTCCGCTGCTGGCGCACTTCGCGGAGGATCCGGCCTATCGCTGGATACAGCGCCCCGCCAGCCTAGAGGATGTATTCCTGCGCCTGACGGGACGCGATCTGCGGGAGGAAACCGAATAATGCCGATACGCGACGCCTTGCCGGGGGCCGGGGCGCTGGCCGTCCTGCAGCGCAACTTCGGCGTCTGGCGCAAACTGCTGGTGCCGAGCCTACTCGGCAACTTCGGCGACCCACTTCTTTACCTGCTGGCGCTGGGTTACGGCCTGGGGCACTTCGTCGGACAGATGGACGGAATGCCCTACATCACCTTCATCGCCTCCGGCATCGTCGCCAGCAGCGTGATGAACACCGCCAGCTTCGAGGGCCTGTACTCGGCCTTTACCCGGATGAGCGCCCAGCACACCTACGCAGCGATGCTGGCCACGCCCCTGCGCGTCAGCGACATCCTGGCCGGTGAGGTGGCCTGGTGCGCAGTGAAAGGCTTGATCAGCGCCGTGGCCATCATCATCGTCGCCAGCTTTTTTGGCGCCATACAGGGCCCCTGGGTAATCCTGGCGTTGCCCATCATTCTGCTGGCGGGGCTGAGCTTTGGCGCACTGGCGCTGGTCATGACGGCACTGGCGCGCAGTTATGATTTCTTCATGTATTATTTCACTCTGGCGGTGACGCCGATGTTTCTCTTTTGCGGCGTTTTCTACCCCCTCCATTCGTTGCCGCCCTTCGCTCAGGACATTGCAGAGGTGCTGCCGCTGACCCATGCGGTGGCGCTGCTGCGACCACTGCTGACCGGGCACCCGCCCCATGAGGTGCTGTACCACACGGGCGTGCTGCTGCTCTACACCCTGGTCGCTTACGGGTTTGCGTGGCGCCTGCTCAGTCGCCGGTTGCTGCGCTGACGATAAATGAGCGCGGATTGCCACGGTGCCACCCTTGACAGGCGCACCGGTTAGGGCTTTAATTTGCGCCTCACGGCGCTTTAGCTCAGCTGGTTAGAGCAGCGGAATCATAATCCGCGTGTCCGGGGTTCGAGTCCCTGAAGCGCCACCAAATAAAACAAGCACTTAGGAATATTTCCTAGGTGTTTTTTTTCGCCAAGTTGACTTTTTGCCCAAATTTTGCCCAAGCTATGCCCAAGTACGGCACCCAGAACGAGGGCAAGCATGGCGTCCATCCGACCCAGAAAAGACCGTGACGGCATCGTCATCGGGTATCAGGTCCAGATTCAGCGCAAGGGATATCCACCCCAGACCAAGACCTTTCGCAACAAGGCCGACGCCCAGGCATGGGCCACCATCATCGAGGCTGAGATGGAACGTGGCGCGTGGCGGGATCGTTCGGAAAGTGAGAGCACTACTCTCGATGAAGCCCTGACCCGCTACGCCAGAGAAATCATTCCGACGAAAAAGTCACCACGCCAGGAAAGCAGCATGATGCGCCAGTGGCAGGCCCGTCCCATCGCCCGGATGTTTCTCGCGGCCATTCGTGGCCGGGATCTCGCTGCGGCCGTGCGGGACATGGAAGCCGAGGGGAAATCCTCCAACACCATTCGGTTGCATCTGGCCCTACTCTCGCACCTATTCAATGTGGCCCGCACCGAGTGGGGCATGGAAGCCCTGACGAACCCGGTTGAACTCGTGCGCAAGCCAAAACTGCCTCGTGGTAGGGACCGACGGCTCGTCGGCGATGAGGAAGAACGGCTACTAGCCGCCTGCCGCGCCATGAACCCCGAACTCGCCGCCATTGTCACCATCGCCATCGAAACGGCCATGCGCCAGGGCGAGATCATGGGTTTGACCTGGGATCGGGTCGATTTGGTACGGCGCACGGTAACGCTGGAATACACCAAGAACGGGGAAAAACGCATCGTGCCGTTGACCATCCGAGCGGCCCAGGTATTCCGTGATCTGCCGCGCAATCTGGATGGACGGGTCTGGACTTATACCAGCGAGGGGATGCGGGCCAGCTACAATAAGGCCCTGGCGCATGCGGTAATCAACGATATGACTTTCCACGATCTACGCCACGAGGCCACCAGCCGATTGTTCGAGAAAGGGCTGAACCCCATGCAGGTGGCGGCCATTACCGGGCATAAGAACATGCAAATGCTGAAGCGTTACACGCACCTTAAGGCCGAAGATTTGGTGAAACTCATCGGCTGACCATCCGACAAGACGCGGTGGATCTCGCTGGATGAAGGTATGTGCACCGGGTGTCGCTTCCCTCGACGAGGGCAGACCGCCGGATGCGGATAGACGCACCGGACGGGGACAGCGCGCCGGGATGTGGGCTGCCGCCGGATGGGGACGGGCCGCCCGGGGATGAGGGCTGCCTGGGATGTGGGCGATCCCGCTGAGGGCAGGCCAGCCAGACAAGGCGGGCCGTCCCGATGAGGGCAGGATGCCTCGGACAGGGATGAGCCGCCAGGCGCGAGAGGACCATAACGCTTCCCTCAGGGCGGATCGTCGCAAAAGAAGGGCTATAGCAAGACACGAGGCGCTTTATCTGGCGTTCCGTTCCGTCTCATACCACATTGAAAA
This sequence comes from Acidithiobacillus sp., assembly GCF_023255755.1. Classification (GTDB taxonomy): domain Bacteria; phylum Pseudomonadota; class Gammaproteobacteria; order Acidithiobacillales; family Acidithiobacillaceae; genus Acidithiobacillus. The sequence continues at coordinate 1,282 of NZ_JAGDVS010000196.1, read as the reverse complement.
ATCTAACATAGTCGTCAGCAGAAACCGTCAGGGAAACACCCCCACACTTTCCTACGGGGTTGACCACCATCGATGCTGGGCCGCTTCCCTGCAAGGGGGCGCCCCATCGGTCCTGCTGCCCTGCTGTTCCCGGTAGCCCAAGCGGCCCTCTGGCGGGTTTCTGGCGGGCTTCTAGGGCAGCCCTCTGGTGGGCTGGTGCCACGGAACCGGGGCGGAACCAATGGTTCCGGGGCGGTTCCAGAGCGGTTCCAGAAAAAACACAATACTAACATATGGTTATACATGCTTGGAACCGTGGAACCACTGGAACCATCGATTTTACCTCGTGCGCGGAAATTTTTTTATAGATAAGCCCCGCTGCCCCGTCCTCTTATCTATAAAAATTTTCCACCGTATATGTCATTTTTGCCGGTTCCAGCGGTTCCACGGTTCCAGACGCATGCAACGGATTGAATGAAAACGAGATTTGGTGGAACCGCCCCGGAACCGAAATGGAACCACGGAACCGGGGCGGTTCCACGCGGCCTTGATCACCCGCCGTTCCCGGTAGCCCTCTGGCGTTCCGTTCCGTCATCGGCGCGAACAAAAAAACCCGCCGGGTGGCGGGTCAATACCAGGTGAACTGCGGTGAGTCAGAACGGAACGTCCGGATCGAAAGGCTCGGCGTTAATAAGGTCGGCCCCAAAACCTTTCTTCGGGGTGGGGAACGCAATCACAGACCCGTCACCACCGCGAGGCGCGTCGACCTCGATGTTCAGCGCGGACAGTGGAATCAGCGTACCCTTTCGCTCGTCTTTACCGAACCTTACTTTCTGATTCCTGATCGCCCCCTCGATCTCACGCAGCCCGCCCGTCCAGGCACCGTCCACACGCCACCGCGTGGACTGGAACAGCTTGGCGAGCGACGCATGCCGCGAGGCAATGGCCAGGTAAGTCTTGCCATCATCCTTTTCCCTTACCACCAAGCCAAAATCGGCCAAGGTGCGCGCGTCATCCCCACCAGGGCGTCCCACGGCCGCCTGAATAACACGACCGATACCCATGGTTTCCCTGTTGATGCGTTCATTGCCACGGTCATCGCACTCGTGCCGCTGAACCTCGATCCGCAGCGACAACAGCGTTTCCAGAATCAGGTCGGATTCTCGCGACGCCTCGCGGGCTTCCTGAATCTGGTCCATGATCTTCGGCACCGCCATGTCCAGCAGGCCACGCACTTTGGACACGGGGCAGTCCCGCGCGGTCAGGGCGGCGGCCAGCAGGACCCCGAAGGTGTCCACCTCGC
>NZ_JAGDVS010000026.1:10212-11900 GCF_023255755.1 Acidithiobacillus sp. | reverse complement strand
GTGTCCCCACTGCTCCAGGTATCCACTTGGCCGTTCGCCCCGTTTCTCCCGCTGTCCCCGCCTTTTTCGGGATGGATGGCGTGCTGTTACTGCTCGGCCTGAGCAGCGGCCTGCTGCTGGCATCGTGGAGCCTCGCCTGGTCCATCCCGATGCTGCCGTACATCGCCGGCGCCTACAGCACCAGCCTCGATCACGCGATCTGGTCACTGACGTTTTACCTGCTGGCCTGGGCGCTCGCCGTCGTGCCCGCCACCTGGCTCTACCAGTGTTTCGGCGAACTGCGGATGTTTCAGATCTCCCTCATCCTGCTGATGGTGGCCACCCTCCCCGATGTATTCAGCGATCACTTCGGCTTATTTCTGGGCGGCCGGTTTCTGCAAGGCATGGCGGCGGGTTTTCTGACACCGCTGACCCGGCGATTGCTAATCCGCTATGCGCCGCCGCGCTGGCAAAAGACGGCGGCCGATCTCAGCATCGTCAATCTGGTGCTGCCCCTGCTCGCCGGACCATCGCTGGCGGGCTGGATCGCCTACACCTGGGACTGGCGGGCGGCGGCGGTGCTGACCTTCCCCGTGGGTTTGCTGGCGTTGGGCATGGTCTCCGCCCTGTTGCGCGACGATCCCGACGAGCGCGTGCGCCAGCCCTTTGACTGGATCGGGCTGGGGCTGCTCGCTGCCTGGAGCGCGACCTTTCAGCTCGTGCTGAATCGTGGCGAGGACTGGAACTGGTGGGATGCGCCCGCCATCCGCTGGCTGACCGGCTTGGGAGCCGTGCTCCTTGTCGCCTTTTTCCTTTGGGAGAAGCATCAGTCGCAGCCCTGCCTGGATCTCAGTTTGTTGCGGCGACGGAATTATGTGTTGGCGCTGCCGGCACTCGTCTTCGGCTGGGGACTGCTGCTGGGCGGGAACAGCCTTTTTGTCTCGGCGCTCATCAGTCATGCCAACTACTCGGCTTTTTGGGCAGGCGTGGTGTTGCTGCCCATGGCCCTCGGTGGCGTACCGCTGATTGCGGTGATGGGGCCCATCTCGCACCGGGTGAACCCGCGCTGGCTGGCGACCATCTGTTTTGGATTTGTCGCCCTTTATGGATTCACCACGGAGCTCAACCTGCACAGCAATCTGCGCAGTCTGCTCCTCAGCCATTTGATCGAAGGCATCGCCATCGGGTTTTATCTGGTGCCCCTGAGCCTGATCATGTTTTCACGCCTGCCCCAGCGCCGCCTGCCTGCTGCGGCCACCTTGCAGAACTTTGTGCGGATTCTGGGTGGTGCCTATCTGTCGAGCGCTTTCTCGGCCCTGTGGATGCGACATGGCGATACCTTCAGGGCGCACCTGGCCTGGCAATCCCCGTCCGTACCCTTGCAACGCATGCTGGAGCACTGGCCAATGAACCGTCCCGCCGCGCAGGCCCTGTCCATTCAGCATCTGACTACCCAGAGTGCCGTGCTGTCCATGCAATCCATGCTCTGGCTCTGGGGCTGGATGGCGCTGGTTGTGCTTGCCCTCGTATGGCTCACCAAAGGGCCGTATCGCCGCCGGGCCGGGCAGGTCCGGCGGGTCACCATCGAGCAGCAGATCATGGAAAGCGCCGGTTTTGATGCGGAACCGAGTCGGCAGGAGGATGTGGAACATGCACCGTAAGCGCTGGATCGCCGAATGCGCGGCCCTCGGCGTCGTGGCCCTCGGCGG
>NZ_JAGDVS010000026.1:0-10202 GCF_023255755.1 Acidithiobacillus sp. | reverse complement strand
CATCCGTGCCCCGGGACCAGCGGATGTCAAAGCCCCGGCCTGGGTGAAAAGCGTGCAGCGACTGGACGGCGCGCAGGCGTTGCCCACCGGCGCGTGGCCGCAGCAAGACTGGTGGACGGGGCTGGCCAGCGCCGGGCTCGATCAACTCATGATCCGGGCACTGAGCCCAGCCAATCCGCGTCTGGCAGAGGCCATCGATATGGTCCGCTGGGCGGCATCGGTCAGCACCTGGCGGGCGGCGGCTCTCGGCCCGCAGCTTTCTGGGCAGGCGGCCGTCACGCCTTTGCAGTTCAGCGGCAACAGCCCGCTGGGGGCGCTCGGTCTGGGCAACAAACGCTATGACAGCGGTGATGTCGGACTCGGTTTTACGCAGGCGCTCGATTTCTGGGGCAAATATGCGGACCGTCTCAAGGCGGCGCTGGGTGAACAACGCGCCGCCGAAGCGCGACTGGCGGATACTCGCCGCCTGCTCGCCGCTGCCGTCGTCAATGCCTATCTACGCTGGGCGGAAGCCGAACGGCAGCTCGCCAGCCTCCGGCGTTTGCAGCACCTCTACCAGCAGCAGCAGGCGTTGTTGCGAATCCAACGACATCTCGGCCTCGGGACCGACCTGCCCATTGCCGAGCTGTCTTTGCAGCTCCGGCAGAATACTGCCCACCTGGCGCACTGGCAGCAACGGGCGGCTGCCGCACGCTTCGCCTTGGCAGCGCTTGCGGCGATTGCGCCGGATGCCCTCCCGCTACGGCCGGTGGTGCCCGCGTCCGCAGGGATACCCACTCTGCCGCAGCATCTGAGTCTGGACCTCCTCGCCCACCGTCCCGACGTGCAGGCGGCACGCGCATTGGCGCTCGCCAGTGTCCAGCAGACCAAAGCCGCCCGCGTCGCCTTTTATCCGGACATTTCTTTCTCGGCCCTGCTGGATATGAACAGCGCCCACCTTGCTACGCTCCTGAATCCGGCGAGCTTCGCCTACAACTTTGGACCGGCCCTGCATCTGCCGATTTTTACCAGCGGCGCCCTGACCAGCCGCTTCCACGGCGCCGAGGCGCAGCAAGCCAAGGCGGTGGCCGTTTACCAGGAAAGCATCCTGCAATCTGTCCAGCAGGTGCTGACGGCGCTGTCTGGGTACCAGCTCAGCCGGCAGGCCTGGCAGGCCGAGGCGGCTGGCACCGGCGCCACCCGCCAGCAGGAAAAACTGACCACCGCCGCGCAAGCGTTTGGCCTCAGCGACCGCACGGCGGTGCTGCGGCGGCAGATCACCCTCGTTCATCAGCAAATGGCCCAGCGCCGTGCCCGTTATGCGGCGCTACAGGCCTGGGTCCAGTTGGAAACCGCATTGGGAGGCGGCTATGACCAGTCCAGACAGCACCCCTGACAATGCGAGTAAGGCCGGGGCAGACCAGAGGCGGCGCAATCTCTGGATACTGGCCGCCGTGGTCCTGCTCGGTCTGCTGGTCTACGGCCTCTGGTGGTTGCTGATCGGACAGGAGCGGCTGGAGGTAGACGATGCCTATGTCGAGGGCAACCTTTACGCGGTGGATGCGCGCACGACCGGAACCGTCGCCGCGATCCCCGCCTACGACACCATGCGGGTGGAGGCCGGTTCCCCCCTGGTGATGCTCCGCGGCGAACGTGCTGGTCGCAAGCTGCAACAGGCGGAAGCACAACTGGCGCAGGCCCGGCAAAATGCGCTGGCGCTGGTCCACGAAATTCAGGCCAGTCGCAGCAAGGAAGCGGCCCTGCGGGCCAGCCTGAACAGTGCGCAGCAGAAGGCCTGGCGCCTGCGGGCGTCGGCCAGCGCCGGTGCGAGCGAGGATATGGCCGCCATCACGGCTGCTGACGCGGTGCGGCGCCTGCAAGCCGAAATCGGCGCCGAATCGGCGCATAGCGCAGCCCTCACCGCGCAGCTCGGGGCCGCCGGCCGCCGTGTGTGCGGCGACGCAGGCCCTGGCCCTCGCCCGCCTGAACTGGACACGACGCATCATCCGCGCCCCGGTCACCGGCATCGTCGCGCAGCAGGCGGTGCAGCCCGGACAGTGGGTGCGCGCCGGTCAACGCCTGTTCACCGTGGTGCCATTGCAGCAGATGTGGGTCACTGCCAACATCAAGGAAACCCGTCTGGCGGGAGTGCGCCCCGGCGCTGCGGTGACGCTGCATTCTGATCTCTATGGTAACGGCGTTACCTATCACGGCTGGGTGGTGGGACTGGGAGGGGGCTCCGGCGCCGTTTTCGCGGTGCTGCCGCCGGAGAATGCCAGCGGCAACTGGATCAAGTTCACCCAGCGGGTGCCGGTGCGCATCGCCGTCGATCCCGGGAATTTGACCCGGTACCCGCTGCGTCCCGGTCTGACCATGACGGTACGGATCGCACTGCATGGCCCGTGGATACGGCGGCCGGGACCGGACTGGTTCCTGCGTTCCGCAGCCGCTTCACGCCCGTCTCCCTGACTGGCCGCCCCCGCCGGCCCTGGGCTACACTCGCAGTCCCGAATCCAGGAGTAATACCGAAGTGGACCTGCGTCATCTGCGCCATTTTGCAGTGCTCGCCGAAACCCTGAACTTTCATCGGGCGGCGATTCGCCTGCATCTCGCCCAGCCCTCCCTGAGCCGCAGCATCCGCGCTCTGGAAGACGAGATCGGTCTGCCGCTTTTTTTGCGTAACCAGCGGGAAGTCTCGCTCACGGCCGCTGGCCGGGTGCTCTTGCCCGAAGCCAGACAATTGCTGGCGCAGGCGCGGCGCACGGAGGCCCTGCTCGGCAATCTGCAAAACGGTCAGGCCGGCACCCTGCGGATCGGCTTTCTTGCCTCCACCGCCATTGCCCTCCTGCCTGGGCTGCTGCGCAGTTTTCGTCAGCACTTTCCGCGGGTGCATCTGGAGTTGCGGGAGATGAGCAGCGATGCGCAGTTGCAGGCCCTGCGCGATGATCAGATCGATATCGGCTTCATCCGCGATATCGGCATCCTGCCGGATATCCACCAGCATCTGCTGCAACGGGAAGCCCTGATGCTGGTGCTTCCGGAAGACCATCCCTTTGCCGCAGAGCGCGCCATAGCCTTCCACCGTCTGCACCATGAGTCATTGATTCTCCTGCGCCGCGAAGTGGCACCGGCGTCCTACGATCGCATCCTCGCCCAATGCCACATTCATGCCCTGAAGCCGCATATCCTGATGGAACTCGCCGATTCCAATGCCGTGTTCAGCGCAGTCATGGCGGGCCTTGGGTTGAGTTTCCTGTTCTCGGCCTTTGCAGAAATTCAACGTCCGGGAATCGTCTTCCGACCGCTGGCGGATACCTTGGGGGACAGTGAGGTGAGTCTCGCCTGGCGCGGGCGGCGGGAGGACGGGAATCCGGCAGCGCTGACTTTTGTGACCATGGCGCAGCAGCAGTACGCGCTACAGGCCCAGCCCTGAGACCGGCGGCACAGTCCACATCAAATCCTGATTTGCGCTACACTGGGGCAACTCCGCCCTCTGGCGGTCTGAACCCACTCTCTGGGGCGCAGGTGGATCATGAGGGTTATGCCGGACGTGTGAGCGTGGTTATGCGCCGGGCATCATTGATGCCCAACCAAAGCATCATGGTATTATCGGGGAATGCTTTGAATCCGTATTTTTCATAGAAAGATTTTGCAGAGGCGTTTTTTGCGTCCACCACAATCACCGCCACACCTATTTGCCTGGAAGCGGTAACCGAACAGATTAAGGCACTTACCAGCAAGTATCCACCAATATCCTGCCCTTTGAACTCAGTATGTCTGGCGAGGCGAACCAAGCGAATCGCAGGAATGGGGTATTGGCCTGGGTAGCGCCGTGCAAAATCCTCCGGGAATGTATCCGGTGACAGCGCATCAGCGGTGAGACTATAGAAGCCTGCCAAAATGTCTGGACGATCTTCATTAAATAAGACAAAGGTTCTGGACAGCCCCTTGTTCTGCTGCTGGAGGGCATACCTGTCGAGCCATTGGTCAAGCTCCGTTTCGCCACACCGGAACGTACTACGGGGATGCTGCCTGCTTAGAGACGCTACAACAAACCCCACTAGACATCACTTCGCACAAGAGCTCGATACCGGGCCGCCACAGCTTCCAACTCAGGCAGGGGCTCTGGTTCTGCGTCCATAGACTGCAAAACTGCTTCGCAGTCACGCCAGGTGTATCTTGATGTTGCTTCCTGACCATTGGAGAGTGGCAAAGCGACATCTTGTATTTTGAAGTTCCACGGAAGGAGGACGACGGCCCGCTGTAGTGCACTGAGCACGTCCTGTCCAGATAAGTCCGAGCTAACAATGTTGGTTTGTATTTTCCCCATTTGGTAAGTAATTAAAGTCTGGGATCTCGATGTTGGCCTATGATGAATCCTTTTTCGTATCTTGCGAGCCTTGTCGGCCTGTACTTCGGCGCGCAACATGGCTTGCGTGGATAGCGCAGCAGTGCGCCGTCTCCTACTCCGAGTCGAGGCATCAACATCGGAAATCTTGGTGCTTGCCTTCGCAGTCGATTGCACAGTTATCTCCAAATAGTCTTACCAAGCAGTGGTATAGATCAACCAATATGGTGCTAGTCTAACGCAATTTGTGTTTTCATCCTACCCGTATTGGTGTTCGTCCACAAAATATCCGGACGGAATAAGGCTGTGGAATCGTACGCGACAGCGGTGAGATACCCTGCCCAGGAGGGACAACTCACGGCAAACGGTGCCCGTGATTGACCATAGCCCCTCGCATGGTAATCTGGGCCAGGCGGGCATCCCGGATGTCCTGGTTGTGATCTCCGTGACGGGCTTGCCAGCGTCAACGATAGGCGACAGGTGCCACCTGCTTGTGCCCATCCACGATGCGGCGCAGGATATCCACTTTCACCGCCTGGCCCTTATGCGTGCTGGATACGTCCAGCAGGTGCCGGTCCACCACGTCCCGCAGGGTAGGAACAGCCGGGGTCGGGCTGGTTTCCGGCGGCGGGTATAGCCCGGCTTCGATATCCTGTTCCAGTTTGCGTGCCCAGGCCGCCGCGATAGCAGGGCTGCATAGTGTGACACGGCGCGCTGTCACAGTCCGTGTCACACTGAATGGTTATGGGCTGTTATGCCCAGTTGCAAAAACAAGGGGTTGCGGAAGGGTTCCCCGAGGTGTGACATGCGGGACTGTTTTTGTATTTTATTATACTATACAAGGGGTTACATAGGAAAATGGCGCAATACGTTTTTACGATGAATCACCTCAGCAAGATCGTGCCGCCCAAGCGCGCACTGCTCAAGGACATCTCCCTGTCCTTCTTCCCCGGCGCCAAAATCGGCGTGCTCGGCATGAATGGTGCCGGCAAGTCCACCCTGATAAAGATCATGGCGGGTGTCGACAAGGAGTTTGAAGGCGAAGCGCTGCCCATGCCCGGTCTCAAAATTGGTTATTTGTCGCAGGAACCGCAGGTCGATCCGAATAAGACGGTGCGCCAGGTAGTAGAGGAGGGTCTCGGTGACATCCTCGGCGCACAACAGGAGCTGGAGGCGGTCTATGCCGCCTACGCCGAGCCCGATGCGGACTTTGACGCCCTCGCGACCGAGCAGGCGCGCCTGGAGGCCATTGTCGCCGCCGGTGATGGCCATCAGGCCGCGCAACAGATGGAAGTCGCCGCTGACGCCCTGCGTCTCGCCCCCTGGGATGCCTTGGTTGGCCCGCTATCCGGTGGTGAAAAGCGCCGTATTGCCCTCTGCCGTCTGCTCATCAGCCGCCCCGATATGCTCCTCCTCGACGAACCCACCAACCATCTGGACGCCGAATCGGTGGACTGGCTGGAGCAATACTTACAACGCTTCTCCGGCACCGTGGTCGCCGTCACCCATGATCGTTACTTTCTCGACAACGCCGCCGAGTGGATTCTGGAGCTGGATCGTGGTCATGGCTTCCCTTACAAGGGCAACTACTCCGCCTGGCTGGAGCAGAAAGAAAAACGCCTGGAGCAGGAGGCCAGAACCGAGGTGTCGCGCCTCAAAGCGATGCAGCACGAGCTGGAATGGGTGCGACAAAACGCCAAAGGCCGCCAGAGCAAAAGTAAGGCGCGCATGGCCCGCTTTGAAGAACTGAGTTCCTACGAATACCAGACCCGCAATGAAACCCAGGAGATTTTCATCCCGGTGGCGGAACGCCTCGGCAATGAGGTGATTGAATTCCGTGATGTGACCAAGGGCTTTGGCGACAAACTGCTTTTTGAACATCTCAGCTTTAAAGTGCCGCCGGGCGCCATCGTCGGTGTTATCGGCCCCAATGGTGCCGGTAAGTCGACATTTTTCCGCATGATTGTGGGCCAGGAAACTCCGGATAGCGGCGAAGTCGTTCTCGGCTCCACCGTCAAGCTGGCCTATGTGGATCAGTCCCGCGATGCGCTCGCCGCCAAAAACAACGTCTGGGAAGAAATCTCCGGTGGGTTGGACATCCTCACCGTCGGCAAGTTTGAAATCCAATCCCGCGCCTATTGTGGCCGCTTCAACTTCAAGGGTGTCGACCAACAAAAGCTGGTGGGACAATTGTCGGGCGGTGAGCGCGGCCGCCTGCATCTGGCCAAGACCCTCATCGCCGGCGGCAACGTCCTTCTCCTCGATGAACCTTCCAACGACCTCGATGTGGAAACCCTGCGCGCGCTGGAAGATGCCCTGCTGGAGTTCGCCGGCAGCGTTATGGTCATCTCCCATGACCGCTGGTTCCTCGACCGCATCGCCACCCACATCATCGCTTTTGAAGGCGATGCCCATGTGGAATTCTTTGCGGGCAATTACCATGAGTATGAGGCCGACAAAAAGCGTCGCCTGGGTGAAGAGGGTGCCCGGCCCCACCGCCTGCGTTACAAGCCCATCGTGCGCTAAGGTGCCTTGACTTTCACGCAGCATCTCCTTATCTTCTCAGCCCTTAAGAATTATCCGCAGGAAGTGTCTCATGAAGCGTACTTTTCAGCCCAGCGTCGTTCACCGTAAACGGACCCACGGTTTCCGTGCCCGCATGGCCACTAAATCCGGCCGCCTCGTGCTCAAACGCCGTCGTGCCAAGGGCCGTCAGCGCCTCTGCCCGTAAGCCGATGAACCCGGCGCTGGCGCATCCTCATCGTTTTACCCGCGAGGATCGCCTCCGCCAGAAGGCGGCTATCCAGCGCACCCTCAAGCAGGGGCGCAAGAAGGTCTTCCCAGAATTGGTGATCTACACCTTGCATAACGAATTGCCGCACCCCCGTCTGGGGTTGGCGGTGAGCCGCAAGGTGGGTAATGCCATAGTCCGCAACCGCGTCAAGCGGCGCCTGCGCGAGGCTTTCCGGCAGCAGCCGGTGCGCGCACAAGGGCGTGACGTCCTGGTGGTGGCACGGGCTGGTGCCCGGCAACTCAGTATGCGGGCCATGAGCGTCTATTTCCAGCAATGGCTGGGGAAGGCATGAGCGCACGGGGCGTGGCCGTCGTTGTCGTGCGCGGCTATCAGTATGTCATCAGCCCCATGCTGGGACATCACTGCCGTTTTTACCCGACCTGCTCCGAATATACCTGTCAGGCCATCGAACGCTACGGCATCGCCAAAGGTTCCTGGCTAGGCATAAAACGCATCAGCCGCTGCCATCCCTGGCACCCCGGTGGTGTTGATCCCGTTCCTTAAACGCCCTGGGGCCCCATGGATAATCAGAAGACCATCCTCGCCGTTGCACTTGCCGTAGTCGTCTTCCTGCTGTTTCAGGCCTGGCAGGAGCAGAATACGCCGCAACCGGTTACGCCGACTGCCGTCCGCCAAAGTGTCACGACCCCCAGCACGCCAACACCCGCTGGGGCTACCTCACCAGCAGCAGTGACCGCACCGATGGTCGCGCCGGTCAGCACCAGTCTCCAGTCGGCGACAGGACCCACGGTGCCTTTCCAGACGCCGGTGTTCACTGGCCAGATCGGCCTGAACGGTGGCGATATTCAACACCTTGGCCTGCGCCATTATCCGCAGGCGGTGGATAACCCCGCACCCTATCCCATCCTCGACAGGACAGCGGCTAAGCTTACCGTACAGCAGAGCGGTTTCGTCAGCAGCGACGGGCAGACCCTGGTCGCCCAGTTTGCCGTTCCTGCCGTCCAGCGGGCCGCCGGCCAGCCCATCACCCTCACCGGCAAGGCCGGCCCCCTGAGCGTCGAAAAAACATGGATATTCCAGCCCGACAGCTATGTGGTGGAAGAACACATCACCATCACCAATAGCGGGTCCACGCCGTGGAATGGCAGTTATTTTGACCAGATCCTGCGTAATGATCGCACCGAAACGCACATGTTCATGTCGATTTTCACCGGCGCGGTGCTCATGCACCAGGGCAACTTCAGCGAAGTGAGTTTCGGCGATATCCACGATCATCCGGAGTTGAAGTCCGGCCCCGGCTGGGCGGGGATGATGGATCACTACTTCCTCACGGCTATATTGCCCTCCGAACAGGCGCAAACCCAAGTTTATGCGCGCCCATCGGGTACCAATTATGTCGCCGGCGTGAGTACCCCGCTGCCGACCCTGGCGCCGGGCCAGAGTACCACCATCACCCAGCAGCTCTTCCTCGGGCCGAAGCAGCAGCAAACCCTGGCCGCCATGGGTCGCGGCCTGGAGCAGACCGTGGACTACGGCTGGTTCGCCATCATCGCCGAGCCCATGCATGTGGTACTGACCTGGTTCCATGGACTGGTCGGCAACTGGGGGCTGGCGATTATCCTGCTGGTCATAGTGGTCAAGTCCATCTTCTTCTATCCCTCAGCCATCAGTTACCGCTCCATGGCCAATATGCGCAAGTTGCAGCCCAAGCTGGAGAAGCTGAAAAAGGAGGTCGGTGATGATCGCCAGAAGCTGGGCGCGGCCATGATGGCGCTGTATCGCAGCGAGAAGGTCAATCCCATGGCGGGTTGTCTACCCATCGTGCTGCAGATGCCCTTCTTCATCGCCCTGTACTGGGTGCTGGTGGAGAGCGTCTCGCTGCGGCAGGCACCCTTCATCCTCTGGATTCATGATCTGGCCATACCTGATCCCTACTACATCCTGCCTCTGCTCATGGGCGTGTCCATGTTCTTCCAGCAGCGCCTCAATCCAGCACCGGTGGACCCTATACAGAAGCGCATCATGTCCGCCCTGCCGGTGATCTTCGCGGTATTCTTCTCCTTCTTCCCGGCAGGTCTGGTACTGTACTGGCTGACCAACAACGTGGTCTCCATCGGCCAGCAGTACCTGATCACCCGCCATATCATGGCGGCCAAGGAGTAGGGTGGACCGTCCGTCTTGAGTTAAAGACATGGACTATCAGCAGGGAGACACCATTGTGGCGATTGCTACGCCGCCGGGAGAAGGCGGCGTCGGCATTTTGCGCCTCTCTGGACCACAGGCCTTGCCCATCGCGACGGCGCTCTGCGGCGGATCGAAAGCAAAACCACTGATGCCCCGCCTTGCCCATTTTCGCCGCTTTCACGCCCGCGACAGCAGCGTGATCGATCATGGCATCGCCCTCTATTTTCCCGCCCCTCACAGCTACACCGGCGAAACCGTCGTGGAATTGCAGGGCCATGGCAGCCCGCTGGCCCTCGCCAGCCTGCTCGCCGAGGCCATCGCTCTGGGCGCACGGGCGGCGCGTGCCGGCGAGTTCAGTGAACGGGCCTTTCTCAACGGTCGTCTTGATCTTGCCCAGGCCGAAGCGGTGGCCGACCTCATCCACGCCCGCAGCGACGCCCAGGCACGCGCCGCGATGGCGAGCCTGGAAGGTGCCTTCTCGCAGGCGGTCGATGGCATCCATGGCCAGCTCCTGCAACTTCTCGCTCTCGCCGAGGCCGGACTGGATTTCAGTGAAGAAGACCTCGGCGATGCCCATGAACAGGCTATCGCCGATAGCCTGATGCGGCTGGAAGGCCAGATCGCCCGTCTGCTCAAGCAAGCACAACAAGGCGCCCGACTCGCCCGTGGCGGTCGCGTGGTGCTCGCCGGACGACCCAACGTCGGCAAATCCAGTCTGATGAACGCCCTCGCCCGACGCGAGTCGGCCATCGTCACCGCCATCCCCGGCACCACCCGCGACCTGCTCCGCGAAGAAATCGTCCTCGACGGCCTGCCGGTGGAGCTTATCGATACCGCCGGGTTGCGCATGGCCACGGATGCCGTGGAGGCAGAAGGCATCGCCCGCGCCCGCAACCGCGCCACCTCCGAAATCGGCACGCTCAAGGGCAAGTTCAG